>NZ_JARAVL010000058.1:0-43830 GCF_033792725.1 Streptomyces sp. PA03-5A | reverse complement strand
CGTGGCGCCGGGCCCGTCCGGCCCGTCCGGTACGTCCGCCGGAGGTGAGGAGCCCGCGCCGCCGCTGCCGGCCGGTGCGCCCGGCGCGGTGGGCGCCGTCCGGCCGGGCCCGGCCGGGGAGCCCGTACGGCCGTCCAGCGGCACCAGGTCCACGTCGCCGGAGGGCGGGGCGTTCACCGCGGGGCCGCCCGCCGGGCCCGGGGCGCCGACGGCCACGTAGCCCGGCCCGTTGCCCTCGCAGTCCGGGCCCAGCGCGGCGAAGGCACCCAGGCAGACGACGGCCGCCGAGGCAGCGGCCAGCGCGCCCCGGCGGCCCGGTGGTATGTGCACCATCCCGCCAGTGTACTGACGAACCGTCAGGAATGAACCGCCCGGTCCTTCCGTCGCCGGGCCCCGCCCTACTGCTCGGCGGTCAGGCCTTCGCGCAGCTGCGCCAGGGTCCGGGTCAGCAGCCGGGAGACGTGCATCTGGGAGATGCCGACCTCCTCGCCGATCTGCGACTGCGTCATGTTGGCGAAGAAGCGGAGCATGATGATCCGCCGCTCCCGCGCGGGCAGCTGGGCGAGCAGCGGCTTGAGCGACTCGCGGTACTCCACGCCCTCCAGCGCGGTGTCCTCGTAGCCCAGCCGGTCGGCCAGCGAGCCCTCGCCGCCGTCGTCCTCCGGGGGCGGCGAGTCCAGCGAGCTCGCGGTGTACGCGTTCCCGACCGCCAGGCCGTCGACCACGTCCTCCTCGGAGACGCCGAGCGCCGCCGCGAGTTCGGAGACGGTGGGCGAGCGGTCCAGCCGCTGGGCGAGCTCGTCGCTGGTCTTGGTCAGCGCCAGCCGCAGCTCCTGCAGCCTGCGCGGCACCCGCACCGACCACGAGGTGTCGCGGAAGAAGCGCTTCACCTCGCCGACGATCGTGGGCATCGCGAAGGTGGGGAACTCCACCCCGCGGTTGCAGTCGAAGCGGTCGATCGCCTTGATCAGCCCGATCGTGCCGACCTGGACGATGTCCTCCATCGGCTCGTTGCGGCTGCGGAAGCGGGCCGCCGCGTACCGCACGAGCGGCAGGTTGAGCTCGATGAGCGTGTCCCGTACGTACGCCCGCTCCGGGCTGTCGTCCGGCAGCTCGGCGAGCCGCAGGAACAGCGAGCGGGAGAGCGTGCGGGTGTCGACGCTCGTGTCGATGGCCTCGATCGTGCTGTCGACGGCGGCGGTGTCGGCGACGGCGGTGCCGGCGGTGTCGATGGCCTTGTCGTCAGGAGCATCGTGCGGCGCGTCGGAGTTCAGCACCTTCGGACTGCCCACTTCTACGGACATGCCACCCCCTTGAGGTCGCGGACGGGTGTCGCGGGCGACGGTTCGTTCCCCCACTGGAATACCGGAGGCCGGACCGCGACAAACGCAGTTCCCGCAGAATGTCACATGTCGGCAACGCGCTGTAGCGCCATGTCGACTTATTTCCCGGGGGGTGGGTAGTCCTTAAGGGTTACGATTCGAGCTGGTTTGCGGATCGCAGCCGGGCGAAGCTGCGCGAGAGCAGCCGGGAGACGTGCATCTGCGAAACCCCGAGTTCGGCGCTGATCTGTGATTGCGTCAGGTTGCCGAAGTAGCGCAGCAGCAGGATCCGCCGCTCCCGCTCGGGGAGCTGCACCAGCAGGTGCCGCACCAGGTCCCGGTGCTCCACGCCGGTCAGGGCCGGGTCCTCGTAGCCGAGCCGGTCCAGCAGCCCGGGCGCCCCGTCACCGCCCTCCTGGGCCGCCTCCAGGGACGTGGCGTGGTACGCCCGCCCGGCTTCCAGGCAGGCCAGCACCTCGTCCTCGGAGAGCTTGAGCCGGTCGGCGATCTCCGCGGTGGTGGGGGTGCGCCCGTGGGCCACCGTCAGGTCCTCGATGGCGCCGCTGACCTGGACCCACAGCTCGTGCAGCCGGCGCGGGACGTGGACGGTGCGGACGTTGTCCCTGAAGTAACGTTTGATCTCGCCTACCACGGTCGGCATCGCGAACGTCGGGAACTGCACCCCGCGTTCCGGGTCGAAGCGGTCGATGGCGTTGATCAGCCCGATCGTGCCGACCTGGACGACGTCCTCCATCGGCTCGTTGCGGCTGCGGAAGCGTGCGGCCGCGTACCGCACCAGCGGCAGGTTCACCTCGATGAGGGCGGCCCTGACCCGGGAGTGCTCCGGGGTGCCGGGCTCCAGCCCCGACAGCTGGTCGAACAGCACCTGTGTCAGCGCCCGCGCCTCCACCGCGTTGCTGTTGGTGCTTCCGCCGCGATTGCCGCCGCCGGTGGTCGTACCGGTCCCGCTGCCGTCTCCGGAGGTCGATGGTGACGCGGGTCGGGCCGACACGGACATGCCACTCCTCATCGGTCCACTCATCCGGCAAAAGCGGTCATAGCATCACAATTCATGTGGACTGTGTGCAAGTGAGGCGCGGCCCTCGATGAAAAAGCCCTCCGCCCGGCGGGCGGAGGGCTGTGCGGCAGGAGCGGGGCCCGAGGGGCCGCCGCGGGGGGTCACTCGAACATGTAGTCGGCGACCACCCAGGTGGAGAACTCGCGCCACAGCGCGACCCCGGCCTGGTGTGCGGGATGCTCCAGGTACGCCTTGAGCGCGTCGGCGTCGGCCACCGAGGAGTTGATGGCGAAGTCGTAGGCGATCGGACGGTCCGAGATGTTCCAGCCCAGTTCCCAGGAGGCCAGTTCGGGGATCTGCCCGCCGAGCCGCTCGAAGGCGTCGACGCCGGCCACGACCCGTGGGTCGTCGCGCTCCACGCCTTCGCCGAGCTTGAAAAGGACCAGGTGGCGTATCACGGTGCTGTGCTCCTCACCGGCTCCCGGCCGGTCAGTTGACCAGCGCGGTCATGAACTCCCCGACGCCCTTGGCGGCGTCCGATATGCCCTGGAAGCCTATCTGCACGAGATCGGCTGCGCGGGCCGGCGATGTCACGATCGTATAGAGCACGAAAGCCACGATGACGTACATGGTGATTTTCTTCGCCTGCGCCATGGCTGGAGTGTATCCACCGGATGGCCCAATCAGACCGGGTGACGGAAGCCTCCTTGCGGGTGATCCACGGGCCCGCCCCGCTCCGTGCGTGACGCTCGCCACAGCAGGTTCGGAAGGCCGGAAAACGCCGAGAACGCCCGGTCCGGAAGGGGCGGGTACCGCTCGCGGCGGCCGCGGTCGGCACCCGTCGCCAGGGTGTGCTCGCTCGCACGTTCATTCGGTGCGGGCGCGGGGTGCGGCAGGCGACCGCCACCGCATCGTCTGCGGCTCGGTCAAGGTCTCGCTGCCCGGCGCGGTCACCGTCAAGGGGGCTGGGCGCAGGGCACGCTCACCGTGGCCAACCCCGGCTCCACCACTCTCACCGGCCAGCACGTCTTCTGGGACATCAGCACCATGGACCGGACCGACCCTGGGCGGCGGCTTCGCGGCGGGCAAACACCAGTCGTCCGCCGGCGAGTACCCCGGAATCGGTCCCGACACCGCCCGCCGGCACACGTGAGGGCAAAGCCGAAGGGCGGCAACCGGGAAAGTTCTCCCGGTTGCCGCCCTTCGCTTGCTCAGAGCGGTAGCGGTGGGATTTGAACCCACGGAGGAGTTGCCCCCTCACACGCTTTCGAGGCGTGCTCCTTAGGCCGCTCGGACACGCTACCGAGAGAGAGCTTAGCGGACGTCCGGGTGTGCTCCGAAATCCTTTGACCGGAAGAAGCGGGTGAGGAGCTCACCGCACTCCTCGGCCAGCACGCCGTGGATCACCTC
Organism: Streptomyces sp. PA03-5A; assembly: GCF_033792725.1. Taxonomy (NCBI): domain Bacteria; kingdom Bacillati; phylum Actinomycetota; class Actinomycetes; order Kitasatosporales; family Streptomycetaceae; genus Streptomyces; species Streptomyces sp. PA03-5A. The sequence goes on along the minus strand of NZ_JARAVL010000058.1, from coordinate 40,080 downwards.
CGGACGGTGGTTGAGCCGGCGGTCGCGGACGAGGTCCCACAGGGAGCCCGCCGCCCCGGCCTTCTCGTCGAGCGCGCCGTAGACGACGCGTTCGAGGCGGGAGGCGACGACGGCCCCCGCGCACATCGTGCACGGCTCCAGGGTCACCACCAGCGTGCAACCGGTCAGCCGCCACTCCCCGAGCGCCTTCGCGGCCTCGCGGACGGCGAGCACCTCCGCGTGGGCGGTCGGGTCGCCGACCGCCTCGCGTTCGTTGCGGCCACGCCCGATGACCGTGCCCTGCGGCGACAGCACCACCGCGCCCACCGGCACGTCGCCGGTGCGCGGGGCGAGGCGGGCCTCCTCCAGGGCGAGCCGCATCGGGGGGACCCAGGGGTCGCGCAGCGGGTCGGGCCCGGTCAGCGGACCGCCTCCAGCACGTCGGCGCAGCCCAGCGAGTCGGCGATCTCCCCGAGCGCCTCCCCGGTCAGCGCGCCGTCGCCGCTGAGGGCCAGCAGCTCCTTGTCGCTCATGCCGAAGTCCGCGAGGAGCTCGGCGTCCCCGAGCGGGCCCACGGGGACGTGGACCTCCGTCGGGCCGGGCACCACGTCGTCGTCGAGGTCGTCGGCGTCACCTTCCTCGGTGCCGTCGAGGTCGACGATCTCGTCCAGGTCCTCCGGGTCGCGGCCCAGCAGTTCGTCGGTGAGCAGGATCTCCCCGTACGAGCTGCGCGCCGCGGCGGCGGCGTCGGACACGTAGATCCGCGGGTCCTCCTCCCCGTCGACGCGGACGACGCCGAACCAGGCGTCCTCCTGTTCGATGAAGACCAGGACCGTATCCTCCCCGGCTGAAGCCGCCCGGGCCAAGTCGGTCAGGTCGCCGAGGGTTTCCACATCGTCGAGATCGGTCTCGCGCGCTTCCCAACCGTCCTCGGTGCGCGCGAGCAGTGCGGCGAAGTACACCGTGACTCTCCCACAGGTCTCAGGCCGTCCGGACTTTCGGGCGGGAGTCGAATGATCTGGCGCAGGTCCCCGCCCACACTCGGCATCGTGGCAGAAACCTCGGCTTTGCGAAGGGTCTTCCGCGCTGCGTCGGGAGAGGCCTTCCGGCTTTTTTACCGCGTGGCGGCCTGCGGGTACCCCCTCGGCGCCCGCCAGGTGGGGGCATTGTGCCGACCTGGGGACTACCAGCGGAACGTCCGCATCCTCATCTGCTGGCGCGCGCGTGCCGCGCGCGCCCGGCGTGGCTGGACGCGGTCGCGCAGTTCCTTGGCCTCGTTCAGCTCGCGCAGGAACATGGCGCGCCGCCGTCTGCGTTCGGCGTCGCGATCCTGCTGCGTACGGGCGTCGCCCGTGTCGTCCGCGCCGGCGCCGTCGCTGCCGCGCTCCGCCATGGGGCACCACCCCTAGAGATCCACGTGCCCGGCCGGGACAGCCCGGGCGTAAGGGCACGCATTCCCCCTACCGGGTGGTTCGAAGCGTGACCGGCCGCACGGACCGGGAGGGCCGGGGGACAGGCCGAACGTTAGAGTCGTGGACATGCGGATCCACGTCGTCGACCACCCCCTGGTGGCGCACAAACTCACCACCCTGCGCGACGAGCGCACCGACTCGCCGACCTTCCGTCGGCTGGCCGACGAGCTGGTCACCCTGCTCGCCTACGAGGCGACCCGTGACGTGCGCACCGAGCAGGTGGACATCAGCACACCCGTCGCGGACACCACGGGCGTGCGCCTGTCCCACCCGCGTCCGCTGGTCGTGCCGATCCTGCGGGCCGGCCTCGGGATGCTGGAGGGCCTGGTGCGGCTCCTGCCGACCGCGGAGGTCGGCTTCCTCGGCATGATCCGCGACGAGGAGACCCTGGAGGCCAAGACCTACGCCACCCGCATGCCGGAGGACCTGTCCGGGCGGCAGGTGTACGTCCTCGACCCGATGCTGGCCACCGGCGGCACGCTGATCGCCGCGATCGACCTGCTGATCGAGCGGGGCGCCGACGACGTGACGGCCGTGGTGCTGCTCGCCTCCCCCGAGGGCGTCGAGGCGATGGAGCGCGCGCTGGCCGGCAAGCCGGTCACCGTGGTCACCGCGGCGGTCGACGACCACCTCAACGAGCACGGCTACATCGTCCCGGGCCTCGGCGACGCGGGCGACCGCCTCTACGGCACGGCCTGACACCGGTCATCCCACGACACGCGGAACCGGCCGCCGGGGCCCACGCCCCGGCGGCCGGTCCCGTCGCAAACGCAACCGGGACCGTGGGCCTAACAGGTGCCGGCGCTCGGCGCCGCGCTCGGCCGGGCCAGGGCGGCGAGGGCCTTCTCGACGGCCTTGTCGCCGGAGAGCTTGGTGAAGCCCTTGCCGAGCATGATGTCCACCGTGCCGGTGGGGCGCTTGGAGCCGGCGGCCGCGGGCTTCAGCGTGACCGTGCCCTTGACCTGGGCGCCGACCAGCTTCATCGCGGCCTCGGCCTTGGGCCCGTGGCCGCCGATCAGCAGCGCGGCCACCTGCACCTTGCGGTCGTACTCGGGGTCGGCGTTGCCGAAGGTGCCCACCTTGAAGCCGCGTGCGGCGAACTCGTCGGCGGTGTCCTTGGCCAGGCCGCCCTTGGCGGTGGCGTTGTAGACGTTGACCGTGAGCTCCCCGGGTTCCGGGAAGGCGGTGGGCACCGTCGAGGCCGAGCCCGGTGCGGCGGCCGCCTTGCAGGTGCGTTCCTTGGCGGCGTTCTCCGCCTTGGCCGCGGCGTTCTTCGCGGGCGTGGACTTGCCGCCGAAGACGTCGACCAGTTGGAGCGTGCCCCAGCCGGCCAGGCCGACAACGGCGACGGTCGTCACGACGACCGCCACGATGCGCACCCTGCTCCGGGGGCGGCGCATCCGCGGGTACTGGTTCCCGGTGACCCGGTACTTTCCGCCCATGCCAGGGGGCGTCAGCATGCTCATGTGCGCAGCGTAGTGCGATCGGGCGTCCGGGCCTACTAAACGATCAACCAATCGGGGCCAATGAGGGGCACTTGAACCCGAAAGGGCGAAGGAGTCCCCCGGCGGAGACGGGCCCGCGGAGCGGTCCGGAGGTCAGTCCATCTCCAGCACGCGGGCGTGCAGCACCTGGCGCTGTTGCAGCGCCGCGCGCACGGCCCGGTGGAGCCCGTCCTCCAGGTAGAGGTCGCCCTGCCATTTCACGACGTGCGCGAACAGGTCCCCGTAGAAGGTCGAGTCCTCGGCGAGGAGGGTCTCCAGGTCGAGGTTGCCCTTGGTGGTGACCAACTGGTCGAGGCGGACCGGACGTGGGGCGACGTCTGCCCATTCACGGGTGCTTTTCCGGCCGTGGTCGGGGTACGGCCGCCCGCTTCCGATGCGCTTGAAGATCACACGGAAAGCCTACCGGGCAAGGGCGTACGGGCGCAGCAACGGCGCAGGAGTGCGATGGTGGGCAAATACGGTGATAGCGGGAGCAGTGGAGCAGCCCATGACCACGCCGAGCCCGCCCGGCGCCGCCCGGGCCATCGCCGAGGGGTACGCCTTTACGGGGCCGGCCCTCGAACTCGGCGCCCTGCTGTGGGAGGACCGGGTGCTGCCGGAGGCGCCCGTGCGCGTCCCGCTGGCGGTGCTCAACCGGCACGGGCTCGTCGCGGGGGCCACCGGCACCGGCAAGACCAAGACGCTCCAACTCGTCGCGGAACAACTCTCGGCGCAGGGCGTGCCGGTCTTCCTCGCCGACGTCAAGGGCGACGTCTCCGGCATCTCCTCCCCGGGGGTGCCCGGTGACCGCGTCGCCCGGCGGGCCGCCGAGGTGGGTCAGGAATGGAGCCCGGCCGGCTGCCCCGCCGAGTTCTACGCCCTCGGCGGCATGGGCCGGGGCATCCCGTTGCGGGCCACGGTGACGAGCTTCGGTCCCGTGCTGCTGTCCAAGGTGCTCGGGCTCAACACCACGCAGGAGCAGTCGCTCGGCCTGATCTTCCACTACGCCGACACCAAGGGCCTGGAACTGCTGGACCTGAAGGACCTGCGGGCCGTGGTCACCTTCCTCACCTGCGACGAGGGCAAGGCCGAGCTGAAGGGGATCGGCGGGGTCTCGCCGGCGACGGCCGGGGTGATCCTGCGGTCGCTGACGGCCTTCGAGGCACAGGGGGCGGGGGCCTTCTTCGGCGAGCCCGAGTTCGACACCGCCGAACTGCTGCGGACGGACGGCGACGGGCGGGGCGTCGTCTCCGTGCTGGAACTGCCCGCCGTGCAGGACCGGCCGCAGCTGTTCTCCACCTTCCTCATGTGGCTGCTGGCCGACCTCTTCGAGGACCTGCCGGAGGTCGGCGACCTGGACCGGCCCAAGCTGGTCTTCTTCTTCGACGAGGCCCACCTGCTGTTCACCGGGGCCAGCAAGGCGTTCCTGGAGGCCATCACGCAGACCGTGCGGCTGATCCGCTCCAAGGGCGTCGGCATCTTCCTGGTGACGCAGACGCCCAAGGACGTGCCCTCCGAGGTGCTCGGCCAGCTCGGCAACCGGGTGCAGCACGCGCTGCGCGCCTTCACCCCGGAGGACGCCAAGGCGCTCAAGGCGACGGTCCGCACCTTCCCCACCTCCCCGTACGACCTGGAGGAACTGCTCACCGGGCTCGGCACGGGCGAGGCCGTGGTCACCGTCCTCGACGAGGACGGCGCCCCCACCCCGGTCGCCGCGGTGCGGCTGCGGGCGCCCCGGTCGCTGATGGGTCCCGCCGACCCCGCGGCGATGGACGCGGCGATCGGGAACTCGGCGCTGTACGGGCGCTACGCGCAGGCGGTGGACCGGGAGTCGGCGTACGAGCGGCTGGCCGGGCGGCAGGCGCCGGCGCCCGTGCGGCCGTCCGCACCGGGTCCTGCCGGGCGAGGGCGCGGGGAACGCCCGCAGGAGGGGACGGGTGTGGTGGAGCAGGTGATGGGCAGCGGTGTCTTCCAGTCGCTGGCCCGCTCCATCGGCACCCAGATCGGGCGGGAGATCACCCGGTCCCTCTTCGGCACGTCCAAGCGCCGCCGTCGTTAGGGTCAGGACTCCTTCGCGGCCTTCGCCTCCTTGGCGGCCCGCTTCTGCTCCTGCTTGAAGGCCCTCACCTTGTCCAGCGACTCCGGGCCGGTGATGTCGGCGACCGACCGGTGGGAGCCCCGCTCCCCGTACGCGCCCGCCGCCTCGCGCCAGCCCTTCGGCGTCACGCCGAGCTGCTTGCCCAGCAGCGCCAGGAAGATCTGCGCCTTCTGCTTCCCGAAGCCGGGCAGCTCGTTGAGCCTGGTCAGCAGCTCGCGGCCGTCGGACACCTCGCGCCAGACCGCCCCGGCGTCACCGTCGTAGTGCTCCACGAGGTACTGGCACAGCTGCTGGACCCGCTTGGCCATCGACCCCGGGTAGCGGTGGACGGCGGGCTTCTGCGAGAGCAGCTCGGAGAAGGCCTCGGGGTCGTAGGCCGCGATCTCCCCGCAGTCGAGGTCGTCGCGGCCCATGCGCTGCGCGATGGTCCAGGGGCCGGAGAAGGCCCATTCCATGGGGATCTGCTGGTCGAGCAGCATGCCGACCAGGGCCGCCAGCGGACTGCGGGAGAGCAGGGCGTCGGCCTCGGGCTGCTGGGCGAGGTGGAGTGTGGTCGTCATGCACCGATGATCTCGCCTGCCGGGGTTTGCCGCCCGTGGGTCACCCGGACGGCGCAGCGCGGATGGCCGTACCCACCGGCCGGGCGGACCGTGTGGAGTGTCCGGGCAGCGAGCCCGGGCGGCGAGGGACGGGAGCCATCTCATGAGCCAGCAGACACAGCCGGTCACCGGGCGCCCGCATTCGGGCCTGGCGTCGGGCGGTACCACCTTCGCCGGTGTGCTGCTCATCGTCTCCGGTGTCGTGATGATCTTCGAGGGCATCTCGGCCATCGCGCAGGACGACATCTGGGTCCGGCTCGGCGACTACGTCTTCAAGTTCAACCTGACGGCCTGGGGCTGGATCCACCTCGTGCTCGGGGTGCTCGTCATCGTGGTCGGCGCCGCCCTGCTCCAGAACGCCCCCGACTGGGCCCGGGTCGCCGGTGTCGCCCTGGCCGCGTTCAACATCGTCGTGAACTTCGCGTGGATGCCGTACACCCCGGTGTGGGCGATCATCGTCATCGCCATCGACGTCTTCGTCATCTGGGCGTTGTGCAGGAGCTGGGGGGAGCACCCGAAGCGGGCCTGACCTCCGCGGACGACGAGGGCCGGCCCGGCGCACGGGCCGGCCCCCGGCCGTTCCCGGGGGGTGTTCCCGGAGTGTTTTCACCCGTTCGTATGGGTTGTCCGTCATGCCGGATAGCGCCCCCGGCCCCGGGTAGCGCTGAACGAGTGACGCAGCCATTTGAACTGCCCGACTTCTACCTGCCGCACCCGGCGCGACTCAATCCCCACGTGGAGCGGGCCCGGGAGCATTCCCGCGGCTGGGCGCGGGAGATGGGGATGCTCGAAGGCTCGGGCATCTGGGACACCGGCGACCTCGACTCGCACGACTACGCGCTGCTGTGCGCGTACACGCACCCGGACTGCTCCGGACCGGCCCTGTCCCTGGTGACGGACTGGTACGTATGGGTCTTCTTCTTCGACGACCACTTCCTGGAGGCGTTCAAGCGCACGCAGGACCGCGAGGGCGGCAAGGCGTACCTGGACCGGCTGCCCGCCTTCATGCCGATGGACCTGGCGCAGGGCATGCCCGAGCCGCGGAACCCGGTGGAGGCGGGCCTCGCCGACCTGTGGGCGCGTACGGTGCCGGCGATGTCCATGGACTGGCGCAGGCGCTTCGCCGAGAGCACCGAGCACCTGCTCAACGAGTCCCTGTGGGAGCTGTCCAACATCAACGCGGGCCGGGTGCCCAACCCCGTGGAGTACATCGAGATGCGCCGCAAGGTCGGCGGCGCGCCCTGGTCGGCGGGGCTGGTGGAGTACGCCGCCGGAGCCGAGGTGCCGGCCGCCGTCGCCGGGGCGCGGCCGCTGCTCGTGCTGCGGGACGCCTTCTCCGACGCGGTGCACCTGCGCAACGACCTCTTCTCGTACCAGCGCGAGACCGAGGAGGAGGGCGAGCTCAGCAACGGCGTGCTGGTCCTGGAGACCTTCCTCGGCTGCACGACGCAGGAGGCCGCGGAGTCGGTCAACGACCTGCTGACCTCCCGGTTGCAGCAGTTCGAGAACACCGCGCTCACCGAGTTGCCGCCGCTGTTCGCCGAGCACGCGCTCGACCCGGAGCAGTGCGCGCGTGTGCTGGCGTACGCGAAGGGCCTGCAGGACTGGCAGTCCGGCGGCCACGAGTGGCACATGCGCTCCAGCCGCTACATGAACGGCGGCGGGGCGGGGGCCGCGGACGCCGGATGGTCGCCGTTCGCGCTGCCCGGCGGGCTCGGGCTGTCGGCGGGCACCGTGCGGACCACCGGCCGCGCCGAGGTCGCCCGCGCCCGGGGCTTCACCCATGTGCCGCGGCGCACCGGGCCGACGCCGCTGCCCGACTTCCTCATGCCCTTCCCGGCCACGCTCAGCCCGCACCTGGACGCCGCCCGGCGCCACGTCGTCGACTGGGCGCACCGGATGGGCCTGCTGCTGCCGCAGCCCGGGGTCCCGCACTCCCACGTGTGGGACGAGCACAAGCTGACCGCCTTCGACTTCCCGCTCTGCGCCGCCGGCATCCACCCCGACGCGACCCCCGAGGGGCTGGACCTCACCTCCGGCTGGCTCACCTGGGGCACCTACGCCGACGACTGGTTCCCCGCCGTGTACGGCCGCACCCGCGACCTGGCCGGCGCCCGCGCGGCCAACGAGCGGCTGTCGGCCTTCATGCCGGTCGACGGCTCCGCCGCCCCGGCCCCGGTCAGCGCCCTGGAGCGGAGCCTGGCCGACCTGTGGGCGCGGACGGCCGGGCCGATGGAGCCGCAGGCGCGGCGCCGCTTCCGCACGGCCGTCGAGAACATGACCGCCAGCTGGCTGTGGGAACTGGCCAACCAGGCGCAGAACCGCATCCCCGACCCGGTCGACTACCTGGAGATGCGCCGCCACACCTTCGGCTCCGACCTGACGATGAGCCTGTGCCGGCTGGGCCACGGCGAGCGGGTGCCGGAGGAGGTGTACCGCAGCGGGCCGATGCGGTCGCTGGAGAACTCCGCCGCCGACTACGCCTGCCTGATGAACGACGTCTTCTCGTACCAGAAGGAGATCGAGTACGAGGGCGAGATCCACAACGCCCTGCTGGTCGTGCAGAACTTCTTCGACTGCGACGAGCAGGCCTCGCTCGCCGTCGTCCACGACCTGATGACCGGGCGCATGCGGCAGTTCCAGCACGTCGCCGCGAACGAACTCCCGGTCCTGTACGAGGACTTCGGGCTCGGCACGGACGCGCGGGCGGTGCTGGACGGTTATGTGCGCGAGCTGCGGAACTGGCTCGCGGGCATCCTGACCTGGCACCGCGGCTGCCGCCGCTACGACGAGGAGGAGCTGCGCCGCCCGGTGGGGGGAGGCCGGCTGCCCACCGGGCCGACCGGACTGGGCACCTCCGCGGCGCGCCTGGCGGTCCTGGCCGCGCGCTGACCGCCGCGCGGGGGCGGGGCGCCGGGCCCCGCCCCCCGTCCCGGCGCTGCGCGCCCCGGGCGTCAGTCCATCCAGGCCTGGTACGACATGACGTCGCCGGCCTTCACCCGGTACTCGGGCTGGTCCTGCGTGTACGTCTCCTCGATCCCCAGGACGCGCCCGTCGGCCGGGTCGAGGACGACCATGCGGCGCAGCCCGGCCGCGTCGTGGACGTAGGCCTGGCCCCGCCTGCCCAGCCGGTCGGTGACCGTACCGGCAGGCCGCAGGCCGGGGGCGGCGGCGAGGAGCTCGTCGACCGCGGCGGTGCCGGCGGGCCCCGGCGTCCAGTCCCGCAGCAGCGAGGCCAGCGCGTCCACCAGTTCCGGGGTGCCGGCGCAGGCGCAGCCGTACACCTGGGACAGGTACGCCCGCAGCTCCTCCGCGGAGTCCGGGGGCTCGGTCCCCGAGCGGCCGTACGGGGGGAGGGTGCCCGGCGGGTACGCGGCGCGGTGCAGCACCTCGCCGTCCGCGACGGTGTGCGGGGAGCCGCCGGAGTCGCTGATCACCGGCTCCCCGGGATGCCGCGGGTCGGTGGCGACGACCAGTTCGGTGCCGCTGCCGTCGGCGTTCCAGCGGGTGAGGTGCTCCTCGGGCAGGGTGACGGGCGGGCGGCCGCCCGGGCCCGCCTCCATGCCCATGCTCCACATCATCACGTGGCTCCCGCGGCGGGTGCCCGGGCCGCCGCCCCGCGCCGCCGCCTCCCTGGCCGCGCCGGCCACCTCGGTCAGCGGGACCTCCCGCGACCCGGCCAGCGGACGCAGCGCCACGGGGGCGGCGACCGCCGGGGTGGTGCCGGCCCCGGAGAGCACGACGACCAGGACGGCCACCACGGTCGCCGCCACCGCGGCCAGGCCCGTGACGAGGCCGCCCACCCGGCGGGCGGTCCGTCGGGGCGTGGGGACGGGTGCCGCTCCGGCTGCTGCTCCAGGTGCCGGTCCGGAGGCCAGCAGCCGCCGCAGCCCGAGTTCGGCCCGCGCGTCCAGGGGGCGGTCGCGCCAGCGGTGATCGCCGGCAGGCACGGGATCGGCCCGGCGCAGCAGCTCCAGCTCCGGCTCCAGCTCGGTCATGGCCCCTCCTGGGTCACGGTCATCCCCATGCGGTCGATCTGCTCGCGCAGCCTGCGGCGCGCCCGGTGCAGGCGCATGGCGGCCGCGGAGCGCCCGCAGCCCAGGGCGACCGCCAGTTCCCCGACGTCCAGCTCCTCCCAGGCGGTCAGCCGCAGCACCTCCTGGTCGGCCGCCGCGAGCCGCCCCAGTGCCTCGTGCACCCAGGCGCCGGGTGCTTCGGTGCCGGGGCTCGGCACGAGGTGCGTGCCGTGCGCCGTCTCGTGGTTCCCGATCCGGTCCAGCAGCCTGCGCCGCCGCCCCTGCCCGCGCACGCTGTTGGCCAGGCAGTTGCGGGCGACGCCGTACAGCCAGGGCAGCGCGTACGAGGGGAGCTCGGCGCGCCGCCGCCAGGCGACGGCGAAGACCTCCGCCACCACTTCCTCCACCTCGTCGTACGCCGCCCGCCCGGCCGTCCGCCGGGCGACGTAGCGGCTGACCGCCCAGTAGTGCTCGCGGTAGGCAGCGGCGAACGCCTGTGACCGCGTCTCGTCCGTGCTCATGACCGCTTGGTGTCCGCCACGGGACCGATCATCACACCCCGCCGCTGTGACGTTCCCCGCGTGACGCCGCGGGCGGGCCCGGACACCTACCGGGCATGAGGCTCACGTTCCCGCGACGCACGGCGTCCGCCGTGGCATGGCTGACCACGACCGACCACAAGGCCATCGGCACGCTCTACCTCGGTACGGCGTTCGCCTTCTTCTGCGGTGGCGGGGTGATGGCCCTGCTGATGCGCGCCGAGCTCGCCCGCCCCGGGCTGCAGGTCATGTCGAACGAGCAGTTCAACCAGCTCTTCACGATGCACGGCACGGTGATGCTGCTGATGTTCGCGACCCCGCTGTTCGCCGGTTTCGCGAACTGGATCATGCCGCTGCAGATCGGTGCCCCCGACGTCGCGTTCCCCCGGCTCAACATGCTCGCGTACTGGCTCTACCTCTTCGGCTCGCTGATCGCGGTGGGCGGTTTCCTCACCCCGCAGGGCGCGGCCGACTTCGGCTGGTTCGCCTACTCACCGCTGTCGGGCGCGGCGCACTCGCCGGGCGTGGGCGGCGACCTGTGGATCATGGGGCTGGCGCTGTCCGGCTTCGGGACCATCCTCGGCGCGGTCAACCTGATCACTACGATCATCTGCATGCGTGCCCCGGGCATGACGATGTTCCGGATGCCGATCTTCACCTGGAACGTGCTGCTCACCGGTGTGCTGGTGCTGATGGCCTTCCCGGTGCTGGCCGCGGCGCTGCTCGCGCTGGAGCTGGACCGCAAGTTCGGGGCGCACATATTCGACCCGGCGAACGGCGGGGCGCTGCTGTGGCAGCACCTGTTCTGGTTCTTCGGGCACCCCGAGGTCTACATCATCGCGCTGCCCTTCTTCGGGATCGTGAGCGAGGTCATACCGGTCTTCTCGCGCAAGCCGATGTTCGGCTACACCGGCCTGATCGCGGCGACGATCTCGATCGCCGGACTGTCGGCGACGGTCTGGGCGCACCACATGTACGTCACGGGCGGCGTGCTGCTGCCCTTCTTCTCCTTCATGACGCTGCTCATCGCGGTACCGACCGGGGTGAAGGTCTTCAACTGGATCGGCACGATGTGGAAGGGCTCGCTCAGCTTCGAGACGCCGATGCTCTGGGCGACCGGCTTCCTCGTCACCTTCGTCTTCGGCGGGCTCACCGGGGTGCTCCTGGCGTCGGCGCCCCTGGACTTCCAGGTCTCCGACTCCTACTTCGTGGTGGCGCACTTCCACTACGTCGTCTTCGGCACCGTCGTCTTCGCCATGTTCTCCGGACTCCACTTCTGGTGGCCGAAGTTCACCGGCAAGATGCTCGACGAACGCCTGGGGAAGATCACCTTCTGGACGCTCTTCGCCGGTTTCCACGGCACCTTCCTCGTCCAGCACTGGCTGGGCACGCAGGGCATGCTGCGGCGCATCCCGGACTACCTGGCCGCCGACGGCTTCACCACGCTGAACACCATCTCGACGATCAGCTCCTTCCTGCTGGGCCTGTCGATCCTGCCGTTCCTCTACAACGTGTGGAAGACCGCCAAGTACGGCGAGCCGGTCGGGACGGACGACCCGTGGGGCTGGGGCCGTTCGCTGGAGTGGGCGACGAGCTGCCCGCCGCCGCGGCACAACTTCCTCACGCTCCCGCGCATCAGGTCCGAGTCGCCCGCCTTCGACCTGCGCCACGGCGCGGCAGGGGTGCCGGGGGCCGTGTCGGGAACGGTATCCAAGCTGCCGGATACGCCACTGCCGACGAGCCGGGCCGACGCCTAGCGTCGGTGCCATGACGACGTACGAGGCCGCCACCGCCACCCGTTCGCGCACCCACACCTGGGAGCCGCGCCCCGATCCCACTCCAGAACTCCTGGCGCTGACCGGGCGTGAGGTCCTGCAGGGCGCGATCGACGGCCGCTTCCCCGAGTCCTCGATCATGAGCACCCTGGGCTTCCGCTTCGTCGAGGTCGGCGACGGGCGCGCGGTCTTCGAGGGCGACCCCGGCGACCACCTGCTCAACCCGATGGGCACGGTGCACGGCGGCTTCCTCGCCACCCTGCTGGACTCGGCGCTCGGATCGGCCGTGATGAGCCACCTCCCGGCCGGATCGGCGTACACCACCGTGCAGTTGGGGGTGCACATGATCCGGCCGGTGCTCCCCGGGACGTCCACGCTGCGCTGCGAGGGCGTGGCGCTCCACGTCGGCCGGACGACGGCCACCGCCGAGGCCCGGGTGACCGGCGCGGCCGACGGGAAGCTCTACGCGCACGGCACGACGACCTGCGCGGTGCTGCGCCCCCGCTGACCGCTCAGCCGGCCGCCCGCACCGCGCCCTCGCTGACGGCCAGGGCCAGCGCCATGATGCTGAGCTGCGGGTTCACCTCGGGGCAGCTGGGCAGCGCCGAGGCGTCGGCGATCAGCACCCCGTGCACACCTCGCAGCCGGCCCGCGGGGTCGGCCGGCGCCACCTCCGGGTCCGCGCCGAGGGCGACGGTGCCCGTGGGGTGGAAGGCCGACAGGTGCAGCTGCCGTGCCGTCACCCCCTCCAGGGCCGACGCGAACTCCCGTGGCGTACGGGCCCGCGGCGCGGCGGGGACGCCGGTGAGGACCTCCTCGGCCCCGGCGGCGAAGAGCAGGTCGCCCATCGCGCGGACGGCGCGCAGCAGTCGGCGGCCGTCGCGGGGGTCGAGGTCGTAGCGGAGCAGGCCGCCCTCGCGGCCGAGGACGCGTCCGCCGGGCCGGTCCGCGATCATCGCGCCGAACGTGGCCAGCCGTCCGGAGTCCTCCAGCTCCGCGCGCAGTTCCCGGCCTACGCCCGGCAGCACGAACGAGCCCATGCCGGGCGGCGGGGCGGTCGCCTCGACGAGGATGCCGTCCTCGTGCAGCTCCTCCACGCCGACGCTCTGCAGCACCGCCGGGCCGCCGTCCGCGACCGGCTCGGCGAACCGCCCGGCGACGCTGGTGGCGGGGTGCACGGCCAGGTTGCGGCCGGTCCGGGGGTGGCCGCCGAGGCCGGAGCGGCGCAGCAGCGGGGGAGTGCGCAGGGCGCCCGCGGCCACCACGACCAGCGGGCTGAGGATCTCCAGTTCGCTGCCGTCCGCCCGCCGTACCGCCACACCGCAGGCGCGCGGGCCGCCCGGCCGGTCGGGCTCGGTGAGCACCCGCCGCACGTTGGCGCCGGTCACGATCCGGGCCCCGGCCGCGCACGCCTGCGGCAGCACCGACAGCTGGACGCTCTGCTTCGCCCCGGACGGGCAGCCCACCACGCACTGGCACGAGCCCCGGCAGCCGGGGGCGTTGCGCCGCAGGGGCGCCGCGCGCCAGCCGAGGCCGCCCGCGCCGAGCAGGGCGAGGGCGCCGTTGCGGCCCAGCACGTCCTGCGGCTGGCGGGCCACGCGCAGGGTGCGCTCCACCTCGTCCAGGTACGCGCCGAAGGCCACCGGGTCCGCGAGGTCCCCGAGCCCGTGCTCCTCGCGCCACCGGGCCAGCACACGGTCCGGAGTGCGGTAGCAGGTGCCGGAGTTGACGACCGTCGTGCCGCCGACGGCGCGCCCGGTCGGCACGACCATGGGGGGGTTGCCGAGGGCGAGGGTCGCGCCGCCGTCCCGGTACAGCTCGGCGAACCGGTCGAGCGGGGCCCGCCGTCCGAACTCCGAGGTGGTGTGCCGCCGGCCCTCCTCCAGGACGACCACCCGCAGTCCCGCCCGTGCCAGGGTGCGCGCCGCCATCGCCCCGCCGGCGCCCGAGCCGACGACGACGGCGTCCGCGCGGGAGCGGTCCGGCCACTCGCCGGCGGGCACGCAGTCCAGCGCAGGGTCCTCCGGCGCCACGGGCGCCGTGGCGCCGGGCGGCTGCGCCAGCAGCCGTTCGGTGCCGGCCGCCAGCAGCACCGGCACCTTCACCACGTCGAGCAGGGGCAGCAGCGCGGGCCGCGCGGCGAGGCCCGCCAGCACCCGTTCCCGTTCCCCCGGGCCCAGCCGGTCCAGCCGCCGCCCGGTGCGTGCCGCCGCGTAGACGTCCACCGCGGCCGCCGCGGCGCGGAAGCCGTGCCGGGTCCGCGCGGGCATCGCCGCCAGCAGGCCGTCCAGCCGGTGGGGCACGCCCGTGGTCCAGTCGCCGTCGCCCGCGTCGGCGAGCAGCGCCGCCACCAGGCCGCGGACGGCGGCGCTCACCGGTCGCCCACTTCTGCGTGGGCGGTGCCGGCGAGCGTCCACTCCGCCTCGGTGCGCCAGCCGCCGCGGCCCCTGCGCTCCAGCACGACGTGGGCGTCGGCGGTCTCGCTGTTGCGGCACACGGCGGGAGAGCCGTCGGGGTCGGCGTAGTCGAGGGCGAGGGTGCGCTCGGCCGGCTGGTCGACCCGTACGGTGATCCGGCGCCCGCCCGCGCGGCCGGTCACCGTCCAGCGCGGCAGGCCGATCTCGGCGGTGAAGCGGCCGAGGCCGGCGCGCCCCAGGGCCGGGCGCAGGCCGCCGCGCGGCCAGTCGCGGCCGTCCCTGCGCAGCCGCAGGAACACCAGCGGAGGCAGCCGGTCCAGGCCCGGGCGGGTGGAGACGGCGGCGACGACCTCCAGCACGTCCCCGTCGCCGAGGTCGGCGTGCAGCCAGGCCCAGCGCCGGGCGTTGCCATGGCCGTAGATGCGGGCCGAGGCCCCGGGCGCGGCCCGCAGGCCGAGTTCGCCCCCGCCGTGGCGGACGGTGCCCGTGTACCGGGCGCGGGGCGACGGCACGATCTGCGCGGCGGGCAGCAGCGGATGCCGCCACGACCAGCGCGGGAAGGTGTACAGCGGCTGCTCGGCGCCGGCGTCCTCGGTGAGGTCCCAGGCGAGGTCGCCCGCCGTGCCGCGTAGCCGGCCGGGGACGGCCTCGACGCCGTCGGCCGTGAACCCCTCGGCGCCCGTCGCGGGACGCCAGGGCGACGGGCCGAAGCGGGCGTGCTCCACCGGGCCCTTGCCGTCCGGGGGGAAGACGGCGGCCCAGCCGTGGGCGAAGGCGGGGGATCCGTCGGCGGGGGCGACGAGTTCGTGGTGGAGCCACAGGCCGGTGCCCGTCGCGGGGTCGGTGGCCGTGGTGTACCAGACCTCGGTGCGGCCCGCGGCGCCGTCCCAGCGCGGTGCCCACTGCGCCCGGGGGTCGTCCCGGCGGGGGAAGCGGAAGCTCGCCAGGAACGGCACGAGCGAGGACGCCGTGCGGAAGCGCAGCGTGCCCGTGCCGGCCGGTTCCGGGACGTCCCCGGCGGTGAGGGTGAAGGGCAGCGTGGTCATCGAGGCCAGCGGCCGCCGCGGGGTGACGGACTTCCAGCCCTCCAGGAGGCAGCGCTCGCCGTCGAGTGCGAACTCCAGCCGGTAGTGGATGCGCCGCCGGGCCAGCGGCGAGACCTCCAGCGTGCCGGTGGCGGCGGCGTCGGCGCGGCCCGCGATGCGCAGCCGACCGGTGGCGCGGGCCACGGTCGTACGGTGCGGCAGCAAGAGGTCGTCGCTGCGCGCCGTCAGCTCCAGCCGTACCGGCCGCTCCCGGTCCTCGCCGCGCAGCCGTACGGTCCCCGTCATGGTCTCGGCGAAGACCGTCCCCCGTCCCGCGCTCACCGGGACTTCAGCCCCTCGCGCATGATCTCCTCGGTCGCCGTCAGATACGCCTCCGCCGCCGCGCGGGCGGCTGCACCGTCCCCCTCCTCCACCGCGGCGACCACCGGCGCCAGCCGTCCGTACGCCTCCTCCGCGTCCTGGAAGGGGCCGGCGAGGTGACGGCGCATCGGCAGGTAGGCGTTGAACAGGGTGTTGGTGAGGAGCACGTAGACGCGGTTGCCGGTGGCGCGGGCCAGCGCCCGGTGCACCTCGGCGTCCGCCAGTTGCACCGCGTCCGGATCCCCGGCCGTGCGCACGGCCTCCACCCGGTCCCGCAGCCGGGTCCGTGCGGCGCCGCTCGCCCGGGTCGCCGCCGCGCCGGCGATCAGGGCGCCCACCCCGCGCCGCACCTCGAAGATCTCGGAGAGCCAGCGCGCGTCGTGCCGGACGAGCATGGGCAGCAGGTCGGCGCCGCCGAGGCGTTCGTAGTCCCGGACCCTGGTACCGACGCCGTGCCGCGTCTCCAGCAGTCCGGCCTGGACCAGCCGCCCGAAGGCGTGCTTGAGGGTGGTGCGGGTGACGCCGTACCCCTCGGCCAGCGTGCGCTCGGGCGGCAGCAGGGTCCCCGCGGGACGGCGGCCGGTGAGGATCTCCTCGCGGATCCGGTCCTCCAGGACGTCCACGATCGACGTGCGCGGCAGCGCTTCCATCACACCTCCATGGGTCAGTGGATGAGCCACTCAACCAATGACCCGACGCACCGTCAAGACCCGCCCCCGCAACGGACGTCACCCGCTCGGCCGCGCGCCGCCCGCCGCCCGGTCGCCGCACCGCGGCCGGCGGCTTACGTTCGCGATGGCGTGCCCCCGCCCCGCCCCGTCCCCACGGCCGAAAGGCACTGACATGACGCACCCGTGCGCCCGTCCGCCCAGGCTCCGCGGCACCGTGCGCAAGGCGGTCGCCGCGGTCCTGGCCGCCGCCGCGCTCCCCACGGCCCTGGCGTGCGGCGGGCCCGCGGACACCACCCGCTCCCCCGAGGCCACCCGGACGGCGAGGTCGGCTCCGGCCTCGCCGCTCGCGCGGGCCGAGGAGGAGGACCGCACGGCGGGCCCGGCCTCCGCCTCCCCGGCGTCCGCGTCCCCCGCGCAGGCCTCCCCCAGCGGGTCACCGGGCGCCGGCGGGAACTTCCCGGCGCTCTCCGGCGACGTCGTCGAGAAGCTCGACGGCGCGATGGCGGACACCCTGAAGAGGACCGGTGTGCCCGGCGCGATCGTGGGGCTGTGGGCCCCAGGCAAGGGTTCCTACGTACGCGCCCTCGGCGTGGCGGACACGAAGTCGAAGGCGCGCATGTCGCCCGACCTCAACATGCGGATCGGCAGCGAGACCAAGACCTTCACCGTGACGGCGCTGCTGACCCTCGTCGACCGGAAGAAGGCCGGACTCGACGACCCCGTCTCGCGGTACGTGGACGGCGTGCCCGGCGGCGACGCCATCACCTTGCGGCAGCTCGCCGAGATGCGCAGCGGGCTCTACAACTACACCGACGACCCGAACTTCCAGAAGGCCCTCAAGGCCGACCCCAACCGGGGGTTCGTCCCCGCCGAGCTGCTCGCCTACGCCTTCCAGCACCCCTCGCAGGCCACCCCGGGCTCCCGCTTCCAGTACTCCAACACCAACACCGTCCTGCTGGGCCTGGTGATCGAGAAGGCGAGCGGCATGCCGTTCGGCGACTACCTGCGGCGCGACGTGCTCGATCCGGCCAAGCTGAAGCACACCGTCTTCCCCGCGGGGCGCGCCTTCCCGAACCCGCACGCCCGCGGCTACACCCGGCAGACCAAGGACGGGAAGGAAGGCGACGCCACCAACTGGGACCCCTCCTGGGCCTGGGCCGCCGGCGCGATGATCTCCGACCAGCAGGACCTGCGGGCCTGGGCCCGCATCGTCGCCGACGGCACCCTGCTCAGCAAGGCCACCCAGGCGCAGCGCACGACCTTCCTCCCCACCTCGTACCCGGGCATCGGCTACGGCCTCGGCCTCTTCGACAACCACGGCTGGATCGGGCACAACGGATCGCTGCCCGGCTACCAGAGCACCGCCGTGTACCTGCCCGACGCCAAGGCGACCATGGTCGTGCTGCTCAACACCGACACCGCCGTGGGCGGCAACGAGCCCAGCAGCCTCTTCGCCGAGGCGATGACCAAGATCGTCACCCCGGGCCACGTCTACGCCTTCCCGCCCACCAACGGCACCGGCACCAGCCCGAGCAGCAGCTGAGCGCGGGCTGCCCCGCTCGCGCGGGAAGGGGTCAGCCGACCAGGAACGGCGGCCTGCGGTCCCGCCAGGGGACGGCCTGCTCCAACTGCGCGGCCACGCCCAGCAACAGGTCCTCCCGGCCCTGGGCGGCGACGAGCTGCACCCCGACCGGCAGCCCCTCGCGGCTCTGGCCGAGCGGCAGGCTCACCGCCGGATGCCCCGAGACGTTGAAGGCCGCCGTGAACGGCCCGTACGCGAACAGCTCCCGCAGCCAGGAGCGCACCGTGTGCCGGGGGTCGTCGTGGCCGAGGGTGCCGTGCGGCGCGGGGAGCGCGCCGAGCGTCGGCGTGACGAGCAGGTCGTACGCGGTGAAGAAGCGGCCCGCCGCGCGGGTCACGCGGTGCTGCGCGTCGACCGCCGCCATCAGCCCGAGCGCCGTGCACGCCTCGGTCTCGGCGAGCACCGCTCGCGACACCGCCTCCAGCAGTGAGCGGTCCAGGCGCGGCGCCGCCCGCAGCAGCGCGCCGCCACTGGCGAACGCGCCCAGCGCGGTGGCCTCCACGAGGTCGTCCGCGTCCAGGCGCGGTGTGTCCTCGGCGACGCGGTGCCCGATCCACTCCAGCACCTTGCCCGCGTCGACGGTGACGGCGGCGACCTGCGGATCCACGGGCGTGCCCGTCCAGGCGGCGGTGGTCAGGGCGATCCGCAGCCGCCCCGGGTCGGAGCGCACCGCCCGCGCGTACGGCGACGGGGGCGCGGGGAGGGGGTACTTGTCGCCGTACGAGGGCCCGCCCACGGCGTCGAGCAGCGCCGCGGCGTCCCGTACCGTCCTGGTCACGGCGAACTCCACCTGGAGCCCGAACGCCGCCTCACCCGCGAGCGGCCCGCACGGGGTGCGCCCCCGGCTCGGCTTGAGCCCGACCAGCCCGCAGCAGGACGCCGGGATGCGGATCGAACCGCCCGCGTCGTTGGCGTGCGCCACCGGCACCGCCCCCGCGGCGACCAGCGCGGCCGACCCGCCGCTCGACCCGCCCACCCCGCGCCCCGGGTCCCAGGGGTTGCGCGTCGGCCCGTAGCGCACCGGCTCGGTGGCGAAGCTCAGGCCGAACTCCGGCGCGGTGCTCTGGCCGAGCGCCACCAGGCCCGCCCCGCGGAAGCGGGTCATCAGATCGTGGTCGGCATCCGCCACGGCACCCCGCAGGGCCCGGCTGCCGAGGGTGAACGGCACGCCCCGCACGAAGGGCCCACCGTCCTTGATCACGAAGGGCACACCGCCGAACGGCCCGTCCGCCCGGTGCGCGGGCGCAGGGTCGAACAGCGGCAGCGTCAGCGCGTTGAGCTCCGCATCCGCCGCCTCCAGGGCCCTGCGCGCGACGGCTTCGACCTCGCCCGCGCTCACCTCGCCGGCGCGGATCAGCTCCCGCAACCCCGTCGCGTCCCGCTCCGCGTACTCGTGCAGCTCCAGTGCTCCGCCCTCCCGTGCCCCGTCCCCGCGGCCAGCCTGGCACGCGCCGCCCCGCCGCCACCACGGGGTTTGCGCGGGCGGGCGGCGCTCGAGCGGACGGGGCGCGCGTCGCGGGGGCGTGCGGGTCAGACGACCTTCCGGCGGACCAGCGCACCCAGGACCAGCGCGCCGGGGACGAGGGGGAGCCACACCGTGACGATGCGGTAGCCGAGCACGGCCGAGGTGGCCGCGGCGAGGGAGGCGCCCGTGGCGACGAGGGTCACCACGAGGGCCGCGTCGACGGAGCCGACGCCGCCGGGGGTGGGCAGCGCCGCCGCCGCGACGCTGGCCACGAGGTAGGCGACGGCGACGTGGGCGAAGGGCACCGGGACGCCCAGGGCCATCGTGACCGCGACGAGGCCGGCGGCCTGCAGGGCGGGGAAGGCGAGCGAGCCGCCCCACAACGCGAGGGCCCGCGACGGCCGGGCGTGCAGCGTCCGCGCATCGGTGAACGCCGTGGCCAGGAACGTGACCACCACCCGCCGCAGCCCCGGTACGGCGACCAGCACGACCGCCGCGACCGCGCAGACCCCGGCGGCCGCCCCCGCCGCCGGGCCGACGGGTACGGAGATGCCGTCGGGCAGCAGTCCGTCGAGCCGCAGCGCGTGCGGGAACGCGGCGAGCAGCACGGCCAGCAGCGTCGCGCGGCCCACGCACTCGGCCAGGAAGTACAGCGCGATGGCTGCCGCCGACCGGGCGGGTGGCAGCCCGCACGCCCGCATGAAGCGCAGGTTGACCGCGCTCGCCCCGATGCCCGCGGGCAGCAGGTGGTTCGCGGCGCCCGCGGCGAACTGCGTCGCCAGCAGCCGTCCCGCCGGCAGCCGTTCCAGGACGGTGCCCTGCCGCATGAACGACACCGCCACCCAGGCCAGCCCGGTCGCCGCCACGGCGGCCAGCAGCCAGCCCCGGTTGGCGTCGAGCAGCCCGCGGCCCCCGTCGGCGATCAGCTGCCAGTGCCGGGCCACCCACCACCCGACCAGCACGATCGGGGCCAGGCAGGCGATCCGGCGCAGCGTCGCGCCGCTCAGGAGGTGTGGAGTCGTCGTGGTGGTGATGCCCATGGTCCGCTCGCCCCCGCGCGTCGCGCGCCTGTCCGCAGGTGTTGTCGCCAGGTGTTGTCGCCCCTTCATGCCCGGTCCGCGCGACCTGCGGGTGTCCTGCGGCTGACGTCCGTCCCGTCCCCGGATGGCGGAACGGCGCCGGGCCGGGCGCGGGCCGGGTGCGGGCCGGGCGCGGCGAGGCAGGGGTCAGCCGCGGAAGGCCCGCCGGTACGCGTGCGGGCTGGTGCCGACGACCCGCTTGAAGCGCTCGCGGAAGGCGGTGGGGGAGCCGAACCCGGCCTGGACGGCGATCCGGTCCACCGAGTGGTCCGTGGTCTCCAGCAGGTACTGGGCCCGGCGGACACGGGCCCGGTGCAGCCACTGCAGCGGGGTGGTGCCGGTCTGCTCGCGGAAGCGGCGGTTGAGGGTGCGGGTGCTCGTCCCGGCGTGCGCGGCGATGTCCTCCAGCGCCAGTTCGCGGTCCGCGTTCTCCTCCAGCCAGCGCAGCAGCGGCTCCATGGTGGTCCCGGCCGGCGCCGGGGGCTGCTCGTGGACGATGAACTGGGCCTGGCCGCCCTCGCGTTCCAGCGGCATGACGGACAGCCGGGCGGCGTCGGCGGCCACGGCGGAACCGTGGTCCTTGCGGATCATGTGCAGGCACAGGTCGAGCGCGGCGGCGGCGCCCGCGGAGGTGAGGAACTGGCCGTTGTCGACGTAGAGCACGTCCGGGTCGACGGTCACCTCCGGGTGGAGCTCCGCCAGCCGCCGCGCGCCCACCCAGTGCGTGGTGATCCGCAGGCCGTCCACCAGCCCGGTGGCGGCGAGCACGAAGGCCCCGGCACAGACCGAGGCGATCCGGGTGCCGTTCGCGGCGGCCGCCCGCAGCGCCCGCAGCACCTCCCCGGGCACCGGCACCGAGGGGTCGGCCGTGCCCGGCAGGACGATCGTGTCGGCCTCGGCCAGCGCCTCCAGTCCGTACGGGGCGCGCAGTACGAAGGGCCCGGCGTCGACCTCGGGCGAGGGGGCGCAGATCCGCACCCGGTAGGCGGGGCGGCCGTCGGGCAGGCGGGTGCGGGAGAACACCTCGATCGGGGCCGCCAGGTCGAAGGGGATGACCTGGTCGAGGGCGAGGACGACCACCGTGTGCATGGCTCCATGGTAGAGAGGCGACGAATTCCCGCCAAGCCTGTGAGCTGGGTGGCATCCCGCACGTGCTGATGACAGGGCTGGCGGGAATCCGTTGGGAAGTGGCAATCCCGCCACTTCTGGCGATGCGGCTCCGGGCCTAGCGTCGGGAGCGTCCCGCACCGCTCCCGGAAGGCCCCAGATGCTCGCTCAGTTCGTGTTGTACGACGGGTTCGACCCCCTGGACGTCATCGCTCCCCTGGAGGTGCTGACCGCCGGCGGCATCCGCGCCGGGCTCGTGTCGGCGGAGGGGGCCCGCGAGGTGCCCGCGGGCCTG
Source organism: Streptomyces sp. PA03-5A (assembly GCF_033792725.1). Classification (NCBI taxonomy): domain Bacteria; kingdom Bacillati; phylum Actinomycetota; class Actinomycetes; order Kitasatosporales; family Streptomycetaceae; genus Streptomyces; species Streptomyces sp. PA03-5A. Next base: position 18,096 of record NZ_JARAVL010000058.1, on the reverse strand, counting down.
GGGCTGCCGTCGCTGCGGGCGGCCGCCGCGTTCGACCCGGGCCGCGGCGGCCTGGTGGTCGTACCGGGAGCGGCGGGCCGGATCCCCGCGGCGGACGGCGACGGTGAGGACGGCGACGGCGAGGACGGCGACACGGTCCCGGCCGTCCTCGCCCGGGCGCTGCGGACCGGGCTGCCGCCCTTGCTGCGCACCGCCCTGGAGCGGCCGGACGTCACCGTGGCCACGGTGTGCGGCGGTTCGCTCCTGCTCGCCATGGCGGGCCTGATCGGCGGGCGCCCTGTGACGGGCCACCACCTCGGGACGGCCGGTCTCCGGGCGGCGGGCGCCACCGTCGTGGACGCCCGGGTGGTCGACGACGGGGACCTGGTGAGCTCGGCCGGCGTCACCTCCGGGCTCGACCTCGCCCTCCACCTGCTGGAGCGCGAAAGCGGCCCGCGCGTGGCCCACTTCGTGGAACGGCTGCTCGCCCACGAACGCCGGGGCGTGGTGTGGCGCGCCGAGGGCCCCGTCCTCGCCGGCCCGGCCGGCGCGTGAGGAGGGGGAAGCGCACATGACCAAGTTCCTTCTCGCCGTCCACGTCCTGGCCGCGATCGTCGCCGTCGGACCCGTCACGGTCGCCGCCAGCATGTTTCCCCCCGCCGTCCGCCGCGCCCCCGACACGGCGGGACTGCTGCACCGGATCTGCCGCGTGTACGCCGCCGTCGGCGTGGTCGTCCCGGTCTTCGGCCTCGCCACCGCGTCGAGCATGGGGGTGCTCGGGGACGTGTGGCTGATCGTCTCGATCGTCCTGACCGCGCTGGCCGCCGCCCTTCTCGCCGGGGTCGTCCTGCCGCGGCAGCGCGCCGTCCTGGCCGGGCTCGCGGACGGGACGGCGTCCGCTCGCACGGCCGCCCGACTGGGCATGGCCACGGGGATGTTCAACCTGCTGTGGGCGACCGTCACCGTGCTGATGATCGTCCGCCCCGGCTCCTCGACGGGAGCGTGACCGTGGCCTCCTCCCCGACCGGTTCCCCGGCCGCGCCCGCAAGGACCGCGCCGCGCCCGCTGCGTGCGGCCGCCGCCGTCGAACTGCTCTCCCTCGTCGTGCTGCTGGTCAACCTCGCCACAGCGCACTGGAGGCCCGTCTCGTCCCTGATGGGCCCCGTCCACGGCTGCGCCTACCTCCTCACCGTCCTCACCGCCGTGCGCGCCGAGGGCTCGACGACGGCGGTGCGGCTCCTCGCCGTGGTCCCCGGCGTCGGGGGCCTGCTGGCGCTCCGGCGGCTCGTCGCCCCCTGACGGCCGATCACCACCGGGCCGCGGTGCGGGGGTTTGCGCCCCGCCGCCTCGGGCAGGCGCTCCCCGTGCTTCGGAAGGGAGGCACGCACGCGCGGGGCGCCCCGGCCGGGCCCCGGAGCACAGAGCGTGTCCTCCCGTACGGCACGCCCTGCGCGGCGCGGCTCCCGGACCCCCGCAGGAAGGCGCAGGACCAGCCATGGCCGCCCGACAGCCCCGTACCAGGCATCCGCACCCGCACCCGGGTGCCCGCCCGCGTCCGCATGACGACACCCCGGACACCGCGGAGGCGTTGCGGCGGATCGCGGCGCTCCCGGACGGCCCGGAGAAGGACGCGCTGCGCGAGCAGGTCGTGATCGCCTGGATGCCGATGTCGGATCGGCTCGCACGCCGCTTCCGGCACCGCGGCGAGTCCACCGAGGACCTCCGGCAGGTCGCCGCGCTCGGCCTGGTGAAGGCGGTGCAGCGCTACGACCCCGCACGCGGCAGCGCCTTCGAGAGCTTCGCCGTCCCCACCATCGTCGGTGAGGTGAAACGTCATTTCCGCGACCACCTGTGGGGCGTCCACGTCCCCCGCAGGGTCCAGGAGCTCCGGAGCCGGGTCCGTACCGTCCACCACGAACTCGTCGGGACGAAGGGGCGCACCCCGACCGTCGCCGAGATCGCCGCGCACGCCCGCATGAGCGAGCAGGACGTGCTGGTCGCCATGGAGGCCCTCGACAGCTTCGTCCCCGCCTCCTTGGACTCCGCCACCCCCGGCACGGAGGGCCGCACCTTCCTCGACACCCTGGGCGCCGAGGACCCGTGCCTGGACTCCGTCGTGGACCGCGTGGCCGTCGCGCCGCGGCTGCGCGAACTCCCGCCGCGCGAGAGGAAGATCCTCTACCTGCGGTTCTTCCGCGACATGACGCAGACCCAGATCGCCGACCAGTTGGGTCTGTCCCAGATGCACGTCTCCCGGCTGATCAGCCGCACCTGCCGCCGCCTCCGCGAGGAGGTCGAGGCGGCAGAGGACCACAGCGGGAACAGCGGGAACACCCGGGCGGCCGGCGAGGCCTGACGCGGAACGCCCGGTCAGCCGTACGGACGCATGGCCCGTCCGAGGGCGTGCCGGACGTCCGCCGGCAGGGGCCGGCCCCCCGCGCTCGCCACGAGCGCGGCGGCGACGTCGCGGAGTTTGACGTTGCCGTACTGGGAGGCCCGGACGAGGACCGCCCAGGCCACGTCGCCGGGGCAGGGCGTCAGCGCCATCACCATGCCGACGGCCTGGTCGATGACCGACCGGCTGCCCAGGGCGCGACGCAGTTGCTCGTTCTCCGCGCGCAGCCGCCCGATCTCGCTCTCCGCGTCGTCCTCGGGACCGGCCGGCAGGGGGACCATCGTCAGCACCTCCTGAGGTCCGGATGCCCCGAATGTACGATCCCATACGGGTACGGGAGGTGATGACCCGGCAGCCCGGGCTCAGGCGCGCAGCGCGATCCCGGACGAAGGCGCGACGAGGGTGCCCATGTTGCGCTCCCTCATCCGCAGCGCGGCGTCCGCCAGGTCCCGGTGGATGTGTGCGACCGCGTCCGGCGCCACCGCGGTGGGCACGCGGCGGATGTGCGCGTCCAGCGCGGAGTAGAGCACGCACTGTTCGGTCACCTGTCCGCACAGCACCAGGCGGCCCACGCCCAACTGCCCCAGCAGGTACTCCAGCGGGGTCTGGAAGAAGATCGAGTGCCGGGCCTTCACGACGAACAGCGAGTCCGCGTCGGGCCGTACCGGCTCCACCAGGTCGGCGTGCGGGCCGTCGAGGGCGATGTCGAGGTTCTCGTCGTGGTGCGAACGCCAGCGGCCGAAGTTGTCGTTGACGTAGATGACGTCCACGCCCTCCTCCCGGGCCCGCGAGATCAGCCGCCGCACCCCGGGCAACGCCTCGCGCACCGCTGGGAGCAGCAGTTCGGCGTCCTCGTGCTCATAGGTGTTGATCACGGAGCGCGGTCGCGTCGCCGGTGTCGTGCATGCCTGGGCGTCCTCGGGTGCGGGAGGGGGCGCCGGGCAGCGTACGCCCGTTCCCGCCCCCGCCGTGGAGCCCGCGCCGGGCGCGGCGCCCAGGTCAGGCGGGCGGTGGGGCCCGTCGGCGGGCGGCGTCCGGGGACCGTTGGGCCGCACGGGCGGCACGGCACGGCGCGCGCGGCGTCGCGGGCCCGGGGGCCGGGGCCCGGCTGGTAGCTTCGCCAGCCTCGCGGGTCCGCCGAGTGCCGGCTCCCGCGCGCCATTCTTCTCGGGGACGGAGACCTGTGTGACGGGACCGGTGGACGACCAGGACAACGAGCACGGGACCGCGGTCACCCTCGACCGCCGGGGCTTCGTCAAGTCGGCCGCAGCGGCCGCCGTCAGCCCCGCCGTCCTCGGCACCGCCGCCCACGCGGCCCCGCTCGCACCGTCGCTGCCGGCGGCGGCGGTCCCGGCCGCGGCCGCCGCGGCACCGATGGCCGCTCCCGGCGTCGCGGCGGCCGCCGCCCACGGCATGGTCGCCCGTCTGCTGGCCGTCCCCGCGCCGTCCCGCCGTGACGACTGGCTGCGGCAGGCCCTGCAGGTGGCCGTGGAGCTGGAACTCGCCACCATCCCGCCCTACCTGTGCGCCTGGTGGTCGGTGCGGGACCGGTCCGACACGGTCGCCAACCTGATCCGCGGCATCGTCACCGACGAGATGTTCCACATGGGGCTGGCCTGCAACATGCTCGTCGCCGTGGGCGGGCGGCCGCGGATCGCCTCCGTCACCCCCGAGTACCCCGCGCCCCTGCCCGGCGGCGTGCGCAGCAACCTGACGGTGTACCTCTCCGGGCTCACCCGCGCGTACGTGCGGGACGTCCTCATGGCCATCGAGACCCCGGAGTCCCCGCTGCCCGAGCCGTCCGCCGGGCCGCCGACCATCGGCGACTTCTACGACGGTCTCGTCACCGCCTTCCTCGACCACCGCCCCGAGCTCAGCGTCCGCGGTCAGATGGGCCAGCGCATCGGCCCCGACGAACTGCGTCCGATGCGGAACCTGGACGACGTCGTCGCCGCCGTGGAGATCATCAAGGAGCAGGGCGAGGGCAGCTCGGCCTCCCCCGAGGCGCCGTCCGGCGAGGCCACCGGGGGCCACCGCGACGTGGCGCACTACTACGCCTTCGCCGAGATCTACCACGGCCGCACCCTGGAGGAGGCCGACGGCGTGTGGGCGTTCAGCGGGCCGCCCGTCCCCTTCCCGGACGTCCACCCCATGGGCGTGGTCCCCCGGGGCGGCTGGCCCCACCCGCCGCGCGAGGCCGCGACGCTGCTGCGCCGCTTCGACAGCGCCTACGGCGAACTGCTGCGCGACCTGGAGGCCGCCTGGCAGTCCGCGGACCACGGCGCGCTCAACCGCGCGATCAAGACGATGGAGCAGCTGGAGGAGCCCGCCCTGGCCCTCATGGAGATCCCGCTCGGCGACGGGCGCCACACCTACGGCCCCCAGTTCCGCCCGGTCGCTCCGGATGCGGGGCAGCCCCCGTCCGCGGGCAGCGGGTCCCGCGGACGCCGGGCGTGAGCGCGGCGGCGGCGCCTGCCCGGGGCCCCGCCGCTACGTGCCCAGGAACTCGTGGACGAGCTCGATCCGGCCCACGATGTGCCGGTTGAACTCAGGGAGTTCCTCCGCCGGGACCCACAGCTCGAGGATCGTCCGGCCGCCCACCTGGCGCACCGGGTAGCGGGCGGCGAACCCGGCCTCGACCTCGAAGCGCGTCACGTAACCGGCGCCGGAGGCGGGGACGTTCCAGTCGCGGGCGATCCGGATCGCGTAGTCCTCGTCGAGCACCGGGTAGAAGACCGGCTGCTCGGGCAGCCGCGGCGGCCACTCCCGCCACCCCGACGCCTCGACCAGGGCCAGCTCCTCCGGCCCGGTGGGGCGCCACAGCGTCACCGTGTCCGTCATCGTTTTCCTCCCCGCTCGGTCCGGCCGTCCACCGTACGGGCCGCGACGGTCCCCGGCCCACCGGATTACGTCCCGGCATAGGATCGAAGACACGGCATCGCGTGCCGGTCACCGGCCGGGTGAGGCATGGAGGTGCCCGTGAGAATGCCTTACGGAGGCATCCCACCGTGTCAGTCGAGTTGAACCACACCATCGTCCACGCCCGGGACAACCGGGAATCCGCCGACTTCCTCGCGCACATCCTCGGCCTGCGGGCCGGCGAGGCATGGGGCCCGTTCGTCCCCCTGCAGCTGAGCAACGGCGTCACCCTCGACTTCGCCGCCGTCCCGGCGGAGACGATCGTCATGCAGCACTACGCCTTCCTCGTCCCCGAGGCCGCGTTCGACGGCATCCTGAGCAGGATCCAGGAGGCCGGACTCACCTACTGGGCCGATCCGCACGGCAAGCGGCCCGGGGAGATCAACCACAACGACGGCGGCCGCGGCGTCTACTTCATGGACCCGGCCGGGCACGGCATGGAGGTCATCACCCGTCCCTACGGGAGCGGCAGCACCACCGGCGAGAGCTGAGCGGGCGGCGGGGAGGGGTCGCAAGATCCCTCCCCGTCCCGGATCTTGATGGAGCGTCAGGTCCCCCGTACCCTGCCGACAGCGCGCCTCGCGCCCGTCGAGGGGAGTGGTCGTCATGGCCGAGGACCCGTCCGGTGCACCGTCCGACGACGAGATGCTCCAGGCCCTTTCGCGGCACCTGTCCGGGGACGGCGGCGCCGTCCGCCCCGGCTCCTGCGCCGGAGCGGACCTCACCTGGCACTCCCTCCTCGACTGCCGCATCCGCCGCACGACGGAGACCCGCACGGAGACCGCCAGGACCGAGAAGGGCCGCAAGGACCTCTCCGCGCTCGCCACCTACACGCACCTCGACGGCCACCGGCCCGGCCCGCCCGGGGAGCACGGCACCCTGCGCCGGATCGAGCTCGTGCGCGAGGGATCCGTACGCCACAACACCTGCGAGTGCGGCAACGGCGAATGGGCCTGCAGGCGTTGCGAGGGCCGCGGCCGGCTCCCCTGTGACCCCACCACGGCCTGCCCCGACTGCCGCGGACTGGAGTCCTGCGCCGAGTGCGACGGCACCGGCAGACCGCGGCCGCGTAGCAAGGACCGCGCCGGCGACCGCGCCGCGGCGGCGACCGCGTCCCGCACCGTCCCCAGACGCGTCCGCTGCGCCAAGTGCCGGCGCCCCGACGCCGCGTGCCCCACCTGTGCCGGGCGGGGCCGCACGCAGTGCGCCCAGTGCAAGGGGACGGGACTCGTCGACTGCCCCAAGTGCAAGGGCGGCGGCACCGTCGCGCACGACGCCTGCGGGGGGAGCGGGGTCGTCACCACCTGGGTCGGCGGCCTCATCGAGCAGCGCAGCCGCGAGGAACTGGTGCGCCGTCCCCGCAAGCGGCCCCCCTTCCTCGTCCGCCGCCGCACCCATCGGTCGGGCCGGTGGCGCAAGGAGGTGCTGACCGGTGACGACCCGCTGCCCGGCGACCTCGACGCCACGCACACCGAGGCGCTCGTCCCGCACCTCGCCCCGCGCGCCGGCGAGGCCCACCGCCGCGTCGTCCTGCGTCACTTGCCCCTCGCCCGCATCACCCTCCCCACCGACCCCGACCGCGTCTTCTACGCCTTCCCCGGGACCACCGGCATCGAGGTGCTCGGGCTGCCCTCTCGCAGCCGGGTCACCCGCGGCCTGGCGATCGCGGCGGGCGCGCTGGTCGTCCTCGTGCTGCTGCTCAGCCTCCTCGCGTAGCCGGCCCGGTCGCGCGACAGGATCCGGGCGTCGCGGTACGGGATTCCGGATCGGGGCGGTGAGCATGACGAAGGCCCCGGCCTCGTCGGAGGCCGGGGCCCTCGTGCCGCCCGGGCGGGCGGCCGCGAAGTGCGGTGGATCAGTTCATCACGGGCTTCCCGCCGATCTCGCAGGCCTGGCAGGGCGGCCTGCCGCAGGTGCACTGCGTGATCGCCTCGAGCACGCCGCGGTCGTGGTAGAGGCACTCGTCGCGGCAGGTGTGGCGGGGGATGAACCCGGCCTGGATCTCGCCGGGCCAGGGCTCGTGGCCCTCGCGGCAGCGGACGAAGCGCTCCGGGTCGGTCTCGTGCAGCTCGTGCATCGCGGAGCGGGCCTGGTCCTCCAGTTCCCGTACCCGGGTGACCAGGGCCTTGAGCTCGGCGGCGAGGCCCTCGTAGTGCTCTGCGCCGGTCCGCACGTGGGCGGCCCGCAGGGCCATGGCTGCGTTGCCCAGGAACCTGCCGGCGTCCTGGAGGTCGGTGACGTGGTGCATCTGGAGCCCGTTCACGCCACGGACCCACACGGCGTCCATGCTCATTGTCCACCTCTCCGGCGTTCGCCTTGTTCCGTGCGAAGCGTTGTGTGCCGTCCGATGAGCGCGGCGCCATTGCCACGGCATTCACGGAAAAGGCCGATGCATATGAACGCTAAAGCCGCGAGTGGTGTACGTCCAGAAAAAGCGCAGTGAACCGCCTCACAGCGGTCATACCGCCCGGGTCGGGCGCCCCGCGCCCCGGGCAGGGCGGCGCGACCGGTACGGTCCGGCCCCGGCGGGCGGGTGGGCGGCGCGCCGGGAAGGGCTCCCGGCGCCCCCTACGCGAGACCCGGAATGCGGTCGCGCCGGCGATGAGGTATTCCCGGCGAGCGGACCGGGAGAAGGGCGAGTGAATGGAATCCGGTGTTTCCGATGGCGTCGGAAAGGGAACTCCGGAACTCCCCTCGGACGCGCTCCGGACGTCTCCTGCCGACCTTGACAACTGTCTTGCCGTGGCGTCTCCTTGATATAGGGATTGTTTCCCCGGCGTGCGCTCAACGGGGTGTGTCGCAGACGTCGAGGTTGACCTGGGTGCGCCGACGACCGGAGGCAACTTCATGGCGACCTATGAATACCTTTGCAGCAACTGCGGGCCTTTCGACGTCAAGCTCGCGATAGGTTCCGCACCCGACGCGTACGACTGCCCCGCCTGCGCGGGCGAGTCCAGGCGCGTGTTCTGCTCGCCCTCCCTCGCCCTCACGCCGCACGGGCTCGCCACCTCCCGCGAACGGGAGGAGAAGTCCCGTGAGATGCCGGACGTCGTGTCCGCCCCACCGCCGCGCGAGCGGCCGGAGCCGCGGCCCCATCCGGCGCTGTCCCGGCTGCCCAAGCCCTAGTCCGAGGGCGGTGATCGGCGCGTCAGAGGTGCTCAGGGGGGCCGACGCCGGAGCGCGGACGCTCCTCCCGCCCAGGCGGGACCAGCAGGCGCGCCGGCGGCAATCCGTCCCCACGCGGACTTAGGAGGTGCGTCCCCGTGGCGAACGTGGGACTGCTCTTCGTCGGTGCGGTGCTCTTCATGAACGGCCTGCTGCTTTTGCAGAAGGTCGACCCCAAGTCGGCGGCGGTGTTCAACCTCTTCGTGGGTGCACTGCAGGTGCTGACCCCGACGTACCTCATCTTCACGGCCGGCGGTGACCAGGACAAGATCCTGGCGGCATCCGGGATTTACCTCTTCGGATTCACCTACCTGTACGTGGGTATCGTCATCCTCGCGAACATCGACAATGTCTGCGTCGGCTGGTACTCCCTGTTCGTGGCGATTGTCGCCCTCGGGTACTCGTTCGCCAATTTCCATCTCCTCAAGGACTACCCGTTCGGTGTCATCTGGCTGTACTGGGCGTTCCTGTGGGGTCTGTTCTTCCTGCTGCTCGGTCTCAGGAAAACGGAGCTCGGCACTTACGTCGGCTGGGTGACGGCGATCGAGGGCTGGGTCACCGGTGTGATCCCCGCGGCGCTGCTGCTGTCCGGCTACTGGAAGCACACCACGGAGATCGCCATAGCCCTGGGTGCCTTCGGAGTGGTCGTGTTCGCGGCGCTGTGGCCGCTCACCAGGAAGTCGCGCGCACAGGCCCGGGCCGCCGCGTCGTCCGGGTCGCCGGGTTAGGCGTCCGCCCGCCCGGCCCGTCGGGCCGGAGGCGTGGGCGCACCGTCCTGACCGGATCAGAAAAAGAGAGGCTGTCATGCCCGAAGTAGTTTTCAGCGTGGACCAGACCAAGTCGATGCGCGATCAGGACACCCCAGGACACAACAGGTGGCACCCTGACATCCCTGTCGCCGCCATGGTGAAGCCCGGAGCCGAGTTCCGGATGGAGTGCCGGGACTGGACCGACTGCCAGGTGGGCAACAACGACTCCGCCAACGACGTCCGCGACATCGACCTCACCATCCCTCACATGCTCAGCGGCCCGATCGGCGTGGAGGGCGCCGAGCCGGGCGACCTGCTCGTCGTCGACATCCTCGACCTCGGCCCCGTACCCCAGCAGAGCGGGGACGCGGCGGGCCAGGGCTGGGGGTACACCGGCATCTTCGCCAAGGCCAACGGCGGAGGCTTCCTGACCGACTACTTCCCCGACGCCTACAAGGCGGTGTGGGACTTCCACGGTCAGCAGGCGGTCTCCCGGCACCTGCCCGGGATCCGCTTCACCGGCATCACCCACCCCGGGCTGTTCGGGACCGCCCCCTCCGCCGAGCTGCTGGGCCGGTGGAACGCGCGCGAGAAGGCGCTCATCGACACCGACCCCGAACGCGTCCCGCCGCTGGCCGTCCCCCCGGACCCCTCCCACGCGCTCGCCGGCACGGCCACCGGGGACCTGGCCACGCGCATCTGCGCGGAGGGCGCCCGCACGGTGCCGGCCCGTGAGAACGGAGGCAACCACGACATCAAGAACTTCACGCGGGGTTCCCGGGTCTTCTACCCGGTGCACGTCAAGGACGCCAAGCTCTCCGGCGGCGACCTGCACTTCAGCCAGGGCGACGGGGAGATCACCTTCTGCGGCGCCATCGAGATGGGCGGGTTCATCGACTTCCACGTCGACCTGATCAAGGGCGGCATGGAGACGTACGGCATCTCGACCAACCCGGTGTTCATGCCCGGCAACGTCGAACCGCGTTACTCGGACTTCCTCACCTTCATCGGGATCTCCGTCGACCACGACACGGACACCAACTACTACCTCGACGCGACGCTCGCCTACCGCCGCGCGTGCCTCAACGCCGTCGAGTACTTCAAGAAGTTCGGCTACAGCGGCGAGCAGGCCTACCTGCTGCTCGGCTCGTCCCCCATAGAGGGACGCATCAGCGGCATCGTCGACATCCCCAACGCGTGCTGCTCCCTGTACGTGCCGACCGCCATGTTCGACTTCGACGTGCGGCCTTCGGCCACCGGACCGACGCGGGCGGACCGCGGCCGGGCCGCGCTGACCTCCTGACCCCCGGGCCGCTGCGCGCACCGGGTCCCGGCCCGTTCTCGGGCCGGGACCCGTGCACACCCTTGCCGCCGCGGGCTCAGGGGCGGTAGAGCGACTGGAGCCTGACCACCTCGCCGTTCAGGTCGAAACTGACGTCGTAGCCCAGCCACCCGCGTTCCGGGGCGGGCTGGGCCCACCACCGGGTGATGAACTGCGCCTGGGAGTAGGTGTGGGGGGCGGAGTCGTCGCCCAGCGGGACCGACAGCAGGACCCGGCCCTCCGGGGCCATGCGCACCGTCGTGTACGGGCCCTTGCCGGGGATGATGTCCCACCCCTCGATCGGTCCCGTGAGGGGTTCCTTGCGGGCGGAGCGCACCGAGAGGTACGTGCGCCCGTCCTTGATCCACGCGTTGTCGATCTGCACGAACTGCTTGCCGCCGGCCCAGCGCGCAGGGGCCTGCGGCGACCGCGCGTCCGACGGGCCGTCCGATGCCGGGGGCTGGGCGGAGTAGGAGGAGGAGGGCGCGCCGGAGCGCTGCGCCGAGGGCGAGGCGGGGGCCGAAGCCGTCGCCGGTGCGGGGGAGGAGGCGGCCGCGTCGGCACGGGCGGTATCCGCTTCGTCCCTGCCCTCCCCGGAACAGGCGGTGAGGGCGAGGGCGGTGAGGGCGAGGGCGGTGATCCGGGCGGCGGCGCGGCGGCGCGGGGAGGACGAGGCGAACACGGTGGGTCCCATCGGGTCGGGTACGGGTGGCGTGCACAGGCTCTACGCACCGGCCCGCCACGCGGGTTACACCGGGAATGTCATGGACCGGTAACAACTCCCCGCCGCGCTAACCGGCCTCCCGCAGGGACTCCACCCGTCCCTCGCCGTCGTAGTCGATCTCGAACATCCACCGCGGCCCTCCGGCCAGCCGGCCGACCAGCTCACCCAGTTGACGGTCCTCGGGCTGTCCGCCCGACAGCCGGCGCGTCTCCACGAGCGTCGTGCGCGGCAGGGTCAGCGTGTGCACCACGCCGGTGGGCGTCGGCGTCCCGCCCGCGGCCGCCCGGAGCTGCCGCACGGTGACCCGCACGCTGTCGCCCTGGGCCACCGCGTCGTGGACGTACCCCAGTTCGCTGGCGTACTCCTCGCCCGGTGCGGGGGTCGGGCGGACGAAGGGGGAGGGCGGCGGTGACGGGGTGACCGCCGCCGGTTCCGGTACCCGGGCGGTCCCGGCCAGCGCGAGGCCGCCGCCCAGCAGCGCGCAGGCGAGCACCGCCACGACGGACGCCCGTACCGTCCGCGCGCGGCGGCGGCGCCTTTCGCCGCGGGCCCGTACCTGGTGCGCGGCCGCCGGTACGGCCCGCCCCCGGCCGGACTCGGCGAGTTCGGTGAGGAGCCTGCCCAGCTCGGTCCCGTCAGCCATGCTTCCCCTCCGGAAGTCGGCCCGCCCCGGGGTCCAGTTCCGTGTGCGCCAGCAACCGCGCGAGCGTCGCCCGCCCGCGGCTGAGGTGCACCTTGACGGTGCCGACCGGGGAGCCGGTCTCGGCGGCCACCTGCTCCACCGGCAGGTCGCACAGATGGTGCAGGACGACGGCCCGCCGCTGCCCCTCCGGCAGCTGCCGCAAGGCCTCGACCAGCACCACGTGGTGCGGTTCCGGCGGCGGCACGACCGGGGGCGGGCCCTGCCGGCGGGCCAGCGTCAGCGCGGTGCGCACGCGTCGCCAGCGGCTGACGGCCAGGCGCCACGCCACCGTGCGCACCCAGGCCTCGGGCGCGCCGTGCAGATCGAGTTCGGCCCGGTGCTCCCAGGCCCGGGCGAACGCCTCCTGCACCACGTCCTGCGACTCCGCGAGGTCGCCCGTCATCGCGTACAGCTGGCCGATGAGGCGGCCCACGCTCGCGCCGTAGAAGGTGTCGAACTCACGCTCCCCCATCACGCGCCCCGGAGGGTCCTCCGGCAGTCCCATACCTCATCCCCCGGCCGGACGCCGTGCGTCCCGGCACACACGTGATCAACGCCGCGGGACCATTCTGTTGCCCAGGGCGACCACGCTCAAGCGGCGGCTACGGCGGCTACGGCGGCTACGGCGGCTACGGCGTCGTCGCGGCGGGCTCGGCGCCCGTGGTGTGGCGGTCCACGTTCGCCGTCAGCCGGCGCAGCAGGTCCTGTGCGGTCCCGATCTCCTCCCGGGTCAGCCCCATGGCCTCCCCGATCGCCAGGGGCACGGTGCGGATCCGCTCCCGCAGCGCGGTCCCCTCCGGGGTCAGCGCCACCTCCACCACCCGCTCGTCGTCAGCCCGGCGCTGCCGCTCGAGCAGGCCGTGCGACTCCAGGCGCTTGATCAGCGGCGTGAGCGTCCCGTAGTCCAGGTGCAGGGCGGCCACCAGCTCCTTGACGGACACGGTGCCGTGCTCCCAGAGCACGACCATGACCAGGTACTGGGGGTAGGTCAGGCCCACCGCGTCCAGCAGCGGCCGGTAGACGCCGGTGACCGCGCGCGAGGCCGCGTACAGCGTGAAGCAGAAGTGGTCGTCCAGCAGCAGCGAGGGCTCCGCGGTGCCGCCGTTCCCGGGTGCGCGGGTGTCGTCGTTCACGATTCCCTCCCCCTCCTTGGTCGTCGGTGGTTCTCCCGGCGGACATTGTCGCACCTTCCGTGCGGGCTAGTAACTCGTAGTCGATTAGCTTGCGCACAAGTTAAACGGACGCTAGATTTCTCGTTATCGCCCGGAGCGGACGCCCCGGACCGACCGCCTGCCCGGCGTGCCAGCCGGGCGCCGTACGCCAAGGAGCCACCGTGAACCTCAAGACCGTCCTCCGCCCCACCCGCAAGAGCGTCGCCGTCCTGGGCGCCGCCGCCGGCGTCGCGGCCCTCACGCTGACGGCCACGGCCCCGGCCAGCGCCGCCAAGGCCGCGCACCGCCCGCAGGAGAAGAAGCCCACGGTCGTCCTGGTGCACGGCGCGTTCGCGGACTCCTCCAGCTGGAACGGCGTGGTGTCAGGCCTGAAGCACGCGGGCTATCCGGTTGTGGCCCCGGCCAATCCGCTGCGCGGCCTGGCGAGCGACTCGGCGTACGTGCACAGCTTCCTGAAGAGCGTGAAGGGCCCGGTCGTGCTCGTCGGCCACTCCTACGGCGGCTCGGTGATCACCGAGGCCGCGGCCGACTCCCCCAACGTCAAGGCGCTGGTCTACATAGCCGCCTTCGCCCCGGACAAGGGCGAGACCGTCACGCAGATCTCCGACAAGTTCCCCGGCGGCACCCTGGGCGAGACCCTCAACGCCGTGCCCTTCCCGCTCCCCGGCGGGGGCACCGGCACCGACCTGTACATCAAGGCCGACAAGTTCCGCGCCCAGTTCGCCGCCGACGTGCCGAAGTCCGTCGCCGAGCAGATGGCCGCCACCCAGCGCCCCGTGGCCGCGTCGGTCTTCGACGAGAAGGCCGCGGGTGCCGCCTGGCGGACCATCCCGTCCTGGGACCTGGTCACCACCCAGGACAAGAACATCACCCTCGCCGCCCAGCGCTTCATGGCCGAGCGGGCCCACGCCCACACCGTCGAGGTCAAGGCCTCCCACGCCGTCTCGGTCTCCCGCCCCGGCGCGGTGACCCGCATCATCGAGCAGGCCGCCCGCTCCACCGTCCGCTGACCCACCCCGCGTACGACCCGAAGGACCCCGGCCGGATCCCGGCCGGGGTCCTCGTGCCGCCCGGTGGCTGCGCCGCTCAGCCGCCCAGGACGGGGATCTGCTTCTTCTCCACGGGATGCGCGTCGGCGTACCGCACCAGGTCGAGGAAGCGCCGGTCGCGCACCACCGCCAGCAGTTGTCCCGCGGTGACCGGGGCGGAGGTCTTCGTGTCCTGGTCGGGGTAGACGGCGAGTTCCACGTCGCTGTGGCCGTAGACGAAGCGGACCCGGGTGTACATCGTGTCCGGGGAGCCGTCGAGCAGGCGGTACGCCGCCACCTTGACGCCGCCCGGCAGCGTGCCCTGCGCGCAGCTGCCGCCCCTGAGGGAGTCGGGGTCCTCGGGGCACGTGGCCCCGTGCCGGGTCGTCCCGGGGGCACCGCCGGAGGGCCGCACCGACAGGCTGACGGTGAACACCTTCCCGCCCGCGGTCTCACCCTGGTAGTGCCACACCGCGAGGTCGACCGGCCGGATCAGGCCGACCGCGTCCGGAAGCAGCTCGTCGAGGAGGACCGCCGCCTGCTGCTGGAACCCCTCCTGGCGCTCGCGCTCGGCGGGCGGCAGATCGGCCATGGACTCCTCGGTGTCACTGGTGGGTTCGAGGTGGACCGGCGTCCGGTACGGCGCCGGCTCCTCGGACGTACGCGGCGCGGGTGTGGTGCTCGCGGCGGGACGGACCGTCCTGCCCCCGCCGTCCCCGCCCGGCAGCGCCGCGGATCCGAACACCACGGCCCCGACCGCACAGGCGACCCCGGCGGCGACGGCGACCCGGACCCGTGCCCTGCGGCGCCGTCCCTGGACCACCGCCGCGGGCACCAGGTCGTGGGCGGGCGGCAGCTGCGCCACCGCGTGCTCCATGGCGTCCCTCACCAGCAGGGCGCTCCCGTGCTCGTCCTCGGGCATGTTGTCTCCCATGGCGGTCCCTCAGCTTCCCGTGGCGTAGACGTGGGCCTCGCCCAACTGGGCGCGCAACTTGGCCAGGGAGCGTGAGCACTGGCTCTTGACGGTGGACTCGCTGCACTTCAGCAGCGTGGCGACGGACTCGACGCTCTGGTCCTCCCAGTAGCGCAGCACGACCATGGCCCTGGCCCTGGGCGGCAGTCCGGCGAGCGCCGACAACAGCGTCACCCGCAGGTCGGCATGGTCGGGCGAGGGCCCCGGCCCGGGACGCGAGTGCGCCAGCAGGTCCCGCAGCCGCCGCCTCCGCTCGGCCAGGTACGTACGGGTCAGCACGGTCCTGGCGTACGCCTCGATGTGGTCGGCGGCACTCGCCCGCCGCCAGTGCTGGCACAGCTTGGCCAGCGTGGTCTGCGTCAGGTCCCGGGCCGTGTCCGCATCCCCGCACAGCAGGTACGCGGTCCGGTACAGCCGTTTCTGACTCGCCCGGGCGAAGGCTTCGAAGCTTTCCGGCGCCCGCGGGCCCGCCGCCGCTCCCGGGCCCCGGCCGTTCTCCGGCATCTGCTCTCCTCTCGGGGCCCCGCACGGGGCCCTGTCCTGTCACCCGTGTTCAGAGCGCCGCCGCCCTCCGGAGGTTGAAAGCGGATTTCACCGCGCGGCACGGTCCGGCATCCGGCATCCGGCATCCGGCATCCGGCATCCGGTGAACGCGCGACGCCGGGTAGCCCATGCCCGTCAGCTCCTCGCGCAAGGCCCGGTAGCCGGGCTTCGTGTTCCCCAACGCCTCGTTGACGCGCTCCGCGTGCTCGCCGCCCCCACACGTCTCGGTGGCGGTCAGCGGAACCTCCACCGGTCTGGGCCCGGCGGACTCAGGGTCCGGCTCCGGTGGCGCCGAATCGTCCAAAGGCACCGGCATGTCGCCCTCGGCGTCCGGAACACCCGGCGGGGTCTCGCCCGACCCGTACCTCGGCGCGGGTGAGCCTCCTCGACCGGGCAGGTCCTCGGGCTCGGGCACCTCACCCTTGTCGCCGGGGACGTCCGTGGTGCGGCTCTGCGTGACGGAGGTGATCAGCTCCAGGAACCGCATCTCCGGTTCGGCGCTGCGCTCGGTACCGAGCGGGGACGCACGGAGCCCGCGCTTCCCGCGGGGCTCCGATCGGTGGCGGCGCGCTGAGCGCCGCAGCCGGAGAGCACCATGCGGGCCGGCACGGTCACGACAACGGGCTTCGGAAGGGATGCCGATTGCACGTAGGGCCAACCCGCCATTGATCACGCCCACACACCGAGGAACGTCGAAGGGCCCCACCGCGACCGGTGGGGCCCTTCGACAACGTGCCCGGTGAGGCACTGGCGGA
The DNA here is from genome assembly GCF_033792725.1 of Streptomyces sp. PA03-5A. Taxonomy (NCBI): domain Bacteria; kingdom Bacillati; phylum Actinomycetota; class Actinomycetes; order Kitasatosporales; family Streptomycetaceae; genus Streptomyces; species Streptomyces sp. PA03-5A. The sequence continues at coordinate 1,691 of NZ_JARAVL010000058.1, read as the reverse complement.
GGATACGAGATTCGAACTCGTGAGGGGTTGCCCCCAACACGCTTTCCAAGCGTGCGCCCTAGGCCTCTAGGCGAATCCTCCGCGGCAAACATTACTAGACCGGAGGGAGTGCTCGCGAACTCGTTCCCGGGTGATCCGATCAGGTAGGGTGGGCGTAGCCCCTCACGTGGCGCTATCTCGCTGAACTCCCCCAGGGCCGGAAGGCAGCAAGGGTAGGTGGGCTCTGGCGGGTGCGTGAGGGGTCTTTTGCTGCCCGCGGGCCTGTGGGAACGCGGCCCGGGGCGGCCGCGGGGGCCGCCGGTGTGGGGGCCGTCACACGCGCGGGGCCCGGGTGTCGGTGGGGGCCGATATCGTCGTAGGCGTGTCCCTCGCTCTGTACCGCCGCTATCGTCCCGAGTCCTTCGCCGAGGTCATCGGGCAGGAGCACGTCACGGACCCGCTGCAGCAGGCGCTGCGGAACAACCGGGTCAACCACGCGTACCTGTTCAGCGGGCCGCGCGGCTGCGGCAAGACGACCAGCGCCCGCATCCTGGCGCGCTGCCTGAACTGCGAGAAGGGCCCGACGCCGACGCCGTGCGGGGAGTGCCAGTCGTGCCGCGACCTGGCCCGCAACGGCCCGGGGTCGATCGACGTGATCGAGATCGACGCGGCGTCGCACGGCGGTGTGGACGACGCCCGCGACCTGCGGGAGAAGGCCTTCTTCGGGCCGGCGAGCAGCCGTTACAAGATCTACATCATCGACGAGGCGCACATGGTCACCTCGGCGGGCTTCAACGCCCTGCTGAAGGTGGTCGAGGAGCCCCCGGAGCACCTGAAGTTCATCTTCGCGACCACCGAGCCCGAGAAGGTCATCGGCACCATCCGGTCGCGCACCCACCACTACCCGTTCCGGCTGGTGCCGCCCGGCACGCTGCGCGACTACCTGGCGGAGGTCTGCGAGCGGGAGGCGATCCCGGTCGAGGCAGGGGTGTACCCGCTGGTGGTCCGGTCCGGGGCCGGCTCGGTGCGTGACTCGATGTCCGTGATGGACCAGTTGCTCGCCGGTGCGGGTGAGGCCGGTGTGACGTACGCCATGGCGACCTCGCTGCTCGGCTACACCGACGCCGCGCTGCTGGACGACGTCGTGGACGCCTTCGCCGCCGGGGACGGCGCGGCGGCGTTCGAGGTCGTGGACCGCGTGATCGAGGGCGGGCACGACCCGCGGCGCTTCGTGGCCGACCTGCTGGAGCGGCTGCGGGACCTGGTGATCCTCGCGGCGGTGCCGGACGCGTTGGAGAAGGGGCTGATCGACGCCCCCGCCGACGTCGTGGAGCGGATGCGGGCCCAAGCCGGGGTGTTCGGGGCGGCGGAGCTCAGCCGTGCCGCGGACCTGGTCAACAGCGGGCTCACGGAGATGCGCGGGGCGACCTCGCCGCGTCTGCAGCTGGAGTTGATCTGCGCCCGCGTGCTGCTGCCGGCGGCCTACGACGACGAGCGGTCGCTGCAGGCCCGCCTGGACCGGCTGGAACGCCGCGCCTCCGCCGGTGGTTTCGCGGCCCCCGCGGGCGGCCCGGCGGCCCCGGTCGTGGAGTTCGGCGAGCCGCTCCCGCCCGGCGGCGGCCCCGCCGCGGCGCGCGCGGCGATGGGCGGACCGGCCCGGCCCGCCGAAGCCGCACCCCCCGCCACACCCGCACCCGCATCCACACCGGCCC
>NZ_JARAVL010000057.1:30475-44048 GCF_033792725.1 Streptomyces sp. PA03-5A | reverse complement strand
GCCCGGCCGGTGGCCCGGTGGGCGCCGCGGGCGGCCGGACGGGGCACGGGTGCGGGCCCGGTCCCGGCCTGCCCGGTCACCGCGGCGACCACCCGCCCCGGGTCCAGCGCCGGCGGCACCGCGAGCAGCGGCAGCCCACTGAGCAGCCGGTCCATGGGGAGCAGCCCCTCCTCCATCCCGCCGCAGACACCGCACCCGCGGATGTGCCGGGCGAACCGCTTGCGCCACAGCGGGCTCGGCACGCCGTCCCAGGTGGCGGTCGCCCGCAACTCGCCGCAGCCGGGCGCCGCGGCCAGCGCCCGGACGACCACGCGGGAGGCCTCCATCTGCTTCTTCATGCGCTGCACCCGTACCGCCGCGTGCCGGTCCGACAGGCCCAGCGCGGCGGCGAGGTCGGCCCGCTCCAGCTCCCCGGTCTCCTCCAGCCACCACAGCGACAGCAGCTCCCGGTCGTCCTCGTCCAGCCACCGGGTGGCCTCGGCGACCTCACGGCGCTGCTCGGTGAGCCCGAGGCGCAGGATCGTCAACCCCGCGAAGTCCAGGGCCGGGTCCGGTATGCGCTCGGCGTCCTCCAGGCCGGCGCTGCGGTGCCGGGCCACGGCACGGTCCCGCTCACGGTCGCGGACCTGCCGGATCGTGATCGCCACCAGCCAGGACCGGAACGCCGCCGGGTCCCGCAGCTCCGACAGCCCCCGCACCATGCGCAACAGCGTCTCCTGTACGACGTCGTCGACGTCGGCATGGCCGTCCAGCGCCCGTCCGACGATGTTGTAGACCAGCGGCAGGCACTCCGCCACCAGCCGGTCGAGGGCCTGCCGGTCGCCCGAGCGTGCCGCCACCACCACCCCGGCGCCGGGTCCGCTCCGGTGCGTCTTGCGCATGTGGCCCCACTCTTCCCTACTTGGTCTCGCCGTCCACGACCGCGCGGCCGTCCGGCGACCGCGATGCCTCCACCTACAGGAGACGGGCCGCGCGTGCCCGGACAACACAAATCCCGCAGGTTCCGTCAGCGGATTTGTGTTGTCCGCCGGTGGCCCCGGCGGTCCCCGATACGTGCGTACGCACCAGGCGAGGACGAGGAAGGCACAAGAATGGCACGACACAGCCGGCACGGAACCGGATCCAGGACCGGGCGCGGACGGTGGGCGGCCGTCGCGGTGCTCGCGGCGGCCGGGATCGCGGTCACGGCGCTGATCGCCGGGGGCGCGCTGTCACCGTTCCGGCCCGGCGGGGCGACGGCCGAAGGCGGGCGCGGCGCCACCACGGCCCACGGCACGTCCGCCGCCCCCTCCCGCGGGACGCCTCCGTCCGTGTCACCCTCGCCCTCGGCCACGCTCCCCTCACCGAGCGCCCGTCCTTCGGGAACGCCCGGCCCCACGGCTGCCACCGCCACGAAGACCCCTGGGACACGACGGACGTCCGCCGCCACCCCGCCCGGCACGCGGCTGATCACCCTGGTCAACCGCACCCAGGAAACCGTCTGGGCGGTCGTCACCGACTCGCCGGCCTATCCGCGGGGACGCCGGCTCGCCCCCGGGCAGGGCACCGCGCTCACGGTGCCGGACGGCTGGGGCGGCCGCATCTGGGGCCGGACGGGCTGCGACTCCACGGCCGCGGGGCCCTGCCGTACCGGGGACTGCACATCGGTGTGCACCGGGCCCAACCCGCCCACCACGCTGGGGGAGTTCAGCTTCGACGCCTACGCGGGGATGGACTTCTACGACGTCAGCATGGTCGACGGCGCCAACCTGCCCATGTACATCAACATCTCCCGCACCACCACCCGCGACCCGGTCAGCCCCGACGGCTGCTACCGCGGGGCGTGCACCGAGCCGGTCGACTGCCCGGCCGCCATGCAGGCGAAGGCCGGCGGGCAGGTGATCGGCTGCAAGCCGCCCTGCGCGGCCTTCGGCGGCGACGCCTACTGCTGCCGCGGTGCCTGGGCGGGCCGCGAGCACTGCGTGCCGTCGAAATGGCCCGTCGACTACACCCGGGTCTTCAAGGACGCCGCGCCGTACGCCTACTCGTACGCCTTCGACGACGCGGCGACCATGGCGTGCAAGGGCCGGTGCGCCTACCGGGTGACCTTCGGCACCACGGGGTAGCCCGCGGCACGCTACGCGGCGGAGGGAACGGCGCAGCTCGGCGAGGCCCGCCGGGCTGCCCGGGTCCTCCCAGCCCCGGGCGCTCTTGTCCGGAGTAGCTGCTAAGGTCAAAGTCATAACTTCTGTTCTAGCAGTCACCCGGAGTGCAGTGTGAGCGTCGCCCTGAACGAATCCCTCGCCGGCCGTCGTGCCCTGGTCACCGGAGGCACCAAAGGCGTCGGCGCGGCCGTCGCCCGCCGGCTGGCCCAGGCCGGTGCGACCGTCTTGGTGACGGCCCGCCACGAGCCCGCGGACGCTGACCCGAAGACCTTCATCGCGGCGGACCTGACCACCCCCGAGGGGGCCGCGGCCGTCGTTCGCGAAGTGATCGACCGGGTGGGTGGGGTGGACGTCCTCGTCAACAACCTCGGCCACTCCGAGGCGCCCGCCGGGGGCTTCGCGGCGCTGGACGAGGACGACTGGGCGAAGGAGCTGAACACCAACCTCCTCGCCGCCGTCCGACTCGACCGCGGCCTGCTCCCCGGCATGATCGAGTCCGGTGGGGGCGCCGTCGTCCACGTCACCTCGATCCAGCGCCGCATGCCGTTGTGGAACGGCACCCTCGCCTATGCCGCGGCCAAGGCCGCCCTGGCGACCTACAGCAAGGGCCTGGCGAACGAGGTCGCGCCCTACGGCGTCCGTGTCAATACCGTTTCGCCGGGCTTCGTCCGGACGGCGGCCGCCGACGCCCTCGTCGACCGCATCGCCCGCGAGGCGGGCATCTCGGCCGAGGCCGCCCTCGGGCGCCTGATGGACTCCCTCGGCGGCATCCCCCTCGGCCGGCCCAACGAACCCGCGGAGGTCGCCGAGCTGGTGGCCTTCCTCGTCTCCGACCGCGCGTCGGCCATCGTCGGCGCCGAACACGTCATCGACGGCGGCACCGTCCCCACCCTCTGACCGGCCCCCTCCCCTGGAAGGACCACGATGAACACCACCGGCCCGCAGCCCATCCCCACCACCGGCCTCCCCGAGGTGATCACCCGCTACCTGGCCGCCCACCGCGTCCGCGACACCGCCACCGCCCTCTCGGCCTTCACCGGCGACGCGGTCGTGACGGACGAGGGCGCGACACGGCACGGCACGGCGGCGATCCGGGAATGGCTGGAGACCGCGGCGAGCGAGTACACCTACACCACGGAACTGACCGGCGCCGAGCGCGCCGGCGCCCACCACTACGTCGCAGTCCAGCACCTCGAGGGGAACTTCCCCGGCGGCACCGTCGACCTGCGCTACCGGTTCGCCCTGCGCGACGGCCTCATCGAACGCCTGGAGATCGGGGCCTGACCCCCGGATCTGTCCTCGACGGGGGGTGCCAGGGTTGCTGCTAACATGAAAGCCACAGCCTGCGCCGACCCTGGCACCAACCGCACGGAGGTGGTCGACATGGTGAGCCGCATCCGGCTGGAGGACCGTGAGTGCCCGCTGTCGACGACCGTCGGGCACGTCGGTGAGTGGTGGACGCTGCTCATCCTGCACGACGCCTTCGACGGGTACACCCGCTTCGACCAGTTCCAGGAGAACCTCGGCATCTCGTCGAGCATGCTCACCACCCGCCTGAAGACCCTCGTCGAGGACGGGCTGCTCGAACGGCGGCCGTACCAGACCCACCCGACCCGCTACGAGTACCTCCTCACCGACCTCGGCCGCTCGCTGCGCCCGGTCGTCGTGGCCCTCGCCGCATGGGGCAACTCCCGTCTGGCGCCGGAGCAGCGCAGCATGATCCTGGTCGACGCGGAGACCGGCGAGGAGGTCGAGCCGGTCGTGGTCGACGCCGCCACGGGCCGGCGGCTCGACGACAGCGAGGCCTTCGTCTACGCCGCGGGCCCCGCCGCGAGCGAGATCATGCGCGCCCGCTACGCGGGCCGCGACCGTACCTGACCCACCGGAGGAAGAGGTCCCGTGCCCACCGCGGACGAACTGCTCGGCCCCGCCGCTGTGGCCGGGCTCGCCGACTGCCTGACGGCGGCCGGCCAGGCACCGATGGCCGCCGCGGTGCGCGACGCCCTTCCGGCGCTCGACGGCCTGGCACTGCGTGAACGCAGCGACCTCGTCCGGGACGCGATGCTCGCCTCCGGCCCGACGGATCCCGCGGCCCTGGAGGCCGTCGTCCGGGCCACGCTGCCCGACCCGCGCTTCACCGGCTGGATGATCTGGCCGGTCACCGAGGCGGTCGCCGCCCTCGCCTCCGGCACCCCCGAGGGCACGGCCTTCGAGGACGGACTCCACCTGCTGGCGGACCTGACCCCGCGCCTGACCGCCGAGTTCGCCATCCGCCGCCTGCTCAACGCCGACCTCGACCGGGCGCTCGCCGTCGTCACCCGATGGACCGAACACCCCGACGAGCACGTACGCCGCCTGGCCAGCGAGGGAACCCGCCCCCGCCTGCCGTGGGCGGTGCGCGTACCGGCGATCCTCGCCCGGCCCGAGGCGACCCTGCCGATCCTGGGCGCTCTCTACAAGGACCCCTCGGAGTACGTCCGCAGGTCCGTCGCCAACCACGTCAACGACATCAGCCACGTCCGGGTGGAACTGGCCGTGGAGACGGCCCGGCGGTGGTCGGTGGCCCCCGACACCCACACGCCCCGGCTCGTCCGCCACGCGCTGCGCACCGCCGTCAAGCGCGGCGACCAAGGAGCCCTGGCACTGCTGGGGTTCGAGCCCGCCAGGGGCCTGACCGTCGAAGGGCCCTCCGTGGCCCGGCCCGTCGTCGAGGTGGGCGGGGAACTGCGCTTCGCCTTCACCCTGGAGAACCACGGCGACACGCCGCTCCGCCTCGTCGTCGACTACGTCGTGCACTACCGCAAGGCCAACGGCACCACGGCGCCCAAGGTCTACAAGCTGACGACCCGCACCCTCCAGCCGGGGGAGCGGAGCGAGCACACCGGCACCCGCTCCTTCAAGCCGATCAGCACCCGGGTCTTCCACCCCGGGGAGCACTCCCTCGAACTGCAGGTCAACGGCGAGCCGCGCGGCAAGGTGCCCTTCGACGTCGTCACCGTCTGACACACCGCTCGATACGCTGTCGCGTGTGAAGAGGAAGCAGGCGGCCGCCGAGCAGCCGACGCTGGACGCCGTGGCGCAGACGGCGCTCGCCGTCATCGACGAGGACGGGCCCGCCGGGCTCAGTTTCCGCGCCGTGGCCACGCGCCTCGGCGTCTCGCACGCCACGGTCTTCCGGCGCTGCGGCGATTTCGACGGGCTGCTGAGCGCCTGCGCCGACCATGTCGCCGCGTCGCTGGCCCTGGTGCCCCTGGAGGGCGACTGGGCCGCCGCGACGGAGACCCGCTTCACCGGCCTGTACCGCCTGCTCACCCGGCACCCGGGACTGGTGGCGCTGCGCGCCGGCCGTTCCTGGCTGGGCCCGCAGATGCTGGGCCGGCTCGTCGAGCCGCAGATGGCCCACAGCGTCGCCGCCGGCATGGACGCCGGGACGGCCATCCGCGTCTACCGCCGGCTCTACCTGCTCACCCTCGGTGCCGTCGCCTTCGGCGACCAGCGCGACGAGAAGAAGGTCGTCGCTTCCGCCCGCACGGCCCTGGCCGCGCTCGACCCCGAGGACTTCCCCACGCTGACCGGTGCGATGAACGTCGTCCTCCCCGCCCTGGTCGACCACGAGGTCTACTACGAGGCGCTGCGCGCCCTCATCCACGCCGCCAGCGCCGAGCACCTCCCGGCCGGGCACCGCTGACGGCGCGCGGCCGTGGGCCGAGGTGCCGGGTCACGATCGTGCGCAGCCCTTCCACCTCCGGTCCGCCGCCCAGGCCCCACTTCGGCAGCAGGCTCATGCTGCTGAAGCCGTCGCCGTGGACCAGCAGGAAGAGCCGCGGCGTCTCGACGTAGTGGGTGAGCGACGTCCAGGGCACCTTGAACTCGGTGAAGGCGGAGGCGGTGCGGATGCCGTCGTCGTCCACGCTGATGGTGCATTCGCCCTGGGAGCGGGCGTACGCGGTCGCCTTCCGCAGTTGGCGGCGCCGGTCGAACACTCCGGCCATGAGCCAGGTCAGCGTTCCCAGGCCGCCGCCGACGGTCAGACCGGTGATGTCGGCCGCATCGGGAGCGAACACCCGCAGTCCGGCGATCACCGCGACCATGACGGCGGCGAAGAACAGCGGGCCACGCCAGAGCTCGAGGCGGCGCCTCTGCGCGCCGAGCACCTCGGCGATGTCGTCCGTGCCCGGCAGCCAGGTGAACTCGACGGCTCGTACTCCGTCGCTGGGCGACCCCGTGGAGGACTGTTCCCGCATGTCGTTCGTCACCGCGGCATTCAACCGCCCCGGGGGCTGCGGGCGCCAGGCCCGTGGCGTTCCGTCGGATGAACCCTCAGGAGACGCGCACCAGGTCGGACGGATCCGTGTTCGCCCCGCAGACGATGACGGCGACGCGCTCGCCGGGGGCGGGGCGGTGGGCGCCGGAGGTGAGGGCGGCGAGGGCGGTCGCGGCGCCGTGCTCGACGGCGAGGCGGCGGTGGTCCCACAGCGTGCGGCGGGCCGCGACGATCGCCTCGTCGGGGACGAGGACGGAGCGCACGCCGTCCTTCAGCGCCCACTCCAGGGCCGTGCGGGAGGCCCGGCGCGCGCCCAGGGAGTCCGCCGCGACGGACCGGACGGGTACGTCCACCACCTCGCCGGCCGCGACGGCCGCGTGCAGCGCGCACGACCCCTCGGGCTCCACCGCCACCACCCGCACCCCGTGCTCCAGCGCGGACGCCGCGACCCCGGCGAACAGTCCGCCGCCCCCGACCGCGACGACCACCGTGTCCAGGCCGGGGAGCGCCGCGACGATCTCCTCCATCAAGGTCCCCGCCCCGGCCGCGATGAGCGGATGGTCGTAGGCGTGGGACTCCAGCGCGCCGCTCTCGGCGGCGTACTTCTGCGAGGCCTCCAGGGCCTCGGCGTACTCGCTGCCGACTTGGCGCACGTCCGCGCCAAGGTCGCGCAGCTTCCCGACCTTGACCGCGGGCGCCGTCTCGGGGACGAAGACCGTGGCGGGCACGCCGTGCCGGGCCGCGGCCCAGGCACATGCCAGGCCCGCGTTGCCCCCGGAGGCGATGACCACGCCGGCCTCGGGCATGGCGTCCCGCTCGACGTGGCGGCGGAGGAAGTTGAACGCACCGCGCGCCTTGAACGACCCCGTGTGCTGCATGGACTCCAGCGCCAGCCAGCCCTGTACGGCGGCGCCGAACGCCCCCTGGTCCACCGGGGCGAGCGTGACCGGGCGGATGTGCCCGGAGATGCGGGCGGCCGCGGCCCGTACGTCGGCGTGGGTGATGGTCACGGTTCTCTCCGGGCGGGTGATGGAGTCGTCGTCCGGAGAAACAGTGTAACAACCACTGTTCCGGCAGGTCGGGCCGCGGGTGGGACGATCAGCGGAGGACGAGCCGGTGCTCACCGGCCGGCACCAGCTCCCCGATGACCGGGGCACCGGGCAGTTCCCCGGCCACCAGAAGGCCGCCGGAGGTCTGGGCGTCGGCCAGCAGCAACCGGGTCACCTCGTCGGCGCCGCCGAAGTCGGTGTGCGGGGCGACCCAGTCCAGGTTGCGGCGCGTGCCGCCGCTGACGTAGCCGTCCGTGGCGGCCTCCCGCGCGCCGTCGAGGTACGGAACCGCCGAGGCGTGGACGACGGCGCTCACCCCGGAGGCGCGGGCAAGCTTGTACAGGTGGCCCAGGAGCCCGAAGCCGGTCACGTCGGTCGCGCACACCGCGCCCGCCGCCAGTGCCTGCGCGGCGGCGTCCCGGTTGAGCGTGGTCATGGTCTGCACGGCCTGCGGGAAGACCTCGCCGGTCGTCTTGTGGCGGTTGTTGAGGACGCCCAGTCCCAGGGGCTTGGTCAGCGACAGCGGCACACCGGGCCGGCCGGCGTCGTTACGCAGCAGGCGGTCCGGGTCGGCGGTGCCGGTGACGGCCATGCCGTACTTCGGCTCCGGGTCGTCGACGCTGTGGCCGCCGCCCACGGCGCAGCCCGCCTCGGCCGCGACGTCCAGCCCCCCGTGCAGCACCTCCCGGGCCAGTTCCAGCGGCAGGACGTCCCGCGGCCAGCACAAGAGGTTGACGGCCACCAGCGGGGTGCCGCCCATGGCGTAGACGTCGGAAAGGGCGTTGGCGGCGGCGATCCGCCCCCAGTCGTACGGATCGTCGACCACCGGGGTGAAGAAGTCGGCGGTGCTCACCACCGCCCGTGCGCCGGTTCCGCCGGATCCGCCGGGCAGCCGGACGACGGCGGCGTCGTCGCCGGTGTCCAGGCCCACGAGCAGGTCGGCCCCGAGGGCGCCCGCCATGCCTTCGGGCGTCAGCCCCGCCACCATCTGCTCCAGTTCCCCTGGGGGGATCTTGCAGGCGCAGCCGCCGCCGTGGGCGTACTGCGTCAGTCGCACGCTGTCCTGCCGGACGCCGGTTCCCGTCATGGCTGCTGTGGTCCTTCCGCTGTGGGGCCGGGCGTGGTTGCGCGGGCCCGGGTGACATCCCGTGTGGCGGGTTGACTTGGGTGGTGGCCGGCTGTTCCATGGGCCTCCGGTCCGGCGGGGAGACGTAAGGGTGCCTGGTGGCCCTCCCGGTCTTCAAAACCGAGGTGTCCGAGCAACTCGGGCAGGCGGGTTCGATTCCCGTCCGTCTCCGCGGGCCGCTCCGCCCCGGTGCTTCAGCCCTCATCGGACTTGCCCGGCGCTTTTGCGGCGCCCGCCCCGGGGCAGCGGCGGACGGCACCGTCCAGCCGGACGGTGCGGCCCTGCCGGTCCAGGTGCTCCAGCAGGGGGATGACGACGCGCCGGGTGGTGTCCAGGGCCCTGCGCGCCTCGCTCGCGGTGAACGGCTGCTCCAGCCCGGCCAGTACGGCTGCCGCCTGCGCGTCCGCGCCCGGCAGCAGCACGAGGCCCTCGCCGATCCTCAGCAGCGCGCCCGCCGATTCTGCCGCCGCCAGGAGCTTGGGGGTCAGCCCGAGCTGCTCCAGCCGTTCGGCCTCCGGCGCGCGGAACGGCGTACGTGCCAGATCGGCGCGTACCGCCTCGACGGCGGCCTGGGCCGCGGGCGGCAGCGTCGGGCGGGCGTGGCTCCCGTACAGCCTGCCGTCGCCGTGCCGCAGGCCCGGTACGGCCGAGGCGAGTGCCTCCACCAGGGTGCGGTCCGGCAGGCCGAGCGCCTGGCGGGCCGACTCCAAGGGCATGCCCGGCTCCAACGGGTGACCTACGGCGTGCTCCTCGACCGCCTCCCGCAGCCGCTCACGCAGCGCCGCCCAGTGCTCCGGGTCCGCCAGCCAGTCGCCCGCCACCGGGTCGCCCGGTGCCGGGACCCCCATGGCGAGCAGTTCCGCGCGCCGGACCAGTCCACGGCGGCGCAGTCCCGCAGCCCCGTCCCCGACCCCGGCGGCGGACCGGAGTTCGGCGGCCCGCGCCGCCGCAGCGCCACGGCGGGTCAGCCGGGGCGGACGGACGTCGAGGACGGTGAGCCCCGCGGGGATGCGGTGCCGCCCCGGGTCGCGCAACAGGGCCGTGTCGGCGACGCGCAGGGGCAGCGCCGTCGCCAGCCGCAGGCGCGCACTGTCGTCGCCGAGCGGACGGACCGTCACCGGCACGGCGGCCGAGCCGGCGTGCAGCATGAGTTCGCGGGGCAGGTCGCCGGAGGGGTCGCCGCGCAGCCGCACGTCGACGAGGTCGGTGGTCAGCCAGCGGTCCGGGGTGAGGAGCGCGTCCCCGCGCCGTAGGTCGCCCGCCGCGGGCCCGGTGACGTTGACCGCCACCCGGGCGACCGCGCCCACCTCCTGCGTCGGCTCCTTCAGGGACTCCAGGCCCCGCACGCGCAACGGCCGTCCGTCACGGGCGAGGTGGAGGTGGTCGCCGACCCGGACGGTGCCCGCCGCGAGCGTGCCGGTGACGACCGTGCCCCGGCCCCGCACGGTGAACGCGCGGTCGACCCACAGCCGTACGTCCGCCGCCGGATCGGGGGCGGGCAGCCCGCCCGCCAGCCGGACCAGGGCCGCCCGCAGTGCGTCGAGCCCCGCGCCGGTGACGGGGCTGACGGCCACGCACTCCACGTCGCCGAGCGAGGACTCCGCGATGCGGGCCCCGGCCTCCTTGCGTGCCGCGTCGGGGTCGGCGAGGTCGCAGCGGGAGACGGCCAGGACGCCGTGCCGCACGCCGAGGGCGTCCAGGACGGCGAGGTGCTCCTCGGACTGCGGCTGCCAGCCCTGGTCGGCGGCGACCACGAAGAGCACCGCGGGAACCGGGCCGACACCGGCCAGCATGTTGCCCACCAGGCGCTCGTGGCCGGGCACGTCCACGAAGGCCACGTCCCCCGCGCCGGGGAGCCGCGTCCACACGAACCCGAGGTCCAGCGTCATGCCGCGCCGGCGCTCCTCCGCCCAGCGGTCGGGTTCCATCCCGGTCAGGGCCCGCAGCAGCGCGGACTTGCCGTGGTCGACGTGGCCCGCGGTGGCGATGACGTGCACGTCAGCCCTCCGTTCCCGGCAGGATGCCGGCCCGGCGCACGGCCACCGCCAGCTCCTCGTCCGCCTCCTCCGGCACCGCCCGCAGATCGAGCAGGCACCGGCCCTCCTCCACGCGGGCCAGTACGGCGGGATCGGCCCGCCGCAGCAGGACCGCGTACGCGGCGGGCAACGACACGGCGGCGCTGGGCAGGGTGACGCCGGGGGCACCGCCCCCGCCGACGACCGCCAGCGAGTCGCACGCGTGGCTGTCGAACCCGTCGGCACGCAGCCCGGCGGCCAGGCGTCCGGCCCGGTCCCGCAGCCGTGCGGGGTCGGCGTGCAGCGCCGTCCGGGTCGGGGTGGCAGGGCCGCGGACGGTCGCCTCCAGGGCCGCCAGGGTCAGCTTGTCCACGCGCAGCGCACGGGCCAGCGGGTGGCGGGCGAGCCTGCGCACCAGGTCGGCGCGGCCCAGCACGAGGCCGCACTGCGGTCCGCCCAGCAGCTTGTCGCCGCTGGCGGTGACCAGGGAGGCCCCCGCGCGCAGCCAGCTCGTCGCGTCGGGTTCGTCCGGCAGCACCGGGTCGGGGACCAGCAGCCCGGAACCGATGTCGGCCACCACGGGCACGCCGAGCCGCGCCAGTTCCGCGACGGGCACGTCCCGGGTGAAGCCGGTGATGCGGAAGTTGGACGGGTGCACCTTGAGGACGAACCCGGTGTCCGGCCCCACGGCCGCCGCGTAGTCCTCCGGCGCGGACCGATTGGTCGTCCCCACCTCGCGCAGCCGGGCGCCCGTGGAGACCAGCAGGTCGGGCAGCCGGAAGCCGTCCCCGATCTCCACCAGCTCACCGCGGCTGACGACGATCTCCCGGCCCTGTGCGAGCGCCGTGGCCGCCAGCACCAGCGCCGCGGCGCCGTTGTTGACCACATGGGCCGCCTCGGCGGCGGGCACCTGCCGCAGCAGCGCCTCCAGCGCCGAACGCCCCCTGCGGGAGCGCGCGCCGGTGGCGAGATCCAGCTCCACGTCCGTCGTCCCGGAGGCGGCCAGCACCGCGTCGCGGGCCGCCCCCGACAGCGGGGCACGACCGAGGTTCGTGTGCAGCAAGACGCCGGTGGCGTTGAGCACCGGACGCAGCCCGGCGGCGGTCGCCGGGAGCGCCGCGACGGCCCGCTCGGCGAGTTCGTCGACGGGGACCTCTCCGGACCGCGCCCGCTCCTGTACCCCGGCCACCACCTCCTTGACCACGGTCCGCCCGAGCCGCTCCGCGGCCGCGGCGAGCCGGGGGTCGGCGAGCAGCGTGTCCGTGCGGGGCACCCGGCGGCGCGCGTCGGCGGGCGGGGAGGGAGCGGTGGAGGTCCGGTCGCGGTCCATCAGCAGCACCTTCGCTCTGGCCTGGCTGCGGCCAAGGGTACGGCGGCGGTGGCCGCGGGGCGCTCCCGCCACACCGGCGCGCAGCCCGGTGCCGCGGGATGCTGTGGTCCGGGGCTTGCGGTTGCCGCAGCGGCAACCTCTACCGTCCTGACCAGGGCCGGAGGGACCGGCCCGAGGAAGCGGTCGTGAGGGAGCGGCGATGGAGTGGCCGATCGCGGAGGTCGCCCGGATGTCCGGCGTCACCGCCCGGACCCTGCGGCACTACGACGAGACGGGTCTGCTGCCGCCTGCCAGGACCGGCGCCGGCGGTCACCGCTACTACGGGCAGGCGCAGCTCCTGCGGCTGCAGCAGATCCTCGTCCTGCGGACGCTGGGGCTCGGCCTGCCCGAGATCGGCCGGGTCCTCGCCCGGCAGGTCGACGAGGTGGACGCGTTGCGCGGGCACCACCGGCGGCTGCTCGCCGAACGGGACCGGCTCGACGCACTCGCCCGCACCGTCTCCCGCACGATCGCCGGACTGGAGAAATCCAGGAAGGACGGCACACCCATGGACGCCATCAACCGCCCCGACAACCTCTTCGAAGGCGTGCGGCCGGACCAGTACGGCGAGAGCCTGCGCGACTTCCCCGAGCACGCCGAAGCGGTCGCCCGCAGGACCGCCGGCATGAGCGAGGCCGAGATCGACGCCGGGCACCGCGAGCGCACCGCACAGATGATCCGGCTGGCCAAGCTGATGGCCGCCGGCGTCCCGGCCGACGGGGCACCCGCCCAGGCCGAGGCCGATGTCCAGTACCGCGCGCTCACCGCCATGCGCCCCGTCACCGCCGACGAGTACCGGGCGATCGGGCGCGCCTGCGTCGACGACGAGCGGTGGCGCACCGCGTACGAGGCGATCGCGCCGGGCCTCGCGGCCTACCAGCGCGACGTCAACCTGGCCTACGCCGACTCCCGGCTGGGCTGAGCACCCGGGTCAACGGTGGGGCCGTGGCCGGCCGCCGGTATGTGCCGGAAGCCGTTCACGCCCGGGCACCGGCGGGCCGGACCGGCCCGTGGCGGCCTCGTTCGACCATGGCGCCGCCCACCGGGCGCAGCACCCTCCGCGCACCCCCTGGCGCCAAGGGCCGCCGGGGCGTGGCTGCGTCGTGGCAAGGGTCAGTGCGGTGAGCGCGTCGCCCGGCGCGACGCACTCGGACGCCTCGCGCAGGCCGCCTCCGTCATGGGCCCGCCCACGGCGGCTTACACACGGCTGCGCCCGGCGAGGTCGGCCCGGTCATCGCAGCGTCACGCCCCGGCGCAGCGGTCGTCGTCCTCGGCGCGTGCCTCGCGCTGGGGTTTCACCACGTAGGCGGGGTCTTTCGCGGAGGTGACGCCCGCTTCGAAGGTGCCGAAGCGCTGCAGGGCGCTGCCCGCCATCAGGGCCAGTCCGCCTACGGCGGCGCGGACGCGGCTGCGCCGGGCGGGGTCGGCGCGGTCGTCGCACCGCCGGGGTGAGGGCCCGTGACGGGAGGGTGCCCGGGGGTCACGTCCCGGCGCAGCGGTCGTCGTCCTCGGCGCGGGCCTGGAGGCGTTCGCGCTGGGGTTTCACCACGTAGGCGGGGTCCTTGGTGGAGGTGACGCCCGCTTCGAAGGTGCCGAAGCGCTGCAG
>NZ_JARAVL010000057.1:0-30380 GCF_033792725.1 Streptomyces sp. PA03-5A | reverse complement strand
CTGAGGACGCTGCCCGCCATCAGGGCCAGTCCGCCCACGGCGGCGCAGACGCGGCTGCGCCGGGCGAGGGTCAGCGCGGTGAGCGCACCGCCCAGGGTGAGGGCCCGCGAAGGGCGGATGCCCGGGGGTCACGTCCCGGCGGGACCGTCGTTTCCCTCGGCGCGCGCCTGGAGGCGTTCGCGCTGGGGTTTCACCACGTAGGCGGGGTCCTTGGTGGAGGTGACGCCCGCTTCGAAGGTGCCGAAGCGCTGCAGGACGCTGCCCGCCATCAGGGCCAGTCCGCCCACGGCGGCGCAGACGCGGCTGCGCCGGGCGAGGGTCAGCGCGGTGAGCGCACCGCCCAGGGTGAGGTACTCGGACGCCTTGCGCAGGCGGTGCGGCCGGCCGGTGGTGTAGGCCTCCGTCACCAGGCCCGGGCGCCGGTCGATCAGGCGGGAGGCGACGACCTCGGCCGCCGCGCCGACCGCGCCGAGCCGCCGCGCGGGGCCCGCCTCGGCCACGGGGGCCAGGAGCATGCCCAGGCCCGCGCCGCTCGCCGCCGCCGAGCCGGTGAAGACGAACGGCAGCTCGCCACGGGCGTCGTGCCATGCCGGTACGGCCGTCTGCGACAGGAGCACGGCCGTGTACGAGGCGACGCCCGGCGCGAGCAGGGCCGCCGACAGTCCGGCCGGGCGGGCGGCCGCCCGGAGCAGCTTCCCGGGCAGCGTGGCGCGCACTCCCGCGGGCAGCACCTCGGCCGCGGCGGCCAGGGCGCTGCCCGGCCCGTACGCGACGAGGATCCAGGTGCCCACCGACATGGGCGAACTCGGCTTGGCGACCCGCAGCATGTGATGGAAGCGCTCCGGCCGCCCGAGGTCCGCGACGAGCAGGTACATGCTCGCGAGCAGGGCGCCGAAGCCGCCGACCCGGCCCGCCCGGGCCAGCCCGGGACGCCGCGTCAGGTCCGCGCCCGCCGCGAGCAGCGCGGCGCCGGCCGACAGCCCGCCGGTGAACAGGTAGGCGGGGATCTTCCACTCCCACACCGGCGGCTTGAGCACCGGACGCCCGTAGTACGAGCGGAACGTGGCCCGCGGCACCATGGGGCGCTCGCGGCTCCCGTCGTCGTCGCGGCCGCCCCGGCCGTGCCGCACGGCCCGGTCGCCGCTCACCGCCGCCTCCCGCCGAGGAACACCGCGGCCGAGGCGGCGAGCAGCGCCGACGCCGCCACGCCCGCGTGCTTCCACATCGACGCCAGGTCGCGGGTCGGCACGACCGGGTCCGGCGGGAGCCCGTACACCTCCGGGTCGTCGAGCAGCAGGAAGAACGCGCCGTCCCCGCCGACCCCGTCGTCGGGGTCGCGTCCGTACAGCTGGGCCTCGGGCACCCCCGCTTCGTGCAGCGTCTCCAGGCGCCGGTCGGCGCGTTCGCGCAGCTCGTCAAGGGGGCCGTACTGGATGGAGTCGGTGGGGCAGGCCTTGGCGCACGCCGGTTCCATGCCGTCGCGGAGCCGGTCGTAGCACATGGTGCACTTCCAGGCCCGGCCGTCGTCGGGCCGCCGGTCGATGACGCCGTACGGGCAGCCGGACACGCAGTAGCCGCAGCCGTTGCAGATGTCGGGCTGGACGACGACCGTGCCGAACTCGGTGCGGAACAGCGCGCCGGTGGGGCACACGTCCAGGCAGCCGGCGTGCGTGCAGTGCTTGCACACGTCCGAGGACATCAGCCAGCGGAACTCGCTGCGGGCCTCCGCGCCCGTCCCGGCGCCCGGCAGGTCGAAGGAGGGGAAGCCCAGGTCAACCGGGGCGGTTCCCAGGTCGCCGCCACCGCGCTTCGCAACCTCCAGGGCGTCGGCCACCACCTCCTCCGTCGCCTCCGTCGCGGACGGGCCCACGGGCAGCCCCGCCAGCCCCGCGTCCTGGCGGCCGAGCGGGCGCTGCTGCTCGATGAAGGCGACGTGCCGCCACGAACTCGCGCCGAGCATGCCGGTGTTGTCGAACGACATGCCCAGCAGGTCGATGCCGTCCTCGGGAATGGCGTTCCACTCCTTGCAGGCCACCTCGCACGCCTTGCAGCCGATGCACACGGAGGTGTCGGTGAAGAAGCCCATGCGCGGCGGGTGGTCGCGGTGGCCGGCGTCCTCGGCGGGGTCCGCGAGCGGCCCGTAGAAGCTGTTGTCCTGCGTCATGACGGCTCCTCCGGCGGGTCCGGTTCGAGGTGCGCCCGCTCGGCGCGGCCGCCGGCCGTCGCTATGCGGGTACCGGTCTCCGGCGTGATCCCGGCGCGGCGGCGGTAGTCCTCGACGTACGTGAGCAGTTCGGGCCCCCGCGGGCGCCGCCCGGGCCGGACGTCGCAGGTCAGCACCTTGCTCTCCTGGATGAACACGTTCGGGTCGGCCACCACGCCGATCAGGTCGTTGACCACGTCGCCCTTGGTGAGCCCGGTCTGGCCCCAGTGGTAGGGCATCCAGACCTGGTGGACGACCCGTCCGTCGACGCGCAGCGGCGCCATCCGGTCGGTCACCATCACGCGCGCGTCGACCGCGGTCCTGCTGGTGACCACATGGGCCCAGTCCAGGTGGCGCAGTCCGCGCTCGGCCGCCAGCTCCGGCGAGACCTCCACGAACAACTCCGGCTGGAGCTCCGCCAGGTAGGGCAGCTGCCGGCTCATCGCGCCCGCCGTGTGGTGCTCGGTCAGCCGTGCCGCGGTGAACACGTACGGGAACACCTCGGAATGCGCCTCGGGCGGCGCCGGGTTGGACGGGTTGTCGGGGCGACCGTAGACCTTGCGCACCGGGTTGCCCTGCTGGCCGTAGAGCAGGTTGCGCATCGGCGACTCGTGCGGCTCGTAGTGCGTGGGCAGCGGGCCGTCCGCGAGCCCGGCCGGGGCGAACAGCCAGCCCTTCCCGTCGCGCATCATGATGAACGGGTCGTCGCCGTCGAGCGCCTCGACGCCCGACGCGCCCTCCGGTGCCCGGTAGTCCGGCGGCTTGTTCTTCTCGAAGTCCGGGGTGTCGTGGCCGGTCCACTCACCCGCCTCCGCGTCCCACCAGACCAGCTTCTTCCGCTCGCTCCAGGGCCGCCCCTGCGGGTCGGCGGAGGCGCGGTTGTACAGCACCCTGCGGTTGAGGGGCCATGTCCAGCCCCATTCGGCGTCGTACGGGCCCGTCTCGAAGCGCGAGGTCCGGCGCCGGGACTGGTTGGTCTCGTTCGCGTAGACGCCGCTGTAGATCCAGCAGCCGCAGGCGGTGGTGCCGTCGGCCTTCAGGTCGGGGTAGCCGTCGACCGTCCGGCCGGTGCGCAGGTCGATGCCGTTGATGTGGCGCAGCACGTCCGCCGGGGACGGCTCGTCGCCCTCCGTCTCGTAGTCCCAGGCCAGGTCCAGCAGGGGGCGGTCGCGTTCGTCGGCCGAGCCGGCCAGCTTCTCCTTCAGCAGCACGCCCAGTTGGTGGAAGAACCACAGCTCCGACCGCTGGTCCCCGGACGGTTCGACGGCCTGGTCGCGCCACTGGAGCATCCGCTGCGTCTGCGTGAAGGTGCCGGCCTTCTCCACGTGCGAGGCGGCGGGGAAGAAGAACACCTCGGTGCGGCACCGCTCGGTGGCGATCTCCCCGGTCTCGATCTCGGGCGCGTCCTTCCAGAACGTGGCGCTCTCGATCATGGTGAGGTCGCGCACGACCAGCCAGTCGAGGTTCGCCATGCCCAGGCGCTGCAGCCGCCCGTGGGCCGAGCCGACCGCGGGGTTCTGCCCCAGCAGGAAGTAGCCGAAGACCTTCCCGCCGTCGACCATGTCCATCACGGTGCGGTAGGTGCCGTGGTCACCGTTGATCCGGGGCAGGTAGTCGAAGCAGTAGTCGTTCTCGGCGGTCGCGGCGTCGCCCCAGTACTCCTTGAGCAGCGAGACCGTGTAGGCGTCGGCGGCGCCCCAGAACCCCTTCTGCCCCCGGCCGCGGACCCCTTCCAGGTACGTGGCCAGGTCGTCGTGGGTGGTGTCCGGCATCGGCAGGTAGCCCGGCAGCAGGTTGAAGAGCGTGGGCACGTCCGTGGAACCCTGGATGCTGGCGTGGCCGCGCAACGCGAAGATCCCGCCGCCCGGGCGGCCGATGTTGCCCAGCAGCAGCTGGATGATCGACCCGGCCCGGATGTACTGGGCGCCCACCGAGTGCTGGGTCCAGCCGACGCTGTACACCAGCGCGGTGGTGCGCTCCCGGCCGGAGTTCTCCGTCCAGGCCCGGCACACTTGCAGGAACAGCTCCTGCGGCACGCCGCAGATGCGCTCCACCATCTCGGGGGTGTAGCGGGAGAAGTGCCGCTTGAGCACCTGGAACACGCAGCGCGGGTGCTCCAGCGTGGGGTCGGACTCGATCCCTCCCGCGGCCCCCTCGATGAACGGGCCGCCCGCGCCGTGCTGGAACGGGGCGGACGACTCCTTGAGGTGGTGGCCCGGCCGCTCCTCCATGGGGGCGCTCGCGTACGTCCAGCTCGACGCGTCGTACGCGGCGGTGTGCGGGTCGTACCCGCTGAACAGCCCGTCCAGGTCCTCGGTGTCCTGGTAGCGCTCGCTCAGCAGGAAGGGCGCGTTGGTGTACGCCTCCACGTACTCCCGGAAGTCGAGGTCGTGCGTGAGGATGTGGTTGATCACGCCGCCGAGGAACGCGATGTCGGTGCCGGCCCGGATGGTGACGTGCTGGTCCGCGTGCGCGCTCGTCCGCGTGAACCGCGGGTCGATGTGGATGACCCTGGCACCGCGCGCCTTGGCCTCGATGACCCACTGGAACCCGACCGGATGGGCCTCGGCCATGTTGGATCCCATGATGACGATGCAGTCGGAGTTGACCAGGTCCTGCTGGTAGTCGGTGGCGCCGCCACGTCCGAACGAGGCTCCCAGACCGGGAACCGTGGCGGAGTGTCAAATGCGGGCCTGGTTCTCGATCTGCAGGGCGCCCAGGGCGGTGAACAACTTCTTGATGAGGTAGTTCTCCTCGTTGTCCAGCGTCGCCCCGCCGAGACTGGCCAGGCCCATGGTGCGGCGCAGCGTCCTGCCGTCCGCGTCCGTGTCCTGCCAGCCCTTGCGCCGTGCGTCGAGCACCCGGTCGGCCACCATGTCCATGGCGGTGTCCAGGTCCAGCTCCTGCCAGGCGGTGCCGTACGGCGGGCGGTAGAGCACCCGCTGCTCCCGCTGGGGCCCGGTGACCAGCTGCTTGCTGGCCGAGCCCTTCGGGCACAGCCGGCCGCGGGAGATCGGGCTGTGGGGGTCGCCCTCGATCTGCACGACCTTCTCGTCCTTGACGTACACCCGCTGCGCGCAGCCCACGGCGCAGTAGGGGCACACCGAGCCGGCCACCCGGTCGGCGCTCTCCGTGCGGGCCCCGAGTGTGGCCGACCGGGCCGACTGCGCGGCCTTTCCCCGGCCCAGCGGGTCCGTCCCGGTGAGCTGCCGGTACACCGGCCATGCCTCGATCCACCGTTTCACGCCCATCCGCGTGCTCCTTCGTGCGGGGGTCGTGCCCTTCGTCCGCCTTTTCGACGCTACCGCTCGGGGGGCCGCCCGCAAGTCCGTGGCGGCTCCCGGATCAGGCGAGGGCGCCGACGGCCGCGGCGAGCAGCCCGGAGGCACGGTCGACGTCGTCCGCGGTGGTCCAGCGCCCCACCGACAGGCGTACGGCGGCCTGGGCGCGGGCCTCGTCCAGGCCCATCGCGCGCAGCACCGGGGACGCCGTACGACTGCCGCTGTGGCAGGCCGAACCGGTGGAGGCCGCGAGCCGGGGCACCGAGGCGAGCAGTTCGTGGGCCGGGACGCCGTCGATGCTGACGTTCAGCGTGGTGGGCAGGCGGTGGCGGACGGACCCGTTGAGGTGGACCCGGCCGGGCAGCGCCCGCGTCAGGCCCTGGTGCAGGCGGTCGCGCAACGCCTCGGCACGCTCGGCCCCGCCGTCGGCGAGTTCGGCGGCCGCCAGCTCGGCGGCGGCCCCCAGCGCCACCGCGAGGGCGACGTTCTCGGTGCCGGCCCGCAGCCCGCCCTCCTGCCCGCCCCCGTACACCAGGGGCTCCAGGCGGAGCCCCGGGCGCACGTAGAGGGCGGCCACCCCCTTCGGCGCGTACATCTTGTGCCCCACCACCGTCAGCAGGTCCACCCCCAGCCCGCGCACTTCCAGCGGGACCTTCCCGGCGGCCTGGGCGGCGTCGCAGTGGAACAGCGCGCCCCGGGCGCGGGCGAGCCGGGCGAGTTCCGCGACGGGCTGCAGGGTGCCGGTCTCGTTGTTGGCGGCCATGACGGAGACCAGCACGGTGCGCCCGGTGAGGGCCGCGGCCAGCGCGGCCGGGTCGACCCGGCCCTCCCGGTCCACCGGCAGGTACGTCACCCGCACCCCGTGCAGCCGCTGCAGCGCGCGGCAGGTCTCCAGCAGCGCCGGGTGCTCGGTGACCTGGGTGATCACGTGCGGACGGTCGGTACCCGCGGCGAGCACCGCGCCGCGCAGGGCGAGGTTGTCCGCCTCGGACCCCGACCCGGTGAACACGATCCCCTCCGCGGTCGCCCCGATCAGCGCCGCGACCTGGCGGCGCGCCCGCGCCAGCGCCGCGGCCGGCTCCGCGGCCCAGGCGTGCCCGCTGGAGGGGTTGCCGAACCCGGTGGTGAGGCAGGGCCCCATCGCCTCCACCACCCTCGGGTCGACGGGGGTGGTGGCGTTGTGGTCCAGGTAGACGCGGTCCCCGCCGAGGCCGGGATGCGGCGGCACCTTCATGGGCGAGGGTCCTTCCGGAGGGGGTGCGGTCAGCCGATCGCCGGCTGACCGCCGTACGCGTCCAGGACGGCGCCGGTGACGTACCCTGCGCGGTCCGAGGCCAGGAAGACGATCGCCTCGACGATCTCGTCGACCTCGGCGACCCGGCCCAGGACGGTGTTCCGTGCGACGGCCGCCAGCGCGTCCTCGCCCATCCCGACGGTTCCGGGGGTGCGGACCGGCCCGGAGGCCACGGCGTTCACCCGTACCCCGCGGGCGCCGAACTCGTCGGCCCACACGCGGGTCATGAGCTCCAGCGCCGCCTTGGAGGCCCCGTAGGCGGCGGCCCCACGGGCGGGGACGCTCGCCGCCAGGGTGCTCAGGTTGACGACCGCGCCCCGGCCGCGGGCGGCCATGCCGGGTGCGAGGGCCCCGACGAGCAGCAGGGGCGCGCGGGCGTTGACGGCCATGTGGAGGTCGAACATCCCGGCCGTGGTGCCGGCGGCGCCCGCGAACCGGTAGATGCCCGCGTTGTTGACCAGCACGTCCACCGCGCCCGCCGCCTCGGCGAGGCGCAGCACGTCGCCGGGGTCGGAGAGGTCGGCGGCGACGAACCGGGCGCGCCCGCCCGCGTTCGCCACCTCCGCGACGACCTCCGCACCGCGCTCCCCGTCCCGCCCGTGGACGACGACCTCGGCGCCCAGTGCCGCCAGCCGCAGCGCGACCCCCCGCCCGATCCCTGCTGTGGCGCCCGTGACGAGGGCGGTGGATCCGGAGAACTCCTGGGTCACGGCTGGCTCCTCGGGGCGGCGACATGGGCGGCGGACACACACGCTCCGTGTCCGCGCTGGTTGTCTACCTCACGTACCGTCACCCCCGAAGTCGGCTCGCCGCCGGGACGGCCGTTCGGGACGGCTGCCGCTGCGGCCCGGTGGTCACCGCGCCGTCGTTCAGCCCTCGCCCTCCAGGACGCCCGCGAAGTGCCGGAACCCGGTCCGTTCCCGGTGGATCGCCCACAGGGCGCGCGCCAGCGCGGCCGGATCGTTCCTCGGGTGCCCGGGCGCGATGACCCCGGGAATGATCAACTGCGCGACGTGGATGGCCTCGGCGGCCAGCGTGTCGTGCAGCATCCGCGCGTAGGCGGTCTCGGCCGCGTACGCCACGGAGGTCCCCGCGCGGGACGGCAGCGGCCGCACCGCACTGCCGCCGTTGACGAAGAGGATCGTGCCCCGGCCCAGGAAGCGCATGTCGGGCAGCACCGCGTGGACGGCCGTGACCACGCCGTACAGGGAGAACTCCAGCGGTCCCGCGAAGTCGGCGGGCGTGCTGTCCAGGAGGGGCTTCATGAAGTCCCGGTGCGGCGCGGGACTGTACTGCAGTACCTCGATCGGCCCGAGCGCTGCCGCGGCGGCGTCCAGAGCGGCCCCGAGGGCGACCGGGTCGCGGACGTCGGCGGCGAACCCCCGCGCGGTCACGCCGTCCCTGTCCAGGTCGGCCGCCAGGCAGTCCACGCGGTCCTGGTCGCGGGAGACGAGCGCGACGTCGAAGCCGTCGCAGCCGAACTGGCGCGCCGCGGCGGCGCCCAGACCCTGCCCCGCCCCGACGATGACCATGGTCGTCATGTCAGCGCGGCACGAGCTTGAGCGTCGCGGCGCGCGCGGTCCCGGCCACCATGGGCTCCACGTACTCCGCGCTGTAGTGGCCGTACTTGCCGCGGTAGGCGGCGTCGAGGCGTTCGTTGACGTCCGGGTCGTCGACCTCGACGAAGGTGACGTCCCGCTCGACGCCGCCGGCGCTGATCCGGCCCTCGTGCCGCGTCTGCGCGGCGCGGAACCAGGTGCCGCCGCGCCCGCGGTAGGCCCGTACGTACAGGTCGGCGCCGTCGCGGACCACCCAGATGGTGGTCGGCGGGTCCAGCGTGCCGGGGTCGCGCCGCGGCGCGATGGCGAGCTCGTCGGCGTGCTCGATGCGGTCCAGTTCGTCCTTCGTCCACGTCGTCATCGGCGCGACTCCTCGGCGGTGGCGGGAACCAGGTCCGTGCGTCCTGCTGCAATGATCGACAATTTCGGCCCCCGGCTGTAGCCGCGTGGGGCCAGACGGGTACCTGACCGGGCGGTTCACTCCACGGGATGGTCTGCGGTGGCTGCAGTGGCGATTGCCGGGGAGCGTGTAGGGATCGCCAGCGGGAGATACCGGGAGGGTGCGTGGGGAGGGCCGACGAGGAGATCTTCGGTGGCCCGGCCGAGGTGGGCTGGTACGTGCGGCTGCTCCCGGTCGTGGTGCTCGTCGGCGGTCTCGTCGTGGACTTCCTCACCCCGACGCAGTACACGAGCGCGTCGTTCTACTCCGTCGCCCCGGTGCTCGCGGCCCCGCTGCTGTCGATGCAGGGCACGATGGTGGTCGGTCTGGCGGCGATCGTCGCGGACGCGGCGATCCTCGCCCACTTCGGCCGGCTGCGGGGACTGAGCGGGATGAGCGAGCTGCTGACCGTCTCGCTGGTCGCCGTGGTCGCGGTGTTCATCAACCGGCTGCTGGAGGCGCGCGAGGACCGGCTGCGCTCCGCCCGCTCGATCACCGCGGCCGTCCAGCGGGCGGTGCTCCCCGAACCGCCCGCGCGGGTCCGGGACCTGCGGATCGCGGCCCGTTACGAGGCGGCGGAGGCCGAGGCGGAGATCGGCGGGGACCTGTACGCCGTCCAGGACACGTCGTACGGGCTGCGCTGCATCGTCGGGGACGTACGGGGCAAGGGTCTGGACGCCGTGGAGGCGGCGACGCTGGTGCTCGGCAGCTTCCGGATGGCGGCCGACGAGCAGGCGACCCTGGCGGACGTGGCGGGGCACATGCTGCGGGCCCTGTGGCGGGAGTTGAGCCGGCGCGAGGAGGGCGAGCAACTGGAGTGGTTCGCCACCGCGGTCCTGGTGGAGTTCCCGCACGGCGGCGACCACGTCCGGTTGGTGAACCTCGGTCACCCGGCACCGCTGCTCCTGCGGCGCGGCAAGGTGCGTGCCGCCGAGCCCTCGCGGTACGGGCTGCTGCTGGTGGAGGGCCTGGGGAAAGGAGAGGCCGTGGTGGACACGGTGCCGTTCCCGCCGGGTTCGACCTTGCTGCTGTGCACGGACGGCGTCACCGACGCCCGCGATGCCAAGGGGCGTTTCTACGACCCGCAGGCGCGGCTGGCCGGGGTGGAGCGCGGCGGGCCGGCCGAGTTGCTGGAGGCGCTGCTCGACGACGTGCACCGGCACGCGGGCGGTCCGACCGACGACGACATGGCGCTCCTCGCGGTGACGCGCGACAGCTGAGGCGGCGCCCGCCCGGTTCTCGCGCGGTCCCTTCCCCACCGGGCGAGTCGCCGACCGCCTCGGCCCCGCCCGTGCGGCGGCCGTGTGGTTCGCCGTGACCGCCGTCCCCACCTGCCTGCCGGGCGTCCGCATGCCGTCGGCGGTCACCTTCGTCGTGGCCGGCGGCTCCACGACGGAGAACCACGCCGCAGTCCTCGGCCGGCCCGCCGGACAGGCCGCTTCGCCACCGTCACGATCGGCCTCACCGGCCTGCGTCCCACCTCCCGGAACCCCACCGACCAGCCGCTGGTCACCACCGGCTGACCGCGCGGGCACGGCGCCGCGGGACGCCTCCCGGCGCGGTCCCGCGGCGCCGCGGCCCGGCCCCGTGAAATGCGGTGGAGCCGGACGGAGCCCGCTGCTTAAGGTCGGCGGATGAGCACACGCACCTTCCGCGTCACCGTCCGCGGCGCCTTCGACGGACTCACCACCGAGCAGCGCGCCGGACTCCTCGCCCGCGCACCGGAACACGACGTCCTGCGCGCCGCCTTCACCCCCGAGGGCCACCTCAGCTACGACATCGCGGCACGCCCCGCCTTCACCTTCCGCTTCGTCGACTCCGGCGAGGCGGAGGAGGACATCCTCGACGCGACCGAACGCGCGGAGGAGGCGGCCAGGGCCTGGCTGGACGAGCGCGGCTACGGCTACAAGAACCTCAGGTCCCAGGCCGAGGACCTCTCCCAGGCGCCGCTGGGCAAGCGGCAGCGCCGCGCCGCCGCACAAGGGCACGCCTGACGTCCCGCCCCCGCCCCCGCCCCCGCCCCCGCCCCCGGCGCTGTCAACCAGAGTTGACAGTGCCGCGTCTGTCAACGTAAATTGACAGACATGACCGAGGCAACCGATCTCGCCGAGCGGGCGGGCGACCGCGACCCGAGGGTCGGGCTGCGGGCCGTCGCCGCGCTGCGGCGGCTGCTGGAGCAGCTGGAGACCGTACAAGTCAGGAGCGCGCGGGCGCAGGGGTGGTCGTGGCAGGAGATCGCCCACGAACTCGGCGTCAGCAGGCAGGCCGTGCACAAGAAGTACGGGAGGCATTGAGGATGTTCGAGAAGTTCACCAAGAGCGCGCGCGAGGTCGTCGAGGGCGCGGTCGGGCACGCCGAACGGGCGGGCGACCCGACGATCGGCGAGGAGCACCTGCTGCTGTCGCTGCTCGACCTGGAGGGCACCCGGGCCTCCGCCGCCCTGGCCGCGCTCGGCGTCGACCGGCGCCGCGAGGCCCTGGAGGAGGCGCTGGGGGAGACCCGGCGCCGCGGCGGGGTCTCACGGGCCGACGCCGACGCGCTCGCCGGGCTCGGCATCGACATCGCCGCGATCGTCGCCCGCGTGGAGGACGCCCATGGCACCGGCGCGCTCGCCGCCCGCCGTGGGCCCCGGCGGTGGCGGCCCGCGGGACGACGACCCTTCACCCGCGGGGCCAAGGGCGTCCTGGAGCGCTCCCTGCGCGCCGCCGTCGCCCGGGGCGACCGTCACATCGGCGACGAGCACGTCCTGCTCGCCCTCACCATCGGCCCCGGCGTGGTCGCGGACGTCCTCGCCGAGCACGGGGCGTCGTGGGCCGACGTCGAGCGTGTGCTGGCGGCGGACGGCCAGGGCCGGGCCGAGGCGAGCTGAACGCCCGCTCCCGGCGGGCAAATCGGTTGAGCGGCCGACGGCGACCGTGCTAACCCTTTCGGGTTCCACGACGTCGATCATGCCGACCCGAAGGAGGGCCGCCCCCATGGTGCCCGGACGACTGGTGAAGTTGCGCCCGATGGAGCCCACGGACGCCGAGGCGCTGTGGCGCTGGAACCACGACCCCGAGGTCATGCGCTGGATGGACGACGACTACGCCCAGCCCCTCGCACAGGTGAGGAAGCGCATGGAGGAGCGGCCCCGCAACGCCTACGGCGACGTGCTCTACGGGATCGAGGTGCCGCAGGACGGCCGGCTGATCGGCCTGGTGCGGCTGCGCGACGCCGAACCCGAGACCGGATGCGCCGAACTCGACATCTACCTCGGCGAGAAGGAGTACTGGGGTCGCGGCTACGCCACCGACGCCATGCGCACGATGTGCCGCTACGGCTTCGAGAAGATGCGCCTGCACAAGATCTCGCTCACCGTCGTGACCGAGAACGAGGCGGCGCACCACGTCTACCGGAAGGTCGGCTTCGTCGAGGAGGGCCGCCTGCGCCAGGTCTTCCGGCGCGACGGCCGGTGGTACGACATGTTCACCATGGGCCTCCTGGAGGGCGAACTCCTCGACGGAGCCGCGGGCCCGGCACGGTGGGACGCCCCGGCACTCTGATCGCGCACGGCGTGCGCTTGACGTAGCCTGGGGCGTCCATCAGCAGTGATCCGCAGACGGCACAGGGGGCCGGCGTGACGACAGCAGCATGTCCCGATCTCGAGCAGGCCCCGGCCGACGTCGCGGCCGCGCCGCCCGTCGACGGCTGCGCGGAGTGCCTGGCCGCAGGACACCACGACTGGGTCCACCTGCGGCTGTGCCTCACCTGCGGCCACATCGGATGCTGCGACAGCTCGCCGGGCCGGCACGCCACCGGGCACCACGAGGCCACCGGCCACCCGGTGATCCGCTCGTACCAGCCGGGCGAGAGCTGGCGCTGGTGCTTCGTCCACGAGTCCATGGGCTGAGGACCGGGCCCACGGCTACTCGCGCTGCAATGCCGCCTCCTCCAGGTCCAGTTCGCGCATGACGTGACGCAGCACCTCGTCGTCGATGAGGCGTTCGTCGCGGAAGCGCACGAACTCCTGCCGTTCGGCGTCCAGCATCGCGCGGCGCAGCCGCCGGTAGGCCACGCTCGGAGGCTCGGCGCCCCCGCCGGTCGGGCCGCCCAGCCGTTCCCAGGCGGCGTTGCGGCGGGCCTCCGCGGTCTGCCGCAGGGTCTCCAGCACGGCCTGGTGGGAGCGCTTGTCCCCGGCCAGTTCCTCCAGGCGCGCCAGGGCCGCCCGGGCGGCACTGTGCTGCGCGCTCGCCTCGGCCAGGGCGTCCTCGTACGCCTCCTTGTTGCAGATGCCGAGCCGCCGGATGAGCGGGGGCAGCGTCATCCCGTGCAGCAGCAGCGTGGCGACCGTGACGAAGAAGGTCAGGAACAGGATCTCGTCGCGCCCGGGGAACGGCGCGCCGCTGTCGGTGGTCTCCGGCACCGCGAAGGCCGCGGCCAGCGAGACCACGCCGCGCATGCCCGCCCAGGAGAGCACCACCGGGTACTGCCACACCGGATACGGATCGCGCGCCCGGATCCGCGGGAACACCAGCCGTGGCAGGTAGGTCGCGGGGTAGACCCACACGACGCGCGCCAGGACGGTCACCGCCGTCAGCGCGGCACCGGCCGCGACCAGCCGCCCCACGCCCGTGTCGACCGTGTCGACGATGCCCCGCACCTGGAGGCCGATCAGGGCGAAGACGAGGGCCTCCAGCACCGTGTCCAGGGCGCTCCACACCGCGTACACCTGCAGCCGGGAGGTCGCCTCCGTGTCGGGGGACCGGTGTCCCAGGTACAGGCCGGCCACGACCACGGCCAGCACCCCCGAGGTGTGCGCCTCCTCACCGACGAGGTAGGCGAGGAACGGCACGAGCAGCCCGAGCGCACTGGCCAGGTCCCCGGGCAGGAACCGGTGCCCGATGCGGGCCAGCCAGCCGATCGCCAGACCGATCAGCGAGCCCCCGACGGCCGCCATCAGGAAGACCCCGACGCCCTGCAGCAGGGTGTAGCCGGCGCCGGCCACGGACGCGATGGCCACGCGGTAGGCCGTCAGCGCGGTGGCGTCGTTCACCAGGCTCTCGCCGCCGAGCACGGTCAGCAGCCGGCGCGGAAGCCCCAGCCGGCGTCCGATGGAGGTCGCCGCGACCGCGTCGGGCGGCGACAGCACCGCGCCGAGCACCAGCGCCGAGCCCAGCGGCAGCCCCGGCACCAGCCAGAACGCGGCGTAGCCGATCGCGACCGTGGTGAACAGCACCAGCCCCACGGCCAGCAGCCCGATGGGGCGCAGGTTCTCCCGGAAGCGCAGGTAGGAACTCTCCCGTGCCGAGGAGTACAGCAGCGGGGGCAGGACCAGCACCATCACCAGCTCGGGCTCGATGGCGTACGCGGGGATGCCCGGCACGAAGGACGCGCACAGGCCGACGGCGACCAGCAGCAGCGGCGGAGACACCCCCAGACGCCGGGCGACGGCGGTGACCAGCACCGCACCGACCATGAGCGCGACGAGCGCCAGCCCCTCCACGGACGTCTCCTCCACCCCTGTGGCGGCGCACGCCGCACGTGTGGCTCGACTGTACTGGTGTCGCGGCCGGGTCTCAGTCCTCGGCGGTGGCGGCTCCCGGCACGGCCTCGGGGAGGCCGATGAACATCGTCCGGTGCAGTGCCTGGACGTGGTCCTGGGCGACCGCGGCGGCCGTCGCGCGGTCACCCTGCCGCAGTGCGCGGACCAGGGCCCGGTGCTTGGCGCTGGAGGCGCGCAGAGCGTCAAGCGGGTAGGGCAGGTAGTACCGGTAGAGCTCGCGGACGACGGCGGCGTACGGGACGACGACCGACGGTGTCCCGGTGGCGGAGGCGAGGGCGAGGTGGAACTCCTCGTCATGGCGGTGGAACTCGGCCCAGCTGGTCACCGCGTCCATGAGGTCGACCAGGTGCTCCAGTTCGCGCAGCGCGGAGTCGTCGGCGTGGCCGGCGGCGAGGTGGGCGATGCCGCACTCCAGGACCAGCCGGTGGTCGATCAGCCGGCGCACCGCGTCGGTGTCGGAGCGGTAGCTGCCGACGGCGCTGACCGAGCCCTTCGCCGGTTGCCGGGCGACCAGTGTGCCGCCGTTTCGGCCGCGGCGGCGCTCCAGCAGCCCGTCGTCGCACAGGGCCACCAGGGCCCGGCGCACCGTGATCTCCCCGACGTCCAGCGCAGCGGCGATCTCGCCGGCCTCGGGCAACCGCTCCCCGGGGGCGAGCAGGCCCAGGTCGATGGCCAGGGCTATCCGGGCGCGGACGGTGTCCAGTGCGGACAGACGGCGGATGCCGCCGAGGGCCGGGGTGCTCAGCGGCGGGCCGGCGGCTGCCACATCGAGGGCGCCGGGGGCCTGTTCAGCACCGGGCCGTTCCGCAACGACGCCACCACGCTGGCCGGGATCTCCGGCGGCGCGGCCATCGCGGCGTACTCCTTCCTCGGCTTCGACGCCGTCACCACGCTCACCGAGGAGACCGTCGAGCCCCGCAGGACCATGCCCCGCGCGATCATGCTCACCGCCCTGATCGGCGGCGGCATCTTCATCGCGCTCGCCTACACCACCCAGCTCGCCCACCCCGGCAGCCGGTTCGACGACCCCAGCTCGGCCGCCTTCGAGATCGCCAGGACCATCGGCGGCGACCTCTTCTCCTCCGTCTTCCTCGCCGGACTCGTCGTCGCCCGGTTCGCCTCCGGCGTCGCCGCCCAGGCCAGCACCTCCCGCCTGCTGTACGCCATGGGCCGCAACGACGTGCTGCCGCGCAAGGTCTTCGGCCACCTCCACCCACGCCACCTGACGCCGGCCTTCAACATCCTCCTGACCGGCGTGGTCGGGCTCATCGCCCTCCGCCTGGACGTCGCCACCTCCACCTCCTTCATCAACTTCGGCGCCTTCACCGCCTTCACCTTCGTCAACCTCAGCGTGATCGCGACGTACCTGCGCAAGCGCCGCGCGGGCGAGCACGTGGGCGTGTTCGGCTACGCCGTCGTCCCCGCCATCGGCGCCCTGATCGACCTCTGGCTCCTGTTCCACCTCGACGGCAAGGCCCTCACCCTCGGCGTCATCTGGCTCGCCCTCGGCGTTGCCTACCTCGCCTACCTGACCCGCGGCTTCCGCAGGCCGCCGCCCGAGCTCACCTTCGACGAGCGCGGCGGCGCACCGGAGGCCGGCTGACGTCCCGGCGGTCCCGTTGTCGGTGCCCACTCCTACAGTCGCGGCATGACGACTTGGATGCGCGGATCGTTCGCTGGGCACGAGGTGAATCTCGTCTTCGCCCGCGGCATGACCCTCGACGCGCTGACGCGGCGCCTGCGGGGCGCGCAGCGGGAACCGCTCATGGTCGGTGAGGCGGGCGAATGGGCGTGGGCGGTTCACGACATGCACGACTACGACGCCGATGACTACGACGCAGTGGACTACAACCGCCTGTGCCGTGACGGCGCGGAGGTCGTCGTGTTCGAGACCGAGCCCTGCAGCGCGAAGGCCCATCCGCCGTCCTTCACCTACTTCCGCGACGGCCGTACGGTCCTCTCCCTCTCCTTCGGCAGCCCGCAGCTCCGCAGCGGTGAGAACCCCGACCACCTCTCGCCCGAACTGCTGGCCGCGAACCTCATCGGTCCGGACTCGGCGTGCGCGCGGGAGGCCGACCCCGGTCACGACTGCTTCGACCACCGCGACGAGGACCACGCGCGCCTCGTGCGGGCGATCGCCGGTTTCTTCATCCTCCCCTCGCCGCCCCTGTCCCCGGAGGTCTGCGCCTGATGGCCTGGCTCACCCCGAACACGTTCGTCACCTTTGTGAGGGGCATGACGCTGCCGACGGTCGCCGCCGTCTACGCCGAGGCCGGCCGGCCTGCTCTCGCGAGCGGATCAGGGGCGGGCTGGGTCTGGCTGACCCACGACGCCTACAGTGCCCCGCGCCGGTCGCAAGCCTGGGAACTGGCGCGCGATCTCACCGGCTTCCGGCACGTACATCGTGCGAGCGACCCGGGAGGTGCGCCGGTGGAAAGCGTCTTCCTGGCCTCCACGCCCCCATGCCGCTGCCCGCACGGGCAGGACTACGTGGTCCCCCATTGCGACGAGCACCCGATCCAGTTCACCCACGCTTCGGGCGGTTTCGAGGGGACCTACTTCAACTTCGGCATGCGACGCGAGTCCCGTCGCGCGGGCGGCTCGGCCGACCTGCTCGTCCGTGAACTCCTGGACGCGGGCATCGTGGGCCGCGACACCCCGCGGTACGACGCGGACGCCGCCTTCAACGCCGACGGTACCCACACCGTGCGCATCATCGCCGACCATTTCGGGCTGCCCTCACCGCCCCTCGCGCTCGCGCCGGCGGGGTGAGACCTGAGCGTGGTGACCCGGATCACCGGGTCAGTGGCCGGTCGTGCGGAGCCGGGCGAGGGTGCGCAGGCCGCGTGCGAGGACCTCGGGATCGTCGTGGGCGGCGCCGTAACGGATGCCCGAGACGGCGTCAAGGGCGGAGTCGACAGCCAGGCGTTCGTGCTCGAGCGGGGTGAGCTCCCGCCCGTAGCCGGTCAGGAAGGCCCCGTGGAGGTCCGGTCGGCCGGACCAGGCGTCGGAGAGCCGTACGAAGTCACGGAGCGCCGGTTGCGGCTCGCTGCGCTCGAAGTCGATCACGGCGAGCCGGCCCGACCACAGCAGGTTGCGCAGTTGGAAGTCGCCGTGCGTGGGCACCAGGTCGAGAGCGGGAAGGGCGGCTGCCCGGGCCGTCAGCGCGCGGACGAACTCCTCGTCACCCGGGGCCAGGTGGGGACGGGCGCCGTCCAGGTGCAGGTCGAGCTTCCCCGTGGCAGGTCCCTTGTCCCCGGAGGCGGGCCGTGGCGGTGCGCTGCCGTGGACGGCGGCGGCGAGCGCGCCGACGCGGACGAACATCGCACGTTCCTCCTCCGGGGGCCGGACGCCGACGTGGAGCGGGCGTCCGGGGACGGCGGTCACGACGATCGCGCGCAGCCGTTCGTCGGCCGCCACCAGGCGTGGCGTGGCGGCTCCCAGGGCCCGCACCCAGGTCCGGTAGGCCGTCACCTCCCGGTGGTGGAAGCGGTCGTTCTGGTGGATCTTGACGTAGCCGACGAGGCCGCCCGCACCGCACACCCGCCACACCCGACTGCTCTCGCGGGGCCAGGACGTGTCCGTCCACCGTTCGATCGGGCCGACGGCGCGTTCCGCGAACCGTCGCACCCGGGCTTCCGGCAGGCCCGGTCCGCAGGTCATGCCCAGCCCGACTCGGTGTAGTGGCGGCCGGCCCGGATGCCTTCGATCGCGGCCCGGGTGTACGGCACGAGGCGTTCGGGGAGGGCGTTCGGGTGCCACCAGCGCCAGGACAGGCACTTGTCGGGCTCGCGGACCACCGGTTCGCCCTGCCAGCGGCGTACGCGGAAGACGAGTTGCAGCCGGGGACGGCCGCCCGGCGCGTCGACGAGGTGCACGGCGTGCGCGAACTCGGCGTCCTCCGGCCTGATCCGCAGGCCCGTCTCCTCGTCCGCCTCGCGGACCAGGCACGCGACGGCGCTCTCCTGCTCGCAGTGCCCGGCGGGGAAGTGCCACTCGCCGCCGGCGAAGGCGGAGTCGGGGTGGCGCAGTCCGAGCAGGACCTGGCCGCCGGCGTTCTCCAGGTACAGGTGCGCGCCGACGACGTGGAGGACGCCCCGCCCGGCCGCCCGGGCTCCGGTGCCCGGCGGCACGGCCAGGCGGGCGTGCCGGCGGACGAGCTCCAGGGTCGCGTGGCCCAACCGCAGCCGCGGCATGACCTCGGGCCGGAACCAGCGCAGCAGGACGCCTTCGGTCAGTCGCAGGGCGTCGGGATCGCCGTTCCAGCGGCCGCTGAAGACCTGGACCGGCAGGAGCGACCCGTCCGGCTCGTGGACGTGCTCCACCGCGAAGGCGCGCAGCGCGGGCAGGTCGAGCCCCGCCTCCTCGCGCAGTTCACGCCGGGCGGTCGCCTCCAGGGACACGTCGCCCGGCTCACGGCCGCCGCCGAGCAGTGACCAGGCGCCGGGGTTGCGGATGTCCGGGCGGTGGTCGCGCAGGTGCAGGAGGTACTCGCCCTGGTCGTTGTGGATGAGCACCGAGGCGTTGCGCGGTTCACCGGCAGCCGGTGCACCGTCGTGGAGCGACGTCAAGCGAGCCTCCAAGCGAGCTCCGGGGGTGTGCGGTCACCAAGGTCAACGAGCGGGGACGGCCAACGGGAGGGCAGGTTCCGGCCTTTCTGCGCGCCCCTGTACGGGCCGCTCGCAGGAGCGGGCAGGGATGGCGCCAACTCGCAGCTTCACCAGCTAAGTTGTGTGCAGATCAGTTCGCGTATTCGAGTCCCCAGGGGATGGCCATGACCAGCGGCAGCGACGCTCCCGACGACTACGACTCCGCCGAGCAGCTCCGCCGGCGGATCGACACCACCAAGGCGCACCCGGCGCGCGTCTACGACGTCTTCCTCGGCGGCAGGGACAACTACCCCGTCGACCGTGAGGCGGCCGCGGCCGCGCTGGCCGCAAATCCCCGGGGCTACCTGGACGTGCGGCACAACCGCGACTTCCTGCGCCGCGCGGTGAACCACATCGCGGGGGAGACCGGCACACGCCAGTTCCTCGACATCGGCACCGGCCTGCCCACGCAGGAGAACGTGCACCAGATCGCGCAGCGGATCGCCCCCGACGCGCGGGTCGTGTACGTCGACAACGACCCCGTCGTCCTGGCCCACGCGCGCGCCCTGCTGACCAGCGGCCCCGAGGGACGGACCGACTACATCGACGCGGACCTGCGCGACCCCGCCGCGATCCTGCGCCAGGCGGCCGGCACGCTGGACCTCACCGAGCCCGTCGCGCTCGTGCTCGTCGCCGTCCTGCACTTCGTCGAGGACGACGAGGCGTACGGGATCGTCAAGCACCTCGTCGACGCGCTGCCCTCGGGCAGCCACGTCGTGCTGAGCCACCTCACCTCCGACCTCAATGCGGAGCAGATCGCCAAGGTCGCCAAGACCTACCAGGACCGCGGCTTCTCCTTCGTGCTCCGCGAGCACGCCGAGGTCCTGCGCTTCGTCACGGACAACGGCCTGGAGATCGTCGAGCCCGGGCTCGTACCCGTCCACCACTGGCGCCCTGACGACGTCGACGACACCCTCGCCACCCACGCCGACGCCTCGCCGGAGTTCATCGAGGGCCTCGAGGACATCGACGCGATCCGCTACCGGAGCATCACCGACGTCACGGACGCGGACATCAACGTCTACGCCGTGGTGGCCCGCAAGCCCTGACCCCGCCGTGCCCGGCGCCGCCCCTCCCGGACGGGGGGCGGCGCGGTCGTCAGCCGCGGCGGTAGATCGTGATCGAGTGCCCCACCTCGTCGATCGGCTCGCTGCCGGCGATGAGCTCGGCCAGCGCGCCCTCGGCCTTCGCGACCGAGGAGTCCGACACCACGAGCAGCCCGTGGACCTGGTCCTCGGGGACCTGGCGCGGATCGGCGGCGTGGATGCCGTAGTGGGCGGGGACCCCGCTGCCCTTGTAGACCAGCCAGACCCGCTCGCCGGGGTAGCGGTCGCGGAGCCGGTCCGCGAGGCGGCCCAGGTCCTGGCCCCAGTCGACGTTGGAGTCGTGCAGGCGCAGGTGGGTCCGGGACGTGCCGCCGAAGGCCTCGTTGGAGTACTGCAGGTAGTAGGGGAAGGTACGCAGCGAGCTGACGGCGACGAAGGCGACGAGGGCCGCCGCCGCCACGTCCGCCCACCGCCGTCGCAGGGCGGTGACGCAGGCCGCGGCGACGGCCCCGAACATCGGAAGGAAGACCACGTAGCGGACGCCGAAGTCCCGTGAGCCGGTCATGGCGGCGGCCGTCAGCACGGCCGCCGGGACGAGCAGGTACGGGGCGGCGGGGCGCAGCCGGGGGTGGGCGAGCAGCGCGGCGGTGCCGGCGAGCCACAGGGCCAGCATGCCGAGCGGAGTCTTCACCAGCACCGCGGCGGGCAGGTAGTACCAGAGCGCCCCGCGGTAGTGGCGGCCGAAGAGGAAGCCCTCGAAGGTCGAGTCCTCGAAGCCGAACTGGACGGCCATCCCGTCCCGGTACGCCCGCGGGAGCGGGAGCGCGTCCACGGCCCAGCCCCGAAGTCCGTGCAGGGCCGGCAGGGTGTCCGGCGCGGTCCAGCGCAGACGCGGGTCGACGACGAGGTACGCCGCCCACACCACTGCGACGGCGACGAGCCCGACCCCGCCCGCCGCGATCGCGGCGCGCCGCAGCGACCGGGCGGTGCCGGGCCGCTGCGCGCCCCGCGCACCAACGTGCCACACCGGCAGCGCTGCCAGGAGCAACAGGACCGGCACCGCGGGGAGCGTGCTCATCCGCGTGGCGACCGCCGCGCCCAACGCCGCACCGGCGAGCGGCAGGTACCGCCGGGGACGCTCCCGGGCCCGCCACAGCGCCCACACCGACGTCAGCAGGAAACCGGCCGCCGGGACGTCGAGGGTGGCGAGCGAGCCGTGCGCGATGACGTCCGGCGAGAACGCGTACAGGGCGAGCGCGAGCAGCCCCCCGGCGGGACCGGTGAGATCGCGCGCGAAGGCGAGCACCACCAGCCCGAACACCAGGGTCAGCGCGATCACCGGCAGCCGGGCCGCCAGCATCAGGCGCCAGGGATCGTTGCCCGACTCGTAGAGCACGCTGCGGCCGAGCTCCGTCTGGTCGCCCTCGAAGGCCGGGTCGAGGTGGGGGTGGGCGAACGCCAGACCACCGGCGATGAGGAGCTTGCCGAGCGGCGGGTGCTCGGGGTTGAAGCGCAGGCTGTGCTCGCGCAGATACACCGTAGCGGTGCCCACGTACACCGGCTCGTCGATGGTGGGCGTCTGCTGGACGGCCGTGGTGACCATCGCGAACGCCATCTGCGCCAGGAGCACGAGCACGGCCAGGACGTACAGCGGACGCCGGTGGCGCAGACCGGCCGGGAACCTGCGCACCCGGACCGTGGCGAGGGTGGTGGGCGTCGCCGGTTCGGGGGACACCGCGGCGGGCGAGGGCCGTTCCTGCGTCATCGTGCGCTTACCCCGTCGCCTGTACCTCTGGCGCCACCGCTCCGCGCCGGCGCCCTCCCGGTGGGCGCCGCGGGACACACTAGCCCCGCCGTCGTCACGGCGCGTGGGGTTCGGGGTGTTGCGCGGGACGTGTGCCGGACGCCGTACCGTGGGCGCATGGCAGTCCCCGAGCTGATCCGCATCGTCTCGCGTTCCTCCCCGATGGCGCTGGCCCAGGTCGAGCGCGTCCGCGCGGAACTGGCGGCGCTCCACCCCGGCATCCGGACGGAGGTCGTGCCCGTCACCACGTCCGGTGACCGCTGGATGGGCGACCTGGCCCAGCTCGGCGGCAAGGGTGCGTTCACCAAGGAGGTCGACGCCACGCTGCTGGAGGGCCGGGCCGACCTTGCCGTCCACTGCGTGAAGGACGTCCCCGCCGACCGGCCGCTGCCCGCCGGGACGGTCTTCGCCGCCTTCCTCAAGCGGGACGACATCCGCGACGCCCTGGTGCACCCCGGCGGCCTCACCCTCGACCGGCTCCCGCCCGGCACGCGCATCGGCACCTCCTCCGTACGCCGCATCGCGCAGATCATGGCCTCGCATCCGCACCTCACCTGCGTCCCCATGCGGGGCAACGCCAACCGCCGCCTGGACAAGCTCGCGGCGGGCGACGCGGACGCGCTGCTGCTGGCCGTGTCCGGGCTCGAGCGGATCGGCAGGACCGACGTGATCAGCGAGGTGCTCCCGGTCGAGACGATGATCCCGCCGATCGGCGCGGGCGTCCTCGCCCTGCAGTGCCGGGAGGGCGACGCCGGGACGATCGACGTCGTGAGCGACCTCGGCGACCCGGCCGCGCACCGGGAGACCACGGCGGAGCGGATGTTCCTCCACGTCCTGCAGGGCCACTGCAACAGCCCCATCGCCGGCT
The DNA here is from genome assembly GCF_033792725.1 of Streptomyces sp. PA03-5A. Lineage (NCBI taxonomy): Bacteria > Bacillati > Actinomycetota > Actinomycetes > Kitasatosporales > Streptomycetaceae > Streptomyces > Streptomyces sp. PA03-5A. Next base: position 7,695 of record NZ_JARAVL010000057.1, on the reverse strand, counting down.
ACGCCCACGCCGAACGCGACGGCCGGCTCTCGCTCCGGGCCCGGGTCTTCTCCCCGGACGGCAAGACCGTCCTCGACGCCCACGAATGGGCAGGACCGCTGGACCCCGCCACCCTCGGGACGTCGGTCGCGGTGGCACTGCTGCGGCAGGGTGCCCGCGAGCTGATCGACAGCATCGGCCACTGACGGGACCCGGGCCGCCGTCGACGCCCGGACCGCGGCGGGGAGACTGGTGGGCGCTGCCCGTCGTCCGTCACCGTCCTGGGAGAGCCGATTGTCCCGCCGCGACCCCCGTGTGCTCGTCTACACCCGCACCACCGACTACCGGCACGAGTCGATCCCCGACGGCGTCAGGGCGCTCACCGAGCTGGGAGCCGGGCACGGCTTCCGGGTGGACGCCACCGAACGGCCCGAGGACTTCGAGGGGGCCGGCCTGCGCGCGTACGACGCCGTGGTGTTCCTGTCCACCAGCGGGGAGGTGCTCAGCGACGCGGGCCGGGCCGCCCTCGCGGCGCACCACGCCGACGGCGCGGGGTTCATGGGCGTGCACGCCGCCGCCTGCACGGAGTACGACTGGCCCTACTACGGGGAGCTGCTGGGCGCGCGCTTCACGGGGCACCCGCCCCTGCAGGCGGGCACGGTCCTCGTCGAGGACGCCGCCCATCCCGCGACCGCGCACCTCGGCGCGGCGTGGAAGGTCACCGACGAGTGGTACGACTTCGACCGCAGTCCCCGCCCCGGGGTGCGGGTCCTGGCCTGCGCCGACGAGTCCTCGTACACGGGGGGCTCGATGGGCGCGGACCATCCGCTGGTGTGGTGCCACGAGTACGGCGGAGGGCCCGTCTTCTACACCGCGCTGGGGCACTCCGCGCAGGCCTACCACGACGCGGCCTTCCGGGCCCATCTGCTCGGCGGGCTCCGGTCGGTGCTGCCCGCGGCGACGGACTGAGCGGGAGTCGGCGCACGGCCTCAGAGGCGTCGCAGCACGGCGACCACCTTGCCCAGGATGACCGCCTCCTCGCCGGGGATCGGGTCGTAGGCGGGGTTGTGCGGCATGAGCCAGACCCGGTCGCCCTCGTGCTTGAGCCGCTTGACGGTGGCCTCGCCGTCGATCATCGCGGCCACGATGTCGCCGTGGTCGGCGGCGTCCTGGCTGCGCACCGTGACCCAGTCGCCGTCGCAGATCGCGACGCCCGTCATGGAGTCGCCGACGACCTTGAGGGCGAACAGCTCGCCCGCGCCGACGATCTGCCGGGGGAGTACGAAGACCTCGTCGACCTGCTCCTCGGCGAGGATCGGGGTGCCGGCCGCGATCCGGCCGATCACCGGCACGCGCGCGGACGGGGAGGCGCTGACGGGCACCGCACCCGGCTCGGAGTCGTGCTGCGACGGCCAGGAGCACCGCACGCGGTAGGCGCGGGGCCGGTGCGGATCCTGCTCGAGCACGCCCTTGCGCTGCAGCACCGCCAGCTGGTGGGCGACCGAGGAGGTGCTCGCCAGCCCCACGGCCTCACCGATCTCGCGCATCGACGGCGGGAAACCGCGGCTCTCCACCGAGCCCAGGATCGCCTCGACGATACGGGTCTGACGGTTGGTCAGCCCGTCGGGGCCGGGGTTGTCCGAGCCCTGCGGGCGCCCACGGCGCACTGTCGTCCTGGTGGGCTCCATGCCCCGTCCCTCCCTGTGCGGATCTTGCTGCGATACGTAACGTTACCCTGCTCCACGGCGTTTTTGGAACGCGTGTGCGAAATTCCGTGAAGATCTGTGAGCACGCCGCGCGGAACCGGCCGGGACCACCGGCGGAATCCCGTTGTCACAAACGGAGCCGCTGCCCGGTCAGACTTTGGGGCCCGTGCGCCCGGAAGCCGCGACCGGAATGGGTCCGCAATGGCTCCGGAATTCCCCGACCCGGCCGGAAGGCCCCCCGTGGGCCCGCCACGGCAATTCGCGCGCGGCGCGGGAAATGCCTGCCGTACGGCGACGTCGCTCCTCAACCGCGCTGAATGGGGCCCGGGCGAAGTGCCCCCGGGCCCGGAGGAAATCGCCGTCTGTGTACGCTGGAACGGGCAGTCGGGCGGATCTGACGGTGGAGGAAAACGCGACGATGCAGCCAGGCGACGCGGAACGCGGCGGCTCGCTCGACGAGGCCGCGGAGGTGTTCACGGCCCTGCGCCCCCGATTGTTCGGCATCGCCTACCGGATGCTCGGCAGCGCCGCGGAGGCCGAGGACGTCGTCCAGGACGTCTGGTTGCGGTGGCAGGCCGCCGACCGCGACGCCGTGGAGAATCCGACCGCGTTCCTGACCACCGCGACGACCCGGCTGGCGATCAACGTCACCCAGTCCGCCCGCGTGCGGCGCGAGGGCTATGTCGGGCCCTGGCTCCCGGAACCGGTCGACACGCGCGCCGACCCCGTGCTCGGCGCCGAGCGCGGCGAGGCGGTGGAGTTCGCGGTCCTGCTCCTGCTGGAGCGGCTGACGCCCACCGAGCGGGCGGCGTACGTGCTGCGCGAGGCGTTCGACTACCCGTACCGGGAGATCGCCACCGTGCTGGACCTGAGCGAGGCCAACTCCCGCCAGCTCGTCAGCCGCGCCCGCAAGCACATCGCCGCCGGGCGGCGCGAACAGGTGGGGAGCGCGGAGCACCGCCGGCTCCTCGAGGCGTTCGTGGCGGCGGCCAGGGCAGGCGACCTGGCCGGCCTGGAGAAACTGCTCGCCACGGACGTGGTGAACTACGGCGACGGCGGCGGCGCCGTGCGCAACGCCTCCAAGATCCCCGTGGTCGGCAGCGCCAAGGTGGCGAGGTTCGTCACCGCCTTCGCCCCGCGCTTCTGGCCCGACACCGAGGTGGTGTGGGTCGAGGCGAACGGGCAGACCGCGGCGCTCGTGTCCCAGGCCGGCACGCCGATGGCCCTGCTGGCCATCAGCGCCTCCGAGCAGGGCATCGACCAGCTCATGTGGGTGCTCAACCCGGCCAAGCTGACCGGCTTCAGCTCCTTGGCGGCGGGCCCGGACGCGCCGTCCGCGTAGGACCGGGCCCGGGGCGGCGCCCCGGGCCGCACATGGAGACCGCCTGGCCTCCGGTCAGACGTCGGCCGCTGCCCGGCCCGGGGCGCCGTCGCCCGCCCGCAGCAGCCGGAGGAAGGCCTTGAGACCCGTGATGATCTCCTCGTTGTCCGTGAGCCGGTTGACCGTGGCCTCGAACTCCCGTGCCAGCGCGGTGATCCGGCGGTCGGTGTCCTCGGCCCGCTCGTAGACCGACACGCCCAGCACGTCCACCGTGCGCCGCAGCTCCGCCAGGGCCCGGTACTGCTCCTCGGCCTTCTCCTCCAGGACCTTGATGCCGCTGTCCGTGCGCTCGACGCCCTTCTTGAGCTCCAGCACGTCGTCGCGTGGGTAGGTGACGTCCTTCAGCAGGGTGCCCAGCCGCTGCCGCAGCTGCCCGAACCATGCGCCCGCCGGGCGGAACACCGTGCTGAGCAGGAAGAACCCGGCGATCCAGTACCCCGCGCCGTGACCGGTCGCAAGCGTCACCGCCAGCACCCCGGCCGTCGTCAGCAGGTGCCCCGACAGGGCGGCCCGCAGCATCGTCCGGGCGATCCGCGCGGCCTCGGCGTCCCGCGCCCGGGGGACCACCAGGCCCTTCTCCCGGCTCACGGCGATCTCGGCCAGCACCGCGTGCGCCCGGAAGTAGACGTTCCACGGCACCGTGAGCAGCACCAGCATCCACAGCAGGCAGAGCACCCCCGCGCCCACGCCCAGGACCACCGGCAGCGGCGCGCCCACCGCGTAGACCAGTGCCAGCGCCCCCGCGGTCACCGCCAACGCCAGCACCGCGCCAAGGAGTCTCCCCATCGCCGTCACCAACCTCCTCCGTCCTAGGGTTCGTTGCCGCCATCGTCCCGCCCGGTCGGCCCGCGGGCATGAGTACGGCTACTCACCCCGCCTGCGCCCAGGTGCTGTGGCGCGGGGGCCGGTGGGACCGAATCGCATGCCTGCCGGAGAAGCGAGCAGCAACCGCGTGAATCCGTCCGCCGGAACGTGATTCCCCTGCCCCACGTGGCATGCGACAGGAAGGTCGTGCTCCCAGGAGGTCAGCGATGGTCCCGGTCCACCACCTCACGGCCGCCGTCGCGGACCGGGAGGTCTTCTACCGCGAGGCGGGCCCCCGCGACGCCCCCGTCGTCGTCCTGCTGCACGGCTTCCCCGCCAGCTCCCACATGTTCCGGCACCTCATCCCGCTGCTCGCGGACCGTTACCGGGTCCTCGCGCCCGACCACATCGGCTTCGGCCGGTCCTCGATGCCGTCCCTGCAGGACTTCCCCTACTCCTTCGACGCCCTCGCCGACGTGACGGCCGCCCTGCTGGAGCACCTCGGCGTCGGACGCCACGCGATGTACGTCCACGGCTACGGGGCGGCGATCGGCTGGCGCCTGGCACTGCGCGCCCCGGCGCGGATCACCGGGATCGTCACGCAGAACGGCAACGCCTACGCGGAGGGCCTCGTCGACTCCTTCTGGTCCGACGTGCGGGCCTACGCCGCCGACCCGTCACCGGGGAACGAGAAGGCCGTGCGCTACGCCCTCACCCCGGACGCCGTCCGCTGGCGGTACCTCAACGGCGTCCCCGACCCGGACCTGGTCAGCCCGGACACCTGGGCCCACGACGTCGCGCTCCTGCAGCGTCCCGGCAACGACGAGATCCAGCTGCGGCTGTTCCGCGACCACCCCCGGGACGTGGCCCTCCACCCGGCGCTGCACGAGTACTTCAGGGCCGGCCAGGTGCCGCTGCTGGCCGTGTGGGGCGCGAACGACGAGGTCTACGCCCCGGCCGGTGCCCGCGCCTTCCTCGGCGACCTGCCCGAGGCCGAGGTGCACCTCCTCGACACCGGGCACTTCGCCCTGGAGAGCCACCTGGACGCCGTCGCCGGGTACGTGCGGGGCTTCCTCGGCCGCGTCGTGCCCTGACCCCCGGGTGGCCCGGGTGGTGCGCTCAGCGGGGCCGGGTGATCGTCCGGTGCGCGACGTACGCGTCGACGCCGGCCGTCCCGTCGAGGCCCGCCGGGGCCCCGTTGACGGTCACCGGGCCGGTGCGCAGCCTGCGCGCGACGGCGACGGCGCGTCCGGGGTCGGTGGACCACACCCCGCCGGACACCCGGTACTCGCAGTCGTCGGCGATCCGTACCGCGTCGTCGTCCCCGTCGTGCGGGATGACCGTGACCACCGGGCCGGAGACCTCGGCCTGGGCGATGCGCATGCGGGGGTCGACGTCCGCGAAGAGCGTCGGCGCCACGTAGTAGCCCTCCTCAAGGCCCGCGGGGACCCGGGGACCACCGGTCACCAGCCGGGCGCCCTCCTCGATGCCCAGCTCGATGTACGACATCACCCGCTGCTGCCGCTCACGGCCGGCCATCGGCCCGATGCGGGTGTCCGGTGCCCCCGGGTCACCGACCTTCAGCGACGTGACGGCTTCCTGGGCCGCCGCGACGAACTCCTCGTACCGGCGGCGCGGGGCGAGGACGCGGGTCCGATCGGCGCACGTCCCCCCGTCGTCGCCGGGTGATGCGACCAGCCCCCGCACCGTCCGCGGGGCGTCGGCGTCGTCCAGGACGATCGCGGCCGCCTTGCCGCCCAGTTCCAGCCGGACCCGCTTGAGCTGCTCGCCGGCGAGGGCGGCGACGCGGCGGCCGGCCCGGGCGGAGCCGGTGAAGGCGATCGCGTCGACGTCCGGGTGGGTGACCAGGTACTCGCCGGTGTCCCGGTCGGCGGGCAGTACGCTCAGCGTGCCCTCGGGCAGTCCGGCCTCGGCGTACAGCTCGGCCAGCAGTCCCATGCCCAGCGAGTTCTCCGGCGTGACCTTCAGGATGACGGTGTTGCCCGCCAGGAGGGCCGGGGTCAGCTGCGCCGTGGCGGCCGCGAACGGGCACTGCCAGGGGATGACCGCCGCGACCACGCCGACCGGATCGCGCCGCACGATGGTGTCGAAACCCGGGGTGGGGTCACAGGGATGGACGGCCTCCTCCCAGCCGACTTCCCCGGCGGCCTTGAGGCAGGCGTCGACCCGCCGCGTGAGGGAGGCCTGCTCCGCATCGGTGAACCGGCGGGGCGTCCCGGTCGAGGCGGACACCCGTGCGGCCGCCTCCTGCGCACGCTCCTCGCGCAGCCCGTTCACCCGCCGGATCACCTCCTGCCGTTCCTTGGGGTCCAGATGCGGCCACGGCCCGCTGTTGAAGGCGGCGCGCGCCGTGGCGACGGCGGCGTCGGCGTCGCCCGGCGCGGCCTGGGCGGCGCGTCCGACCAGGGAGCGGTCGTGGGGTGAGCGGATGTCCAGCAGCCCGGGATGCGCCGGGGCGGTCCAGGCACCACCGATGTACAGCCTGTCGTAGACGATCATCGAGTGTTCCTCTCGGAGTCCGGGTCCGGGACGGTCCTGTCGCTCCGGGGAATCGACGGGATGCCCGATATAGGCTCGTTGGCAGTGATTTCCGTGATCAGCCCGCAGCGGCGCCCCACCGCGGGGCGGGCGGGCGGACCGCAGGACGGAGCCGGGAATGAGCGCAGCGCGCGGAGCGGGCGCCCGGGCGGCCGGGGGGACCGACGAGGCGCCGCGGCCCGGGCAGGGCCGCAGGCCGGCCGCCCTGGTCCGCGGCGAGGTGCTCGCGGCCGCGCGTGAACTGCTCCTCGCCGAGGGCATGGCCGCCTTCACCGTCGAGAAGGTGGCGCGGCGCTCCGGGGCGAGCCGGATGACCATCCACAAGTGGTGGCCGTCGCGGGGCGCACTGGCCCTCGACGCCTACGTCGCCGTCGTCGACGAGCGTCTGGTCTTCGAGGACACCGGCGACATCGAAGCGGACCTGACGGCCCACATGCGGAAGTTCGTGCGGCATCTGTGCGGCACCCCCGCGGGACGGGTCGTGTCCGAACTCATCGGCTGCGCCCAGACCGATCCCCCTCTCGGCGAGCTGTTCCGCGAGCGCTACTCCGGGCCGCGCCGCGCGCGCATGGCCGCCGTCCTGGAGCGGGCGCGGGACCGGGGCCAGCTGGCGGCGGACATCGATCCCCAGGCGCTGATCGACCAGTTGTGGGGGGCCTGCTACTTCCGGCTCCTGGTGGCCGACCACCCCGTCAGCGAGGGGTTCGCGGAGACCATCGTGCACCATCTGCTGCACGGCGTGGGCGGCCATGTCACGGACCCGGCATGAAGACGGCCTTGGTCTCCAGGTAGGCCTCCAGCCCCTCGGGGCCGCCCTCGCGCCCAATGTAGAAGCCCTGGCCGGTTCCCGCGGAGACTGCTGAGGACAGGTAGAACACGGCGCTTCGCTGAGGTCGGCCGGACCGCCTCCACCCCATCGGCCGGATCCGGCGATATGAGCACAGTGTCAATATAGTACGTAAGGAATGTTTCACGGGAAACATTCCTTATCGGGCAATTTGGCGCACGGAAGTGGTGTACCGGGGCATGAAGACGTGAAGAGCGGAAGCCGCGCCCACCGGTCTCCCGTGGGCGCGGCTTCCGCTTCCGTGAGGTGCGCGACCGTCCAGTCGCTGGTCAGAGGCCTGCTGTGGCCGGTCGCCAGATGTTCGGCTGGTGTCGGGGGCCGGTCGAGGGCCGGTCCCCGGCCGGGGTGTTACCGGCCGCCGCCACCGCCGCCGCCGTGGCCGCCGCCGCCACCGCCGCCGTGGCCGCCGCCGCCGCCGC
>NZ_JARAVL010000056.1:0-44630 GCF_033792725.1 Streptomyces sp. PA03-5A | reverse complement strand
CCCCAGCTCCTCGCCCTCGCCGACCGCGTCCTGGAACTCCGCGACGGCCACATCACCCCCACCGACTGACCCACGCCTTCCACGGGGCGGGGCGCGACCCACGAGTTGGCCGCCTGGTACTGCGCCGCCGCCCATCGCGGCGAACCGGCCTGGTACATCGCAGCGTTCAGGCACAGGATCACCGTGAGCCGTTGGACGCGGCGCCGCCGTCCGACTCGGGTTCACGGTTGGTCAGCCGCGGACGCTCCCCCAACGAACCGGGCCACCATCTCGGTGCGTTCACCGAAGAACGGTCCGTGCACGGCCGCCTCTTTCACCGCCCGGCTTCAGTCGATGCCCTGCTCGAGCGTCCCGGCCTCGGGGACACGCTCCGGGTCCTCACTCCGTACAGGTGGCAGATCACGCTAGGCGGGGAATGCGAAGAGGCGGTACTGCGATACCTCGACGAAACCGAATCGCCGGTACAGCGGCTCGCCGGCCGGGCTCGCGGCGAGTGCGGCCAGCCCCATACCGCGATCTCGGCCCACACGGAGCGCCGCCGCCGTCAAGGCTGTGCCGATGCCGTGTCGTCGGTGCGTGTCCGCGACATGGACGAGGAAGATCCCGGCCACGTCGTGGGCTGCGATCACCACGGTCGTCCCGACGACACGGTCATGGAGAACCGCCGCCAGGCGGACGATGTCCGCGTCGTCCCGACGCTGCGACTCGATCCGCACGATGTCGGGTTCGAGGCTCGGTGCGACGCCCATGGAAGCGCTGTAGGTGCGTACCAGCTCTGCCAGCTGACCGTGATCGGTCGCTTCTTCGATCCGCAGGCCTGCCGGTGGCTCCATCGGATCGACCGACTGGTCGAGCGGTCTGACCATCACGGGGATTGTCGTGAACTCCTTCGCCCCACGCTCGGCGAGGGCGGACGACGTGCCTGCGGGGCTGTCCGGGCCGACCCACCACCACCAGGGCACTCCCGCGAGCCGGTCCCGCGCGATGGCGGTGGACTGCTCCACCGCATCCAGGGAGCGGACACGGACCACTCCGTTGAACTGTGGCTGAGCCAGCCCACTGCGGAAGTACTCGAGATCACCGTCAGTGCGGTCCGCCATGCCCCATCCGGTCAGGTATTGCCGGAAGTTGGCGGTCACGCAGGCCATGCTCCCGGGGTGCCACAGGTCTTGCGGGACCCTGCCCGGAGATGTGCCCGCCGCAAGCGGTTCGTCAGCTCTGCTTGATACGTCCGTCATGGGTGTTACCTCTGTCCGAAAGCCTCGGACCTGAACGGCCCGAGGGTATCTCGTGGCTTGTCCGCCCGGCTTCACATCAGTGCGTTGCCGACCGCGTGATCCAGCCGTGGGGTCGTTGTCTCGCGCCCGGCGTTGCCGGTAGCCATCGACGGTGCCGGCGGCTGCGCCGAGTGATTCGTGACCGCCAACACCGCTCAGGCTCCGGCAGTGCGGTGCGCAACCTGTCCGGCACAGCCATTCATCGATCTTGCATGTCAGGGCACCACGATTCGGTAGTCCGAGACGGGCCGGTATCCGATGCGCTGGTAGACGCTGTTGCTCGTCGGGTTGGCGAGGTCGGTGAAGAGAAGTACGTGTTCCGCACCGGCGTCGCGTGCTGCTTGGGAAACGGCTGCGGTGACGGCGGAGCCGTAGCCCCGGCCGCGCTGTTCGGGCGGGGTGTAGACGGGGGTGAGGCGAGCCGTGCCGGCCAGTACCGACGTCATGGCGGCCATGGCCACTGGTTCGTCCCCGACCGTCCACAACCGCCAGCCGCCCCGGCTCATCCGCTCGTCGATGAATGCGTCGAGATCCGTTCCGAGCGAGCCGGCTTCCGTGACGAAACGAGTGCACCACTCGCGGAGAAGAGCCAGGTCACCGCTGGTCGCCGTCCGCGGTGCCCCCGGCGGTGCGACGCCAGGGCGCACAAGCCGGCCAAGACGATAGAGGCGAAGATGCGGTCCGCTCTTCGGTGCGGAGCCGGTGGTCGTCCGCCACGCTTCGGAGAAGGCACGGACCGATGAGTCGTCGGCCAGGAGCTGTGCAAACGGCTGGGTTTGGGTGGACAGGAGTACGGCCAGGTGCGTTGCCGCGGCCTGGGAGAGACGGCTCGCGGTCAGCATGTGCGGTGGCATCCACACGAACGCGGCCATCGTCGCTGTTTCATCCGCTTCCCGCCACCAGCCCAGCACCGTGGACGGCTGTTTGCCCCCGGACCGTAGCTGCTCGATCGTGTCGAGTCCGGACAGCAGCATGGTGTGCAGGTCGGGGCGTGCGGCGAGGAATGCTCCCGCCTCGGAACGAAACACTTCGGGCTTGTCCGTGATGAACCAGGTCACGAGATCGCACCTCCTGCTTGCCCGGCCTGCGGCAATGCGCGGAGCCGTGGGGAAACGGTTGGGGCCCGCCGGCCGCAGCAGACGCGACTGGCGGGCGGTAAGGGCGGCCGGCTCAGGGCAGGCTGAGTTCGTGCCTGATGAGCTCGGCGAGCGCGGAGGGCTGCGACAGGAAGGGCGAGTGCGAACTGTTCAGCCGCAGAGTCCTGTCGGCGCGCTTCGCGAAGAGTTCCTGGACGAAGGGCGGGATGGCGCCGTCTGCTTCGCAGATGATGTAGGTGCTCGGAATCGTCCGCCAGGCGACCGCGGTCAGCTTCTGGGTGGTGGCGGCGTAGGACTGGTAACCCAGGGCTGCCGCCGCCTTCTCGGCAACGCTCCTGTCAACGTCGCCGTAGAACACGTCGACCGGGTTCGCAACGGTCAGGAAGTCGCCGACGCCCTCCTGCCGGTGGAACTCCCACCAGAGCGCCGGGTCGCCGCCCGCGCTCGACAGCAGGGAGTCCCCGGCGTCGAGCTGGAACGCGGCGAGGTAGACGATGCTCTTGACGTTGGGCGCATTGGCGAGCGCCTGGGTGGCGGGGACGCCGCCGTAGGAGTGCGCGACGACGACCACGGGCCCGCCGATCGCCTCGACCGCGGCCCTGATGGCTGCCGCGTCGGAGTACATGTCGCCCAGTGCCCTGGGATCGTCGCCACACGAGGTGAGGGCCACGGTGCGGACATCGATGCCGGGCAGGGCATCGACGAGGAATTGCAGATGCTCGGGCTTGTGCCACGCTCCGGGCACCAGCAACAGCGACGGCAGGGTCATTCGAACCTCATAGGGCAGGTGATGCGTTGGGCATGATGTGCGGGCCCATCATGTAGGCCCTCACTGCGCAGCGTCCACGTGATAGATGTCACTAATGATCTATAAGTCTGGATCCAGGTCCGAGGTCTGCCCACCACCCGCACACGAGGCCAGGACCGACCCACCGGAAGAACTGGCGGCCCGTCACAGAAGCCCGCGGCGAGGCTGTTGGGCTTCATGCAGGGCCCGCCCGGGCCGGGCTTGAGGGGCGCACTACACGGTCCAGCGTCCGGAGCCCTTTTGCTCGGCGGCGTCGGCAACGCGGGGGGCCCTCACCAACCGGCAGCTACAGACGGCCGGATTCTGGGCACTCCTGCACGCTTTAGATTAAGCTCACCATCTAACATGTGACATCTACTGAAGAAGGAGGACGACCATGTCCACACAGAAGCCCGGGACAGCGCTCGTTACCGGCGCGACCGCAGGTCTGGGTGCCGCCTACGCCGAGGAGCTGGCGGCGCGGGGGCACGACCTGCTCCTCGTCGCTCGTGACCAGGCGCGGTTGGAGTCTTCCGCGGCGAACCTTGCGGAGCGTTTCGGCATCGGGGTTTCGGTGCTGAGCGCCGACCTGGCCACACCGAAGGGCATGCGGAGCGTGGAGGACCGCCTGGCGGCCGACCTCTCGATCGACATGCTGGTGAACAACGCCGGCAGCGCCCTGTTCGGCCCCCTGTCTGCGGCGGACCCGGACCGGTTGGAGTGGCTGATCACGCTCAACCTGACCTCCGCCACCAGGCTTGCGGCTGCCGCCGCGCGGGCGTTCTCCAGCCGGGGCTCGGGCACGATCGTCAATGTGTCGTCCGCCCTCGCCCTCAACATCCTGCCGGTGGGTGCGGCGTACAGCGGGACCAAGGCATATGTGATCGCGTTCAGCCAGGCCCTGGCGCAGGAGTTCGCCGGTTCCGGTGTCCGGGTGCAGGTGGTGGTGCCGGGAGCACTGGAGACGGCGATCTGGGACGGCTCGGGCATCGAACTGGACCAGTTGCCCAAGGAGGCCGTCATGGCACCCCGCGACGCCGCGCGGGCCGCGCTCGCCGGTCTCGACGCCGGCGAGCTGGTCACGATCCCCTCGCTGCCGGAGTACGCCAGGTGGGAGGAGTACGAGAACGCCCGCCGGGAACTCATCCCGGGCCTGTCCCTCACGCGCCCCGCCGGACGCTACGCCGGCTGACACCCGGAGCAAGCACGCTCTTCGCCAGGGCCGGGGGCCAACCGCCCCCGGCCCGCTGCCTCTTCGCCCCCTGCGCCTTGGGGTGGGAGCCGACATGACGGCCGGCTGTTCGCCGTACAGCACCTCGGCGAAGAGTTCCTTCCGCTTCCCGACCCGGCGCGGTGGGACCCGGTCAACGAACTGCCACCACGCCCCCGTGGGGCCCGGTCTCGCCCCTCCGAGCGGGCAGCGTCGTGCGGAGGTCCGTGGGGTCCGGTGGCGGAGCCGGCGCTGTGGATGTCAGTGGTCCCTTGGAGACTGTCGTCCGTGATCCACCCAGATGATGTCGATTGGACGACCGGCCACCTGCCCGGCCAGGTATGTGGGGTCCCGGGCCATCTCGGGAACATGCTCTCACCGGACCCCGCGGTACGGACCAAGGCGTTTGAGGAGTTCTGTGCGGAGGCCCATGACCAAGGAGCCGTCGACCCGTGCACCGCAGCGAGCTTGCCGTTCCTGTTCGACATGGCCGATGACCCGGCCAGCCCCGAGCGGGCAAGGATCGTCGGGCTGCTCCTCAGCATTGGGCACGAAGCTCAGGGCCGTGACCCTGAGGGCAGCTACTTCACGGTGAACGGAGTCGAGTCGACTGCTCACGTCGACATCACTGCCGAGATGGCCGAGCGGGCGGATGCCTTCGTCCGTTACGCGGCGGACCCGGATCCGTTGGTGCGCCGCTCGGCTATCGAAGCCGTCGGTCTCATCCTCGCCGACGGCGGGCGTGCCGCCCGCATCCTGGTCGAGCGTCTGCCGGCCGAGGACGGGATCGTGGAGCGGTTGCTGGTCGTCCGCACGCTCGCGCGTCTGGCCGTCCGGCTGCCGGAGACGAGGACGACCGTGGCAACCTGGCTGGACGAGCTGATCGACGGCCCCGAACGGCCCCCCACCGACGCCCCTGTCCGGCTCTCAGCCCTCACCCACCGGGCCCTGATCGACTCGGACCGGGACACCGCCGACCTCGCCCCTCGCGCGATCACCCTTCTGCGGGAAAGCACGGTGGCCCCGACCGCCCTGAAGCTGTGCGACGGATGCCGGGACTGCCAAGCGTCGTCGCACGTCCGCGGCCGCGATGTCGCCCCCACGGTGCGCCCCGCTCATCTGGCCGCCGACTGGTTCGATCCCGACCACCTCTGGGAGGAACACTCACCGGTCAGCAGCGTCCTGCGCACCCTGCACACCGCCTTGGGCGACCGGATCGCGGATCGTACGGCCCTCCTCGTCGCACAGTTGACCAGTCCCGACGCCGCCACCCGATACGACGCCATCGACATGGCGAAGGACCTCCCAGGACCCCTGCCCCGTCTGGTGCTGACATCTCTGCTCGACCTGCTCCCGGACGACTGGGCCGCGGCCCGCATCATCCAAGGCGGATTCAGCAAGAGGTGGGGTGGCCGCCTCAGGATCGCCCCCGAGGACACCGAACTCCTCCTCGACACCCTCTACGACCACATGGCCACCCTGCGCACCGCCTACGGTCCGGACGTCTGGGCAACCGACAACGCCCTCATCCGCAAGGCCTACCAAGAGGCGGTCATGACCCTGGCCGACCATCGCGACCCCCGTGCCATCCCCGATCTGATCCGCTCCCTCGAAACCCGTGTCGACGACTGGCGGGTCCTCTACGGCGTCGGCGGCTACCCACAGGCCGCGGACCGGCTCGTCCCCCTCCTCGCCAACGGCCTGCGATTCATCGATCCCGACCACCCGCACGCGCCCATCCCCGCCGGCCTGTACCTGTCGCGCCTGGCCGAGTTGAAGGACCCCATCGCCATACCCGTGATCACGGACACCCTCAAGTGGGCCGTCCAGCACCAAAGCTGGGCCGTGGTGACCAGCGCCCTCGACGCCCTCGCCACCTTCGGACGCGACGCGCAACCCGCCCACACCCTCATCCGCCCCTTGACCAACGCCCCTGACGACGCGGTGCGCGCCGCGGCCCGAGCCACGCTCGACGCGCTGACCGACCGACAAGCACCCCGCCCCGCCCGGTCGAAGCCCACGCAGGAACCGCCCTACTGAACCCGCTCGACGCGACTCGCAGTGAACTTGAGGTCGTAGGCGTGGAGTCGTCGGGGTGAGGCCGGTTTCGGTGAGGCCGCCGTCGATGAGGTCGCTGCAGTACTGGATCTTGCGGAGGCCGTGGCGGAGTGCTCGGATGAGGTGGTCGGGGTCGGTCGAAGCGGTGTTGGCCTGGCAGCTGCGTCGCGACAGTGACCAGATGCCCTCGACCGGGTTCAGGTCGGGTGCGCAGGGCGGCAGGTAGTGCGCGGTGAGCCAGTCCTGGCTGTCGATGAAGGCGCGCCTCCAGGCGTCGTTGTGCACGTTCAGGTGTCACCACGTCAGCCGTCCACTGGGCTGCACGCACTGCCGGCCGCGGGGCCGGCAGGCCGGCGGCGACGGAACCACGTCACGGCCGGGAACAGCCGGGGAGGGGGTCATCCACTCGCCACCAGTGGCGATGACGGCCAAGCGCGGGCCCGCCGGGTCAGGGGCGGCGGGACAGGCCACGAGCTCAGGACGCCGTGCCGCGGGGCGTCAAGCGGTTCAGGACACTGGGATGGCGTGCACGTCAGCCGGTGGCCGGCTCGCCACTGTCGGCGGCCCTCGCCACCGCTGCATGTGCCGCCTGCAGGATCTGCTCCGACAAGGGCGTGCCTGCGGTGGCACGGGCAAGAAGTATGCCGCCGACGAGCGTGGCATAGGCGGCCAGGCCGGCGTCACCAGGCGCGATCCACCCCGCGAGCTCCTGGACGCCCCTGGCGTAGGTGTCCCTGTGCTCGGGCTCGCGCGCGATGTCGCCCGCGAAACCGGCTGCGGGGCAACCGGTGCCAGGGTTGTCGCGATGCTCGACAGAGAAGTAGGACTCGAGCAGCGACTGCCACGCCGCCTGATGCCCCCCAGCCTCGTGGTCCAGAGTCACAAGGTCTTGCAGGTTGTCGGCGAACGCCTTGGCGGTCGCCTCGTCGACCAGCGCGGCTTTGGAGGCGAACTGCTTGTAGAAGCCGCCTTGAGTGAGCCCGATCGTCTTCATCACATCCGCGATGCCGACCTTGGCGACACCGTCCTCACGGAACAGCCGAGAAGCCGCGGCCACCGTTCGCTCCCGGTTGGCCTTCGCTTCCGCTTGCGATACGCGACTCATGTACCACCCTCCGTAATACCGACTGGTCATCTGCCCCGCCGCAGGCTGCTACGACGACCAGCGGGCTGACACCCCGACTCTAAGATTATGCCTGCTGTCTATCGCCTGCCACAGTCGCCCGTCGGCCACAATCCCGCCGGACGGCGGCATGCATGTAAGATGGTGACTACCATCTAACATCCGCGTTGCCGCCCTGGGCGACCGAGGTGGGCACCCACCCGCTCAAGCACCCTTGCGTCACGGCAACCGGAAGGCGAGGAAGACGGCGACAAACGCGGAGCCCCGGAGGCCTCCCGCGGCCACTACGGCGAACAGCCCTCACCCGCGGGTCGTTCCGTCATCGTGCCCACGGCGACGGGAACTTCGTCACCGGAGGCACGGAAACGACGTTCTCACCGTAGCCGCCGGGGGGCGGTCTCCCGCGCCATGCGTTCCGGCCCGCACGACACCGAAGGCTGTGGCCCGCAGGTGCCGTCGAGGGTCCCAGCTCGCTTGACGCGCCGAACCGCACGTCGCACAGTTGAATCGCATATCGGTAAACCACTTCCATCATACGGAAAAGCAAAGGACGGCGGAACTGTGATCCAGCCAGAGCCGCACGTATACCGAAGGCGTCACAGCACCGGCGCGGCCGGACGATCACCGGTCTAACCGCAGCCCCGCCAAAAAGGACCGTGCGCCGGGGGCGCACCGCCGGCCGACTCATTGGGCCACAACTCACCCCTCCACGCCGCGATGGCACGAAAGCCGCGCCATGTTGATACGACGCAGCCCTTCCTGGAAAATCAGGTCACTCCCCCGACTCCTGATGCACATCTCCCCGCGCGTTCCCGTCACCAAGCGCGCGGCCGACGACGGGACCCGCTCGCTCCCGGCATCCGGCCCCGAAGTCCCCCAGCGGCCGAAAGCCCATGGCCGGGGCACCGGGCCCTTGGGCATGCGCGGCCACGCAGTGCCTCCGCTCCTGCTGATCGCGGCCATCACCTCGGGTGCGTCGTTCGCCCCCCTTGCGGTTCACCTGTCCCCACTGCTCGTGGCGGCCCCCACGTGCACGGGAACCTTCGCACGAACACGCTTCACGGCCGTCGTCGCGCTCATGGCGGCCGCGGCAGTGCTCCTCGTGGACCGCCACGACGGCCTGCTCCACTCACCACTGCTGCCCATTCACATCGGGGCGGTGCTCATAGTCTCCGCGTTCGTCATCGCCTCCCGGGCCCTGCATGACCGCGACTTGCGGGAACTGGCCCAGGTACGTGCCGTCTCCGAAGCAGCGCAACGAGTGCTGCTACGGCCGATCCCCCCGGAGCTGGGCCCCTTCCACGTCGCCTCGATGTACCGCGCCGCAACGGCACACGCGCTGGTGGGCGGTGATCTGTACGCCGCCGCCCGCACCGGCCACACCACACGCGTCCTCATCGGAGACGTCCGCGGAAAAGGCCTTCCGGCCATCGACGACGCCTCCGCCGTCCTGGGCGCATTCCGTGAGGCAGCCCAGCAGCACCGCACACTCCCGGAACTTGCGGCCTCCTTGGAACGCAGCGTCCGCAGGCACCTGGGCGAGCTGACCCGTATCGCCCCCGACAGCAGCGAGCGGTTCATCACCGCGCTGCTGATCGAGCTCCCCGACGACGAAGACGTTGCCAGAGTGGTCAGCTGCGGGCACCCGCCGCCTCTGCTGCGCCAGGGCGACCAGGTCACCTTGCTGCCCGTGACCCGGCCCGCCCCGCCGCTGGGGCTTGCAGCAGACACGCCCAACGCCTTCTGCCTCGACACTGTCGCCTTCGGTCCCGGAGACACCCTGCTTCTCTACACCGACGGCCTGGCCGAGGCCCGCGACTCCGGCGGAGAGTTCTTCCCCGTCCTCGACCGTGCCGATACCTGGACGTGGGACTGCCCCAGCCGCCTCGTACAGCACGTCAGCCTCGATGTGGACCGACACGCGGGCAGGAACCTCCAGGACGACCTGGCCCTTGTCGCTGTCCATCATCCAACGCATCCCGTCCACGCCGGACAGGCGCCACCGTGAACGTCGACAGCCCGAAGACCCGTACGCCGCGCAAAGACCCCGACCCTCGCGCCACAAGCATGCGCACCGTCTCGCAGGCACTGCGCACCACATCAGAAGGGACGGTGACGAGGATGGCCGCGCCCAGACTCCTCCTGCTCCGGCACCCGAGCGCACTGCTCGCCGTCTATCTCGCCGCGACCTGCGCACTGCAACTGGATTCCTCTGCAGTGGGCTTGGTCCGCTGGTCGGACTACTCGGTCCTGGCACCGCTGATGGCGGCAGCCCTGCTACCCCTCAGGCACACCTTGATCGTCGGAGCTTCCACGCTGGCAGCCAGTGTGGCCATCTACGGTTTCGCGATTCCAGGCGTGTCGAAGGGAGGCCGGACGGTTGTCATCTCCGCAGCCCTCCTGTCCCTGGGCATGAGCCTGATCATCTGCCGAGTCCGGCTCCGCGAGAAAGCCGGGTGCGTCTTCACTGTGCGCCCCGGGGGCGGTGTGGAGACGGGCTGCGTCGTCTCCGCACCACGTCAGGTCGCCGGCGATCCATGCGCCTCCCTGCCGGCGGGTGGACTGCCGCCCGGGCACTTGCCGCAACCCGCCGCAGTGGAACTCGCATACTGTCGGGCTGATGACAGAAGGCCACCGCAGGCTCATTGGCTGGACGCGATCCCACTGTCCGGAGCCCGGGTGGCGCTGGTCGCCGGCAGCGTGGCCGAGGACGGAGACCCAGCCCCCACCCTGGTCCCCGAACTTCGCGCCGCGGTACGGACGCTGGCGGACATCGACGTGCAACCGGACGAGGTGCTCACCCATCTCCACGACGTCATACGTCGGTTGCGGCCGGACGAGGGTGCTCGTGACGTCACGGCGAGCTGCCTGTACGCCGTCTACGACCCCGTCACCGCAGAGTGCACCCTCGCTTGCGCCGGGCATCCTGCGCCCTCCGTCATCGCCCCCGATGGTGTGATCACTGCCGTCGACCTTCCTGCTGGAGTACCGCTTGGTCGCACCCGAGCGAAGGTCGGGACCGCCGAAATCCGGCTCCGGAAAGGCAGCGTGCTCCTGCTGCACACGCACTCCGTCGAGCCACCCGACTCCGAGACGAAGACCGATGGGCTCAAGGTGCCCGAACGCATCGTCGAGCCGGAGTCCTCGCTCACAGACACCTGTCGTACTGCTTTGGAGGCCCTTGTGGCAGCGGGAGCGCCACGCCAGTTGCGCGTGCTCGCCGCCCGTACCCGCACGCTCGACGGCACCACCGTGGCAACCTGGAACCTCCCGGCCGACCCGGCGGCCGTCTCTGCCGCACGAAAACATGTCACGGCCAAAATGAGGACATGGGGCTTGGACGGTGCCACCCCCACCACTGTCCTCATCGCCAGCGAGCTGGTCACCAACGCCATCCGCCATGCCCAGCCACCGGTACGTCTCCGGCTGATCCGCTGCGCCACAGGCCTGACCTGCGAGGTCACCGACGGCAGCACCACATCCCCGCACCTTCGACGCGCCCGCACCTTCGACGAAAGCGGCCGGGGACTGTTCATCGTTGCCCAGCTCACCCAGCGCTGGGGAACCCGCCATCACCCGCAAGGCAAGACCATCTGGGCCGAGCATTCCTACCAGGCTGACGAACCCGTAGGGGAGGAAGAGCAGGCCCTGCAGGCCGGGCTCGCGTGATGACCCCCACCCACGCAGCACCCTCGTCGGGCCCGCCGGGACCTCGGGGACCGGACAGACGGGTCCGGCCCCCTGGCCCCGACACCGTTCCGGTCCTGAGGGGCGACCTCGTCAGCCGGGCACGATGTTGTGGTTGACCCGGAACATGTTGGCCGGGTCGTATGCCTTCTTCGCAGCCGTCAGACGCCGGTAGCGCTCAGCCCCGTAGACCTCGCTCAACCGCTCGGGGTCGGTGGCCTCTTCGACGGAGAGGAAGTTGACCATCCTGCGCCTGTCCGCCCAGGGCTCCATCGCGTTCATCACCTCTTCGAGTTTGCCGCTCAGGAACTCGGCCCGGTCCGGGGCGCCCACGCCGAATCCGAAAAGGACGAAGGGAAGCCCTCGGCTGGAGACGGCGTTGGGTACCGCGGGCTCACGGTCGAGCGCACCGCCGAGCATGCGGATCTCCACGCTCACCAGCGGGGAGTCCGACCCGGGGCCGAGCAGTTCGACCAGCTTGTCGGCCGCTTCGGCGGGGAACGCGCGCAACATCGTCGTGCGGTCGTAGTAGGGCATCGGCGCCGGCGGGTCCATGTGGATGGCGCCCATGGCGGTGTAGGGCATCTCCCCCACCGTGTCGATGAGCGCCGGGGCGGCCGCGCGCAGGGGTGCGACCAACCGCTCGCCCTCGGACACCGGACCGAGGTGGGCGATGCGTACGTGCACCACGAACGCCCCCCGGAGGGGTTCCGGCAACTCGGGAAGCGGAGGGAGTCGTTGCACGGCCACTGAGGAGGACATCTCCTCCGGCATGTCCGACTGCCAGGTGCGCCAGCTGTGCAGCACATCGGCGAGTCGTTCGCCGGGGAAGTAGATGCCGCCGCCGTAGAAATGGGTCAGCGGGAACAGGTCGAACTCCAAGGCGGTCACGACGCCGAAATTGCCCTTGCCTCCGAGCAGGGACCAGAAGAGTTCGGGATCACTGTGCGCCGTGACATGCCGCAACTCGCCGTCGGCGGTCACCACCTCCAGCGAGCGGACGTGGTCCGCCGCGTATCCCCGGCTCCGGCCGAAGACCGGACTGAGTCCACCCCCGAGGGTGTAGCCGGCCACGCCCACCAGCGGAGCCGAGCCGCTCATCGGGGCCAGGCCGACGGCGGCGGCCTGGTCGATGACCTCCTGCCAGATCACTCCGGCCTCGACCCGTGCGCTTCGCCGGCCGGCGTCGACGGCGATGCCCTTCATGCGCCGGGTACTGATCAGAACCCCGCCCCGGGCAGGGTGGACCTGTTGGTGCCCCGTGGTCTTCACCGTCACAGGCCGGCCCTGGCGGGCAGCGAAGCGGATCGCCGCCTGTACGTCGGCCGCGTTGGCGGCACCGACCACGAGCGCGGGCTCCAGGGGAACGTTCAGGTTGTAGATCTGGCACTCGGCGTCGTAACCCTCGTCGCCGGGCAGCAGAACCGGACCGCTCACCAGCGATGCGAGTTCGGCCGCCTCCGCGGACGAGACCCGCGCGAACGGAGCGTCAAAAGTCATGGGATCCCTTGTGAAATGGTGCCGCAAGGTGAGCGGGCAACTGCCCGCGGGGTCATCCCGCGCGTGCGACCGGAGCTGCACGGGGGCGAGGAGGGGACCATGTTCCTGGCGGCGGACAACACTTTTACATTATATATAGCATCTAAGTTGCTTGATGCAGGCACCGAGGACCCGGCCCTCCGCACCTGGCCCGACCGGCCCGTCGGCCGGGCCCCGTCTCGCCGGGTGTGCGTGCGACGCCCGTCCACCACTTCAGCAGGGCGGACCGGAGACGGGGCACTCGGACAGCGGCTGATCAGGCGTCGGCGCGCAGCGGCTGCAGGGCCTTCGACCAGCTGACGACCTGGTCGAGCATGGCCTCCACGGTCGGCTGGTGGTGCGGGCCCGGCTTGAAGACGCTGTAGTTCTCGAAGTCGGCCAGGAGGGACAGCGCGACCTGCGCACGCACCGTGGCGATCTGCAGCTCACTCGCGATGAGGCGGAGGTGCTCCACCGCGCGGGTGCCACCGCCGGAGCCGTAGCCCACAAAGCCCGCGGCCTTGTTGTTCCACTCCGCGTACAGGTAGTCGAGCGCGTTCTTCAGGGCGCCCGTGGTGGAGTGGTTGTACTCGGGGGTGATGAACACGAAGCCGTCGAACTCGGCGATCCTCGACGCCCACGCCTTGGTGTGGTCGTTCTGGTACTGCCCGAACGACGGGGGCAGCGCCGCGTCGAGGAGCGGCAGCGGATGGTCCGCCAGGTCCACGAGCTCGAACTCCGCATCGGAACGCTGCTTGGCGATACCGAGAACCCAGTCCGCCACGGCGGCTCCGTTGCGCCCCGGGCGGGTACTTCCGAGAATGATCGCGATCTTGGTCATGTCGTGCCTTTCGTCGGTACGGCGCACGTCAGGCACGGAAGTTGTGCCCGGCACCGGGATGTGACGCGCGTCGCAAGCTCCGGCGCGGTTCCGGTGTGGAGTCCACCGAGAGGGTGACCGGGAGCCGGGTGAACCTGCTCCCCACCGAGGAAAGCGCACGCGAGGTGGCCCTCACGGGGCATCCCCCTCGTCGCGTAGCTCGCAGGCTCGGCGCCAACGACGTCGTCGGCGGGGACAGTAGGGCGAAGCAATCGAGAAGGGCAACCGGGATGAAATGCCCGATGTATCCAGCGATGGGCGCAAGTTGCGGGCCGGCGCACTGCGAGAGTCAGGCGCTGGTGAGCCGCCCGCCGGTCGCCTTCATCCGCCGTATTCGCCCTCCGACGGGGGTACGTGGTGTCAGCAGCACGTCATACGGCTGGGGCGCCGGCACTCAGGCGGCCGACTCCTCGAGGCCAGGCCTCGGACCCGAATCCTTGCAGGACAAGGCAAGCCGGCAGACGGATCCGTGCACACCAAGGCAAGACGATGACCAGTGTGCCGCGTACCTTGGCAACACCGAAGAACGTGCGCTCTGGTCACCCGACGACAATTCCGAAACGCTTTGTGTTCGCGCACGAGATGGCAGGCGGGTGGCCGGGGCGCGCTGGGTCGTCATCGACACCCCACCGCTCGACCGGCGTGTTCAGCGCCTCGTCTCGTACCTGGTCAGGACCACGCCGCCGGGAAACGTCCGTGTCTCCACCAGGTTCAGGTTCGCCCAGCTGTCCAGCGCGGTGAAGAACGGTGTGCCGCTGCCCACCAGGACCGGATGGGTGACGATCGCGTACTCGTCGATCAGCCCGGCCCGCATCGCCGCCCCGGCGAGCGCTGCGCCACCGACCCTCATCGGCCCACCGTCCTCGGTCTTGAGCCGAGTGATCTCCGCGACCGCGTCGCCGGTGACCAGGCGAGTGTTCCAGTCGACCTTGTCGACCGTCGAGGAGAACACCACCTTCGGCGTGTCCCGCCAGTTCCGCGCGAACTCGATCTGCGCTGGGGTTGCGCCCGGCTGCTGGTCGCCGGTCGGCCAGTAGCCGCTCATGGTCTCCCACAGCCTGCGCCCGTACAGCAACAGGCTGATCGCCCGCTCCTGGTCGAGCCACCACTGGAACAGCTCGTCGCTCGGCGCGCTCCAACTGAGGTCGTCGCCGGGCGCGGCGACATAGCCGTCCAGGGACAGGTTCATGCCGTAGAGCAGTCTCCGCATGGCGCCAGCCTTCCGTCAGTCGGTCTCGGAAGTCTAGACGCGCCTTGACCCCGAATCCTGGACACGGGTCATGCGGCCGGTGTGAGCGTAGTTGGTGCCTCGCACACCCCGATGTAGGCCGTGGGCCCCGGCGACGGTCAGGGCGATCCGGGCTTCAAGCGGGGCCGTGCTGTTGCCGGGGGAAGTCCGTTCAGTCTGCCGCTTGTCCCGATCGCCACTCGCGGGGGCTCATGCCGTACGCCGCTTTGAATACGCGACTGAAATGGGGTGCGCTGGCGAACCCCCACCGGTGAGCGATCGCCTCGACCGTCATGAATCGATGCACGGGCGATGCCAGTTCCCTCTTGCACTCTTCGAGGCGCTGAGTCCTTATCCAGTCGCCCAGTACGATTCCCGCCCGGGACAGGGTCAGGTAGAGCTGACGTACGGAAACGTGATGCTCGGCGGCGATACGTGCGGCAGTCAGGTCGGATTCCGCCAGATGGAGACGGACGTATTCCTTGACGCGCTGAAGAAGTGTGTTGTGCAGGGGCCCTCTGGCCAGGTCGTCACGGTCGAGGCTCGTAGTGGCCACCGCCCTGATCAGGTCGACGCAGGGCTGCGCGAGCAAGGCGGCCTCAGCCTCGCCGACAGCGACCTGGTCACGGGCCAACCGAGCGAAGAACGCTGCTGCGGCACCTACGAGCGGGCGCTCCGAGCCGATTCGCGCACCTGCGACCTGACCGAGCAGGGACGATCGGAGCCCCAGGATGTGCGTGGGAACGCGAACGACGACCGCACGCACGGTGCCGCCGAAGAATATCTCATAGGGCTTCGCATTCTCGATCACCGTGAGCTCGCCCGCCCGGATCACTCCCTGCTTGCCTCCCTGCCCCAAGCGGGTGACCCCCGTTTGCTGTAGAACGACGAAGACATGCGGCACCATGTCCTCTTTCACAGAAATGGTTGCCCGCCGGAGGCCGGCCACGTTCCAGTCGATTCCCGAGACTTCCACCGCACCGACCGTGTTGATGTTCGCAACTGCCCTCAGACGCATCGGGTCCGAAGGAAGGTCCACCTCTATTCTGCCGTTCACCGACCGCGAGAGTTCACGGATGGCATCCACGCGATCACCGGGAGCCAGCGAATTCACGTCAAACCGGATTGCCATGCGAGCTCTCTCCCAAACCGACCGCGGACAGGCGTTGCCAGGTAGGTCTCCCACGGTACAGCGGCCAGTGGCCTACGCCGCGATGTGCGTCATATTGTGCACGATTGAATTCGCGTGGCCTTGCTGTATGCCTGCGGACAGGGAGGACCGGATGGGCCCCAGCGATGAGTGCCGCGGATCGGCGGTCAGAAGGGAGGTTGCCAGTCACCCCCAATGCGTCTTGTAGCCGGGCGGGGCCAAAATTGCGCTTGCCCTGGAGAGGGCCATTGGCGGCCCACCCATTCACACTCCGGGATCGCGCCTTCCCAGTCGTCGGTGCACCGCTCGGCCCAGGTCCGGCCCACCATGACCGGCCGGGTCACCGTGCCCCGGGCACGTCCTGTACCCGCACCACCAGACCGAGCCCGTTGACTCCCGGGTTCCCCCGCGGACCGTAGGACAGACCCAGAACCCGGCACCGGTCGGCGTGCAGGAGGAACCGTTCCACATCGGCGGGGGCGCAGGCGGTCAACTCCCGGCCCCAGAGCGTCACCTGGAGCCCGCGGACCGCGTCGACCGCGACGCAGAACAACCGGCCGTCGACCGCGACGGACGGATTCGCCAGTGGCGGGGCTCCGGTCCCGTCGACTGTGGTCCTGGCACCGGAGCCCCTCGCGTCATGGGTACTGCTCCCGAATCAGATGCTGTACCCGCCGTCGACGGTCAACCGTGCGCCCGTGATGTAGGCGGCGTTCTCACTGGCGAGGAAGACGGCCGCCTTGGCGATGTCCTCGGTGGTGCCCATGCGCCCCAGGGGTGTCATGGCCACCTGCGGGGCGGCGTTCGGCCCGTCCGCGGGGTTCATGTCCGTGTCGGTCGCTCCGGGCTGTATGACGTTGACGGTGATGCCGCGCGGGCCGAAGTCGCGCGCCCACCCGCGGCCGAGCTGGTCGATCGCTGCCTTGCTTGCCGCGTATTCGGCGACGCCAGGGACAGGAACGCGGTGGGCGACGATACTTCCCACCAGGATGACGCGCCCGCCGTCGGGCAGATAGCGCGATGCGGAATGCGTGGTGACGACGGTGCCCATCACATTGGTGGCCATCATCTGCTGGACCCCTTCGAGGAGGTCCAGGTCCAACTGGTCGACGGTGCCCATGACGGCTACTCCGGCAGAGTTCACCAGCACGTCGATCTGGCCGCCCAGGAACTCCGCAGCCTGTTCGACAGCGGTCGACGCCTCGTGAGGAACGGACTGGTCCGCCTGCACGGCAAGCGCCTTCGCCCCAAGAGCGGCCAGCTCGGCGACGACCTCTTCCGCCTGCTCGCGCGACTTCCGGTAGGTGATGACGACGTTCGCACCCTCGCGCGCCAGTTCACGAGCGATCCCCGCACCGATTCCTCGCGACCCTCCGGTCACGAGCGCAGTCCGTCCTGTCAGAGCCTTGGGCATGGCGATGTCTCCTTGCGCCGTTCAGTTGGCTTTCAGCTACTGAACCGACGCTAAAGGTTGACATTAGTGTGAACGTCAAGCCGAGGCGCCGTGACGCCCGCCACTCGTGCTTGCGCCCATGAGGTGCGCATCCGCACTGATGGCAGCGCTGTCGCGCGACGCGACTGCTCGAGCCTGACCGCGCGGACGGGGCCGTTCAGTGGTCTCGGTTCGACGCTGCGCCTGCCGGCGATCACCGGGACATTCGGATTCGACACTGCCCCAGATCTCAAGTTGTCCAATTCTTTGATCCTCGCCGCTCGGGCCGTAATTGTTGCACGGGGATGCCCCGTCGAGAGAATCCGAAGCGGGGCATCTTTTCCAAATTCGGCTCGATTGAATGAATTAATTTTATCCTGCCCCGCAACGCTTTCTCGACGTTGCGAGCTCGTTCCGGATTCACTCCAAGGTGTATCAACATGGAGCCCGGGAAATCGCGCACAGCGGGACGACATGGGGCCTGAGCTCGGGAAACGCCAAGGTTGCGGCCTCCCGAGCGCCGTCGCCCATTTCTCGGTGATGCCCTGTTTGGCCGACCTTCACCGCGACGCGTGAATGACTTCCGGGTGGGCATCGGCTAGCTTCGGTTTCGCATCGGAAAATTCCTATCTCCAAGGGAGGAATGCAGTGAAAGGTCTTGCTCGAGCCGCGGCTACGGTGGCATTGGCGGTATCGGCTATGGGGGTTCCCCTGGCCGGTACGGCGCTGGCCACTTCCGCGACCTGTTCGGGGAATAGCTGGGACAACGGCTACGGTGGCCGGGGCCACGACCGCGGAGACCACGGCCGTGGAGGCTACGGCCACGGAGGGTACGACCGCGGGAACTACGGCCGCGGAGGGTACGGCCATGGAGGCTACGACCGCGGAGGGTACGGCGGTTGGGGCGAGGACTTCGGCTCCTTCAGGTTCACCAACAAGTCGCTCAAGTCGGCGCACGTGAAGGCCCGTAACGAATCGCTGTCGGCCAACGTCGCCTCCCCGGCGGCAGTCGCGCAGTCCGAGGCGGTCCAGGCCATCAACATCCGTCAGTAGCGCCCGAAGCCGACCGTCGCCCTGGACAAACCTGCCATGTCAGGGCCCGGTCACATTCGAAGGGGGCGACGGGCGAAGGCCTGACCGCGACCGTTCCTGGCGGGTCGGTCGCGGTCAGGCTCGCCTCGTCATGGCCGGCCATGCTGTGCGTTGATGCACCCGGCCAACGGTATCGGTGAGCCGGACCGGTCGGCGTGCGTCCAGGGGCCCACGACCAGGGCGGCCGGGTGCCCCGTGGCCCGTGCCGCGAGGTGGTTGTCGAGACTGCCCTGCAGGAACGCGTCGTACCACCCGGTCGCGGTGAACGTGGGGACGTCCACGGGGATGACCCCCGCAGCATGGGCCCGCCCGGCCGGCCGGGGACGGGGAGCCGGCGCAGGACGGGCGGGTGCCAGTCGGCGGCCCCGGATGTGTCCGGGGCGGCGAGCGCGGCACCCGCTTCGGCCGCGGCCGGCCCGCGCGTACCCCCTTCGCGCCTGCGGAGCACCTCGGCCCGGGACCCGAGCGTCCACTGCGTGAGCAGGCCGGTCTTGCGGACACCGCCCAGAGCGACCGGACGACGGCACACGCGTCATCCTGCTGTCCCCGGACCGCGTTGCGCGCCGCGTGATGGGCCGCAACATGACGGACGACACGCGTCGGCCGGCTGCCGCCCGCACAGGCCACGCCCAGGCCAGCGCCCTGGCCCCTTCGGTGGCGGACGTGTGGCAGGGGTGACGCGGGACAAGGGCGCACGCTGCCCAACTTCTTTGGCCGCCTGAGTTGCGTCAGATCCCCTACCGGCGCGCCTTGTTGTCACACATCGGCGGGCTGTCCGGTCTCAGTAGGCGCAGGCCGCATGACAGGGCAGCCTGCGCCAGCACGGGTTGATCAACGTGCTGTGCGGTGGCCATCGGCCCGGCGTGAAACGGGCCCGGCGCACCCGAAGCGCCCGTCCCAGCGGTGGAGGCGGGCGCTTTGCGCGAAGCGACGGCCGGCCAAACGGCCTTCGGGGCGCCGACGCCGGTGCGCCCAACAAGGCACGGATCCCTGCACGTGTTGCCCTCACCTGAGCCTTCCAGCATGTCGAGACCTGCCGAAGGGAAGGTGCCCGAGACGCCTGCACACGGCCAGGTCCCCCGTGAACATCGTGGGGGACCTGGCATCGCGCGGAAGGTTTTCCGGGAGGCAGCTGTGCTGTGGCCGTGTGGCCACCGCCAAGCCCTCACCAGGGTCGAGCTCTGCGGCACGGCCGAGCCGTGGCGGCGCCGGCCTTCCCCAGCCTCCCGGCGTCCTACGTCAGCCGGTGATCTCCACCCGACCATTGGGCGCCTCAGGGTGTACAGGCTCCGCGGATCCGCGCTTGGTGATGCCCTTGAGCAGTTCGGCGAGGTCGACTCCCGTGGTGGAGCTGAGCAGTTCCATGCCCTGCGCCACGTTGTCCGCGACCGTACGGGACAGCTGGCTGGCGCCGTCGGTCGAGATCACGGTCATCTTGTCCACCGCAGACAGCGGCTCGGACGCCTTGGCGACGACCTGAGGCAGCACCTCGACCAGCATCTGCAGCACCGCCGCCTCGCCGTACTGGGCGAACGCGTCGGCCTTCTTCCGCATGGCCTCCGCCTCGGCCGACCCCTTCGCCGCGATGGCCGCGGCCTGCGCCTCGCCCTCGATCCGTACGGCATCGGCGAGTGCGGCGCGGTGTGCCTTCTCGCCCTCACCGGTCAGCCGGGAACGCTGGGCGTCCGCCTCCGCCTCCTTGACCAGGGCGATGCGGCGGGCCTCGGCCTCCTGCTCGGCCTGGTACCGCGCGGCGTCGGCGGGCTTGCGGACCTTGGTGTCCAGTTCACGGTCGGTCAGTGCGGCCTGCCGGGCGGCGACCTTCTCCTGCTCGGCGAGGACTTCCTGACTGCGGGCGGCCTCGGCGAGCGGGCCCGCGGCAGCGGCGCGGGCAGCGGCCTCGTCCGTCTCGGCCTTGATCTCGGCCTGCTTGAGCGCGAACGTCCGCTGCGCGATCGCGATCTCCTCCTCGGCCTTGAGCCGGGCCTGCTCCGACGCCTGCCGCGCCACCGCCTCGGCGATGTCCGCCTCCTGCTTGGCGCGGGCGGCCTCCGGGCGACCCAGGTCCTCCAGGTAGGAGCCCTCGGTGGTGATGTCCTGGATCTGGAAGGCGTCCAGCACCAGGCCCTGCCCGGACAGACTGGCCTCCGCCTCCTCCGCCACCTGACCGGCGAACGCCGCACGGTCGCGGATGATGTCCTCCACGGACATCCGCCCGACGATCGAGCGAAGAGCGCCGGACAGGACTTCCTGGGTGAAGCCCACGATGCCGTCCTGCTGCATCAAGAAGCGCTGGGCCGCCGCCCGGATGGAGTCCTCGGTGCCGCCGACCTTGACGATCGCGACACCCTCCAGGTGGGCCTTCACCCCTCGCAGCGTGACCGCGCCGCGCACGGCGACGGGGATGTGCCGGCTGGACAGGTCCAGGGTGAACTTCTGCTGGACGAAGGGCACGACGAACACGCCACCGCCGACCACGACCTTCTGACCGCTGTTGTCGGTGAAGATCCGGCCGGTCTCCGGGTCGGTGGACTTCTTGCCCCGCCGGCCGGTGACGATGAACGCCTCGCTGGGACCCGCGACCTTGTAGCGGGTGATGACGACGAGGGCGAGCAGTACGACGAGTACGACGATGCCCACCACAGCGGTGAGTACAGGGCTCATGCCGGAATCCCTTGATCAGAACAGCAATGACAAAGACGAGGTGCCGAACGCCTCGGGCGTTCAGTGATCGACGGGACGCACCGCGACCGACGTGGTGGACAGGGCCTCCTCGACCCACACCCTGGTGCCCCGCGGCAGCGCGACCGTGCTCCTGGCGGCGAGCTTCACCGGTTGGCCGGCCAGGTACGTCAGCACCTCGCCGTAGCCGTCCGCCGGAATCGCGGTGACCACCGTGCCCGAGCCGCCGATGAGGTCGTCGCCACGCGGCGCCGACGAAGTCCCCCCGCGCATCAAGGCCTGGCTGAACCTCCACGTCAGCCATCCCGCCACGCCGCCGGCAGCCACCCCCGCCCCGGCGGCGAACACCGTGCCGAGCCCGGTGGTGCCCACGACGATCGCGCCGGTGAAGCCGAGCATCGACACGAATCCCGCGATCACGGGCAGGGACAGCAAGCCGTCCAGGCCGCCGAGCCCGTCAAAGAGCCCATCCAGCACGCCGTCGAAGACGAGCGCCAGCGCCAGCACCACCAGACCGGCGATGCCGAGACAGAGAAACCACCCCATCCTGCCCCCACCCCCCCCAGCACGCCGATCGCCCGAAGGCATCGCGATGGTGTCATGAAGCACAGCGCCGTGACATTGCCGGATCCCGGCAATCTTTACGCGTTCTTTACGCCCCGCTGACGGCGCAGTTACTGCCAGCGGGTGCGGTGCTCAGCGGTGCCGTAGGCGCGGACCACGCTCGCGACGGCGTCGGTGACCGCTCTGCCATGGAACGGAAGTTCATCCGCCGGGCGTTCGGCGACGGCATGACGGTACGGCCGCCGGCCGGACTTTTCCGGCGGCGCACCCGCGGCACCCCCGGTTGGTCGGTCAAAACACAGCGATATTTAATTTCCCGGCATCTTCTCCTTACCGGAAGCCGGGACATGTCGGGAATGCCGATCCAGAAATGTGTTCTTGCGCCACCGGATCAGCCTCGGATAACTTGTCGACCCATCAACAGGCGGAGGCACAGCCGGAGATGGGCCTCCGGCCTTCCGGAATGCCGGGCACTTCGTCGCGCAGAGCGTCAGCCTCGGGCAGGGGATTCTCAAACCGAACCCTTGCCCCCATTCGTGTCGAGGAGTTCTCGTGCGCAGCATTAGGTCGGCGAGAAAGATTCCCGCTGGAACGTCCGCCAGTACTCGGCTTCCCAACCGTCTCCGTCTCGGCGCCGTCGCGACCGCGCTCGGCGCGACGCTGGTCTTGGCCTTCCCTGCTGAGGCGAACGCCGCGGTCCTGCAGCTGCTGCCCCAGAACGCCGATGGCCTGGAGCAGTCCTTCTCCCCGGCTTACGACTACGACAAGGACGGCTGCTACACCACGGCCGCCATCGGCGCCGACGGCACGCTCAATCCCGGCTTGAAGCTGGGTGGGGACGTCAACGGGCACTGCCACGACTACGCCCAGCTGGCCAACGCCAACACGTACTCGCGCGAGAAGTGCAACAACGACTGGTGCGCCGTCGTCTACGCCAGTTACTTCGAAAAGGACCAGGCCACGCTCGGCCCCGCGGCCATCGGCCACACCCACGACTGGGAGCACGTCGTGGTCTGGATCCACAACAACCAGGTCGAGTACGTCTCGGCGTCCCAGCACTCCGGCTACCAGATCGCCGCCCGCTCCGCGATCCGTTTCGACGGCACCCACCCCAAGATCGTGTACCACAAGGACGGTGCCTCGACACACTGCTTCCGCTTCGCCAACACCAACGACGAGCCGCCGGAGAACGCCACCGGAGGCTGGTTCTACCCCCGCCTCGTCGGCTGGGAGGGCTACCCGGCGGGCTACCGGGACAAGCTCATGAACGCGGACTTCGGCTCGGCCACCATCAAGATCAACGACGCCCGCTTCAACTCCACCCTCGCCAACTCCAAGCCCTCCGGCATCCCCTTCGATCCCAACGCCTGAGCCGTGCGCGGACGGCGATCCGTCGGATTGCCGTCCGCGCGGGGCGTGTTCTCGGCGCCGCGGCCGCCTTTGCCAGGTGGGCTCAGCCGTCTCCTGGCTCCGTGCCGGGTTACTCGGACCGCGGCCGTGCCGGGCCCTTGACCCTCACGTGGCGTCAGGCTGCATAGTCGGGTGCCGTGGAGGACCACTGGACCGTGGGACGCGTGGCCGATCTGGCCGGCGTGAGCGTCCGCACGCTGCATCACTATGACGAGATCGGCCTCGTCCAGCCGTCGGGGCGGACCGCAGCCGGATACCGGGCCTATTCGGCGGGCGACGTGGAGCGGCTACGGGAAGTGCTGGCCTACCGGCGGTTGGGCTTCGGGTTGCGGGAGGTCGCGGAACTCGTCGGCGACCCGTCCACCGACGCGGTCGCGCACCTGCGCCGACTGCGCGGCCTGCTGCTGGAGCGGCGTGATCGCGCTGCCGCCATGGTGACGGCCATCGACAGGGAACTCGAGGCACGGGCGAAGGGCCTGAAGGTGACGCCGGAGGAACAACTCGAGATGCTCGGCGCACGGCTGTACGACGCGATCGGCGGCGCCTACACCGCGACACGGCGTACCGAGCCGCGGATCGCCGCGCAGATCCGGGACGCGCTCGGGGACGCGCAGACGGTGCTGAACGTCGGGGCCGGCACCGGCTCCTACGAGCCTGCTGATCGCGACGTGACCGCGGTGGAGCCGTCGGCGGTGATGCGGGGGCAGCGGCCTGCCGGCGCGGCGCCTTGCGTGGCCGCTGCCGCGGAGAGCCTGCCGTTCGGGGACCGGTCCTTCGACGCCGCGATGGCCGTCTCCACCGTTCACCACTGGGGGGATCCGATAGCGGGGCTGCGCGAGATGCGGCGCGTGGCGCGCCGCGTGGTGGTGCTCACGTTCGACACCGACGAGCCCGGGTGGCAGGACCGGTTCTGGCTCACCCGCGACTACCTGCCCGAGTTCGCCGCCGTCCTCGCGGATTTTCCCTCGCTGGCCGCGATGGCCGACGCGATCGGCGCCCGCGCTGAGCCGGTGCCCATCCCGTGGGACTGCGCTGACGGCCTGTTCGAGGCGTACTGGCGCCGGCCGGAGGCGTATCTGGAGGACCGCGTGCGCCGTGCGATGTCGGTGTGGACGAGGGTCGGACCGGAGGCCGAGCAGCGGGCGGTGCGAAGCCTCAGCGACGACCTGGGCTCCGGCCGGTGGGCTGAGCGCAACGGCGACCTCGCCGGCCTCGACGCGGCAGATCTCGGCCTCCGCCTGCTCATCGCGTGAGCTGGTCGCAGCGTCGGCGTCGGCTCCCGGGCGGCCCGCCGGTCTTGTGCGGCGGTGAGCGGGCACAGCGCTGTCCGGACCCCGTGGTGATTGCCGCGGGGTACGACGCGGGTCCGGCCACGGCGGGCGGCACCGCGCTCGGGCGGCTCGGCGCGGCTCAGCCAACTGCGGGTCACAACGATGTGATGCTACGTCAGTGCGTGGAGCCGGTGGACGCAGGCCGTCTACCGGCGGCTCGACAAGCCGTTCCGGTACGGACTCACGCGGGGCGGTTGGGGCGGCTGCTCACCTCGCAGCTGCCGGGCTGCCCCGTAACCCCCACGGCATCGGCGGCGGACAACCCGGGGCGGTCATCTCGACGACCCGCGACGACGAGGAGGAACCGGCCCCATGACTGGAGCAAGCGGCAGGGTGGTGTTGGTGACGGGCGCCAGCAGCGGGATCGGTGCGGCCACCGCGCGCCTCCTCGGCGCACGCGGGATGCGCGTGGTGGTCAACTACCTCCGCAGCGGCAAGGCGGCTGAGGAGGTCGTGGCGGACATCGCCGCCGCAGGCGGCCAGGCCATGGCCGTGCAGGCAGACGTGCGCGAGGTCGCGGCCGTCGAGGGCATGGTGGAGCAGGTCCGGACGGCATGGGGCGGCATCGACGTGCTCGTGCACAACGCGCTCATCCCGTACGTGGTCACGTCGTTCCAGGACATGACCTGGGAGGAGCTGGGCGGCAAGCTCGACGCCGAGATGCACGCCGCCTTCACGGTCACGAAGGCGGTCCTGCCCAGCATGACCGAGCAGGGCTGGGGACGCATCGTATACCTCGGCACCGGCCTCAGCCGCCGGCCCCGGGCGGGCATGATCGCGCTCGGCACGGCCAAGGCCGCGCTGGAACAGTTCGCCCGCTACCTCGCCCAGGAACTCGGACCGCAGGGCGTCACGGTCAACGTCGTCGCGCCCGGCCCCGTGGAGGACACCGCGTGTCGGCGGACGTACTCGACGACGCGGTCAAGGAACGGCAGGTGGCCGCCACCCCTCTCGGCCGCCTCGCACGCCCGGCCGACGTCGCCCGGGCGGTCGCCTTCTACGCCGCCGAGGACAACGCCTTCATGACCGGCACCACCGCCGCGGTCAACGGCGGGCTGTCCATGGACTGACGCGCCGCCGGCGGCCGCACGACCTGAGGAAGGGCGCTCGCGCACACGTCGGAACCGGACGGCTATGCGACCGTGCCGAGATCGGCGGTGAGCCAGCGTTCCGGCCGCATACGGACCACGATGTGATCGGCGAGTTCCACCTCCGCCATGGCCACGAATCTGTCGAGTGCCTCACCCGAGAGATAACGGCGGGCCATCTCGCGATGGAGCGCGCTCGTCCCCGTGGTCACTTCGGCAACCGGCCCCTCGACCGAGACGTACCGGGGCGTCGGCTCCGTGCGCTGGACCAGCAGGCTGAAGCGACCCGCCGCCCTGATCAGCGTCATCTTCCGAGAGCCCGCGCCGGTGAGGATCCAGGGCAGGCCGCCGGGCTCGTAGGCGTACCAAATCGGAACCATCAACGGTCCGCGGTCGTCGCCGGCGGCGACGCCCAGCGCGGCTACATGCGACTCAGCCAGAAAGCTTTCACGTGCCTCGCGGGAAAGTTCCATGCCTCGACTGTAGGCCCCGCCACTGACGGCGCCTCCGCGCGACCGGGCAGGCAGAGGGCCCCGGAATCGGAAACACGCGCTGCGTTCGCGATGCTCCGGGATGGCGCCTTCCACGAACCGCGGCCTGTCCGGGCGGTCGCTCGGCAGACCTAGACCATGCAGGAGGTGATCCGCGGGGCCGTAGTAGATCTTCCAGTCGGCATGGACCCCCACGGCGCCGTCCTTCTGGCACCGCAGCCCAACCGTCACCCAGCGGACGGACCCGTCGTCGGCGAGCGAGAACGCGACTGCCGTCTCGAACTCCTCGCTGTCCGCAACGAACGCGCGCCCGCCGCACCCACCGCAGACGGAAGAAGCGATCTTCACCGGACGGTCGTCGGCAGCGTTCCGGACAAGCACCGCGAGGTCCGCGGAGACACCCTCGGCGACCTGATCATCAGCATGCGCAGGAGCATCGTTCTTCACCTTCACCCATGGCATGGGGCCCCCGCTGCGGCCGTCAGGACCGCTCCACCCGCACACAGCGCTCCCCCGGCCCTGAACAGCCGCCCGGGCAACCGCTGTCGATAACCTGACCGGGTGACGACCGACCTGACTCTCCTGTCGCGCGTGGCCTACCGCGGCCAGGAGATCACCGCGCCCCGGCTGCGCGGGCTGCTCGCGCTGCTCGCAAGCGAGCTGCGCTCCGGTTGCAGCACCAGCCGGCTGGTGGACGGGCTGTGGCAGGACGAGCTGCCGGCCAACCCCGCCAACGCGCTGCGGATCCTGGTCTCCCGGGCCCGCTCCCTGCTCGGCGCCGACGTCGTCGTCAGCACCCCCACCGGCTACCGGCTGGCGCTGACCGAGGAGCAGGTCGACGCTTCGGCGGCGGTCCGGTGTGCAGAGGCCAGCGCCCGCCACACCCGGGCCGGGGATCACGCCGTCGCCCTGGCCAGTGCCGAGGAGGGCCTCGCCTTCTGGGACTCCGCCCCGGACCCCGACGCCGCGCCCGTTGACCCCGTCGAGGAGCTGCGCGCCGAGCGGGCGCCGCTCTACGACTCCCTCGTACGCTCCCGCGCGCTCGCCCTCGCCCGGCTGGGACGACGGGCCGAGGCCCTGGCGCCGCTCACCGAGGTCTTCGCCCGGACCCCGCGCGACGAGGAGGTACTGGCCGAACTGCTGCGCGCCGAGGCGGACACGGCCGGGCCGTCGGCGGCGCTCACCCGCTACGACACGTACCGGCGCGAACTCCGCGACGGCCTCGGCAGCGACCCGGGCCCCGGCCTCAAGGCCGTGCACCAGCAGCTGCTGCAGGTGGAGGCACCCACGGTCCGGTACGGGGTGCCGCACGATCCGAATCCGCTCCTGGGTCGGGACGAGGATCTCGCCGCCGTGGCCGGGCTGCTGCACTCCTCGCGGCTGGCCTCGATCGTCGGCCCCGGCGGGCTGGGCAAGACACGCCTCGCGTACGCCGTCAGCCGCCAGGCGGAACAGCGGACGGTGCACTTCATCTCGCTCGCCGGAGTCAGCACGGACCACGACGTGGCCGGCGAGGTGGCGTCGGCGCTCGGTGGCGGGTCGGACGCGCCCGCCAAAATCGTCGCCGCACTGGGCACCGACCCCACGCTGCTCGTGCTGGACAACTGCGAGCAGGTCGTCCAGGGCACCGCCGACCTGGTGCGCGAGCTGGTGGCCTTGTCCAAGGACCTGCGGGTGCTGGTCACCAGCAGGGCACCGCTCGGGCTGAGCTCCGAAGCGGTGTACCAGCTGCCGCAACTGAGCCTGGCAACCTCCATCGAGCTCTTCGAACAGCGGGCCCGGGCCGCACGCCACCACGTCGAACTCCCGCCCTCCGCCGTGGCGGAACTGTGCCGCCACCTGGACGGGCTGCCGCTCGCCGTAGAGCTGGCCGCGGCACGGGTGCGGGTATTGACCGTCCCCGAAATAGCCCGCCGCCTCGGCGACCGGTTCGCGCTGCTGCGCGGCGGGAGCCGGGACGCACCCGAACGGCACCGCACCCTGCACGCCGTCGTCGAGTGGAGCTGGAACCTCCTGGAGGAAGACGCCCGGGCGGCACTGCGGGCACTGTCCGTCTTCCCCGGCGGCTTCACCGAAGAAGCGGCGGAACACCTGCTCGGTGACGACGGCGACGCGCCGTACCTGCTGGAGCAACTGGTCGACCAGTCGCTGCTGAAAGCCGCTGACACCGCGGCCGGAATCCGCTTCCACATGCTGGAGACGGTGCGGGAGTTCAGCGCCGCCCGACGCGCGACGGCCGGGGAGGAACAGGCGGTCACCGGCCGGTTCCTGGACTGGGCACGGAACTTCGGACTCACCAACCACGAGGCCTTGTTCAGCCTCGAGCCGCTACGGCACTGGGCACGGCTGCGCACCGAACAGGACAACCTCGTGCTCGCCCTGCGCCTCGCCCTCGCCCGCGAGGACCACGCCACCACCGCGGCGGCCGGTGCCGTACTGGCCGGCGTCTGGCTCACCGACTCCGCGAGCTTCCACCGGGTCCTCACCCTGGCCACCGACACCGCGGCGCCCCTGTCGCACTACCGCCCCGACGCCCGGCACACCGACGTCACCCGCACCCTCTGCGCCATCTGCACCGCCGCCCCCTTCATCGGATACGGCCCGCCCAGGACACGCCACCTCGTCACCCTGCGCCGACTGCCGCCCGCGAAGCCCGACACCCTGCTGCGCGCACTCGCCGTCGTGCTGAGCGCCGTCCCGGACATGAAGCCGCCCGGCTACGAGGCCCTGCAGGAACTGTGCGCGAGCGACGCACCCCTGCTCGCGGGCATCGCCGAATGCGTGGCCAGCTACCTCTGGGAGCACGAACACGAGCCGGAACGCGCGCTGTCCTCGGCCCGCCGCATGCTCGCCATGGTCGACGCCGTACCCAACCCGACCCTCAAACTGCTCGGCCACTCCCGCAGCAGCGAACTGTGCGCCGACGCCGGCCTCGGCGACGAGGCCTACCGGCACCTCCTCGCCGCGCTGGACACCCTGACCCACCTCAGCGACCAATCCCCCACCACGGGCCTGCGCCGCGGTCTCGTCCTCGCCTGTCTGCAACGCGGCAAGCCGGACGAAGCCGAGCAGTGGCTACGGCGCGTCGAGCAGAGCCAGCCGGACGAGCACACCTCGGACTTCACCACCGACCAGGCCGCCTGGGCCGAGATCGCGCTCGCCCGCGGCCTCACCGAACTCGGCCTCAAGCAATGGCGGACAGCCGTCGAGCGGATGCGCGCAAGCGATTCACCCCCCGCCGACCCCTCCGTGGACGCCTGGGCACAGGCGATCGAAGCCCATGCGGTGGCCGCCCACGCGTACGCCGGACGGCTGGAACCAGTCGCCGGCCTCGTGGCCGAACTGGAGAACCGGCTGCTCACGCTGCTCGCCGACGGCTCCCGCCCGCCCGGGGAGGTCCTGACCTACGGCACCCGCGTCCTGGCCCTCGGCCTGGCCCGGCTCACCAAGGGCGACCCGTCCGCGGTACGCCTGCTGGCCCTGGCGGAACGACTGCACGTCTCACAGGTCTTCCAGCCCACGATGTCCCTCGACCGCGCCCGGCAGGCCGCCGAAGACGCCGACGGGGCGGCGTACGCCGACGCGGTGTCGGAGTACGCCGCCCTGAAGCGGGACGGGCTGCGGGAGGCGGCCCGCACACTCATTTCGGATCGCGGTTGAACTGCGCCATCGACCAGCGGTAGCCCAGTACCGTCAGACCGACGCACCACGCGACCGCGATCCACCCGTTGCTGCCGATCTCCGTGCCGAGCAGCAGGCCGCGCAGGGTCTCGATCGCCGGGGTGAACGGCTGGTACTCGGCGATCGGCTGGAACCAGCCCGGCATCGTGTCCGCCGGGATGAACGCGCTCGAGATGAGCGGGAGGAGGATCAACGGCTGCGCACTGTTGGCGGCCGCCTCGGCGTTCGGGCTCGCCATGCCGATACCGACCGCGATCCACGTGAACGCCAGCGAGAACATCACCAGCAGCCCGACCGCCGCCAGCCATTCCAAGGCCGAGGCGTCCGTGGACCGGAAGCCGATGGCCACGGCGATGACGCCGACCAGGACCACGCTGGCGATGCACTGCAGCACGCTGCCCACCACGTGCCCGATGATCACGGAGCCGCGGTGGATCGCCATCGTACGGAAGCGGGCGATGAGGCCCTCGCTCATGTCCATGGAGATGTACACCGCCGCCCCGATGACGGTGCTGCCGATCGTCATCATCACGATGCCCGGCACGATGTAGGCGATGTACTCGGAGCGATCGGCGCCGCCGCCACCGATGCCCGCGCTCATCACGTCGCCGAAGATGTACACGAACAACAGCAGCAGCATGATCGGCGCGAGCAGCAGGTTCAGGGTGGCGGACGGGTAGCGCCGCGCGTGCAGCAGATTGCGGCGCAGCATCGTGTTCGAGTCGCGGACCGCGAGGGAAAAGGCGCTCATCGGACGTTCTCCTTGGACTGGTTGGGGACGGTGGCCGGGGCGGTGAGGGCGAAGAACACGTCGTCGAGGTCCGGGGTGTGCACGGTCAGCTCGTCCGCCTCGACGCCGGCCGTGTCCAGCCAGTCGAGGATGGAGCGCAGCTCGCGCTGGCTGCCGCCGCTGGCGATCTGCAGGGTCAGCGCCTCGTCGTCCCGGGTGACCTCGCGCAGCTGGCCGGCGGCGGACCGGTACGCGTTCGGGTCGGTGAAGCGGAGCCGCACGTGCCCGCCCGGGATGAGCCGCTTCAGCTCCTCCGCGGTGCCCTCGGCGGCGATCTTCCCGTCGTTCAGCACCGCGATCCGGTCGGCGAGCTCGTCGGCCTCCTCCAGGTACTGGGTGGTGAGGAGGACGGTGACGCCGCTGGAGACCAGTTCGCGGATGATCTGCCACATGGTGTGGCGGCTGCGTGGGTCGAGGCCGGTCGTCGGCTCGTCGAGGAAGATGATCCGCGGGTTCCCGACCAGGGTCATGGCGATGTCCAGGCGCCGCTTCATGCCACCGGAGTAGGTGGAGGCGGGCTTCTTCGCGGCCTCGACCAGGTCGAACCGCTCCAGCAACTCGGCTGCGACCCGCCGCCCTTCACGCTTGGACAGGTGGTGCAGGTCCGCCATCAGGAGCATGTTCTCCTCGCCGGTGATCAGACCGTCGACGGCGGAGAACTGCCCCGTGACGCCGATCCCGGCACGTACCGCCTGCGGGTCGGCGGCGATGTCGTGCCCACCGACACGGACCTCACCGGCGTCGGCGGTGATGAGGGTGGAGAGGATCTTGACCACGGTGGTCTTGCCGGCGCCGTTCGGGCCCAGGAGGGCGAAGACCGTGCCCGCGGGCACGTGCAGATCGATGCCGTCGAGGACCAGCTTGTCCCCGAAGGACTTCCGCAGCCCCGTGGCTGCGATGGCGGATGCGTCGGTCGTTGTCATCATGCGACGGAGTCTGCGGGGCGCCGCGTTCAACGACCTTTCAGCGCGGTTTCAGCAGCCCCCTCCGACCGGCAACGCGGTGAAATGCGCTGGTCAGCGCAGCGACTGCGTCAGGTGCGAGCCCCGCCGGGGAGCCCCGACGGCTCGGGACAGCGCACCGGCGCAAGAGCGGGGCGGGAACGCCTCGTAGGACGGCGTACGGGCCCCCGTCGGCATCGATGGGGGCCCGTACGCGACCGGTGCCCGTCAGGAGTTCCGGTGAACTCGTCCAGCCGGGTCACGCTCCCGCGTCGAACGCGGCCCGCATCCCGCCGCCGCCGGCGGTTCGCGACCGCGGGACACGCTCCGCGAACACGGACAGGCGCAGCACGCGATAGCGGCCGATCCCGACGAGCGCGGTGGCCGACAGGTACACCGCCTGCTGCAGGACGAGCCCGGCGCCGGGGCGGAGCGCGGTCAGTGCGCCGACTGCGGCCGACGTGACCAGCCAGCCGACGGCGACGGTGGCCGCGCTCTTCACGTGGCCTGCCAGGCCGGGCCGTCCGTGGCCGAACGAGACCCGGGCGTGCAGTTCGGTGGCGACCACGGTCGAGGCGACGGTGGTCAGTACGTTCGCCGCCATCCACGGGATCCACTGCGAGAGCAGGACCAAGGCCGCCGAGGCCGCCAGGGTGACCCCGCAGCCCAGCCCTGCGAAGCGCACGAACGCCGCCGCGTGACGGCGGATCAGTCGCAGGCCGTTCATGGTGGTCCCCTCCCTGGTCGCTACCCCTCGCGGGGCCGTCGTCGTCATGCCGCAGAGCGTGACCGACCCGCCGTTCACCGCCGTTTCACGGCGTTTTCAGGGGTGCGGACGGCAGTGAAACCGGTACGGCGACATGCGGCCCGTCGCGGCGGCAGACAGTGAGTCGCCATGCCCGGCGATGCGCAACGGGCACCGTTGGGGGCAGGGCCGCGTCGGGTTCCAGGTGCCGGATATATTCGCACGGCCGTTCGCGGGCTACGACGAGGCGGTCAAGGCGCGCAAGGCACTCGGCCTCGCCACGTCGGAGGCGTCGGACGCGTCGCACACGTCGGGGAACACCGAGGCATGATCAGCCCGGGCTCGTAGGCGAGGGCCGGGGGGACCGCGGCCGGCCCCTTCGACGCCAGGAGGCGGTGCCTCCCTCCCATGCACAGCGGCGGAATCCGGCCAGTTGTTCGAAACGGATTGCCCGCACGGGCCCCAGCTGTCACCGTCGTGCGCGGCCGCCCGGCGGCCACTCGACCCGGTCCCTCGTCAGATGATCCGTCGAAGGAGTCCTCCGCCGTCATGAGAAGCGTCTTACCCCTCCCTGCCCCGGGCGCCAGACCCGGCTGGCGCGTCCGGATCGTGAGCCTCGCGGCCACCGCGGCGATCCTCGTGGCGGCCACCCTGATGGGCGCCGGCCCGGCGATGGCCGCGCCGGCGCCCGTCAAGCTCACCTCGGCCTCCTGCCCGACCGATATCGTCCAGGGCCAGGTGAGCGGCTGCGTCACCGAACTGCAGAACCTGCTCAACGCCCACGGAGCGGGCCTCACGGTGGACGGCGACTTCGGGCCGAACACGCTCTACGCGGTGCGTGAGTTCCAGGCCGCCACCGCCATCGCCGTGGACGGGCGCGTGGGCCCCCAGACCAAGAGCAAGCTGTACGCCACCGGGGGCACGGCGCCCGCACCGGTCAACCTCACGTCCTCCTCGTGCCCGGCGAACATCGTGCAGGGCAGCAAGAGCGGCTGCGTCACCGAACTCCAGCGCCTGCTCCGCCACTTCGGCTACGCGGTGAGCGTGGACGGCGACTTCGGGCCGGAGACGTACAGCGCGGTCCGCAGCTTCCAGTCCTCGCACGGCCTGTCGGTCGACGGCGAGGTCGGCCCGAACACCAAGCGGGAACTGTACGACACCGACGAGGCCCCCTCGACCGGCCTGGACCTGCGGTCCTCCTCGTGCCCGGCGAACATCGTGGAGGGCCAGACCGGCGGCTGCGTCGCGACCCTGCAGGCGCTGCTCAACGGCAAGGGCCAGCACCTCGACGTCGACGGTGAGTTCGGTCCCCTGACCCTGACGGCCGTGAGGTCCTTCCAGTCCTCGCACGGCCTGTCGGTCGACGGCGAGGTCGGCCCGAACACCAAGAACGCCCTGTACTCCAACATCGGCGGTGGCGGCGGCAGCGGCGCCCCCGCGCCGATCAACCTGAACTCCGCCGCGTGCCCGACCGACATCGTCAAAGGCCAGCGCAGCGGCTGCGTCACCGAGCTGCAGAGCCTCCTCAACCACCACGGCGCCGATCTCGCCGTCGACGGCGACTTCGGGCCGATGACCGACAGCGCGGTGCGGGACTTCCAGTCCGAGAAGGGGCTCGCGGTCGACGGCAGGGTGGGCCCGAACACCAAGGCCGCCCTGTACGGCGCGGTCACCCCGCCCACGTCGCCGCCGCCCGGCGGCGGCTACGCCAAACTCCTCGACGTCGCCGCCGCCGAGGTCGGCACGGTCGAGGGCAGCGCCCGCGCGAACAGCTACGGCGTGGCCGTGGGGCTCTCCCTGTCCACCAACAACTACGCCTGGTGCGCGACGTTCGTCAGCTGGGTGGCCAAGCAGACGGGCGCCACCTCCTACCGCAACAGCTACGTCTCCGGCTGGGTGAAGCAGGCCCGGGCCGGCAACTACCACCTGTCGGTGACGACCAACCCGCAGCCCGGCGACATCGTGGCCTTCGACTGGAACGGCGGGAGCAACTTCAACGACGGCCAGGAGCACATCGGCATCGTGCGGACGGTGAGCGGCGGTTCCTCCTTCACCACCGTCGAGGGCAACACCGGCAACCCCAACGGCGGCAAGGACGGCGTCTACGTCAAGAACCGCGGCACGAACCTGGGGTACGACGTGGTCTTCATCCGGGTCCGCTGACCCAGGGCACGCCCGGAAGCGGTGCCGCACCCGCGACCCCGACCCCGGGTGCGGCACCGCTCCGCGTCGAGGTCGCGCTCGGCCCCGGTGGCGGGCCGTCCGGTCCGGTCAGGTCTGCGCATGAGAGAGGCACCTGCCGCAGGGATGACCTCACGTGCTCCGAATGCCACAGTCACTTCCCGTGCGGAACTCCGATCCCTTCTGACTGGAGGTCATCTGAGTACTCCCCGCACGGGTACTGACTGCTGCCCCGTTGGTCCTGGCGATTCTCTCCCTGTCCGGCTGCTCTTCACTCTGGGGCTGCACCGACACGACGGCGGAGCGCGGTGAGGCCGGTGTCAGGGTGCAGGTCATCGACACGTCAGGGCGGCCTATCGGCGCGGCCCTGCGGTGGACGCCTGCGCGGTGGACAAGAAGCGCGTGGCATTGATCTGTCAAAGCGTCTACTCCTCTGAGGCGTTCGGTCCGGGTGGGGACCACACGGGCGACGAATGGCTCGCCGTCGAGCACCCTGAACAGGTGGCCGGAGTGCTCCTGATTGCCAATGACCAGTCCTACGACAGGCGAACATGCGAGCAGGACGTCAAGGACGGGGGCGGCGTGCACCCTCCAGAACCGGCCGGCACGGGGGACCAGCTGTAAGACGTCATTGCCCAGGTGTCGGGATGACTCGGTGCCCTTGCGGGCGAGGTGGTGCCGGATGCCGCGGGACGACACCCAGCGCCGCAGATGCCGTAGCGGTATCCCTTGTGCCCGTGCAATGTGCCGGGCCTGCGGCGTCGTGGGCCGCGGCGTGAGCGGATGCGTGGGGTGCCGCAGACCAGCGGGATCAGGGCCTGGCTGTCGTGGAGGTTCGCCCCGGAGATGCCGCTCGACGACAGAGGCAGACCACGGCGGTCCACGATGAAGTGGATTATCAAACCCTTCTTGCCGCTGTCAGTCGGATTCGGTCCGGTCAGCCGCCCCCTTTGAGGGCCCGGACGCTGACGGAGTCGATCGCGCACCGGTACCAGTCCTGACCACCCCGGAAGCCCATTTCGTCCAGGACCAGGCGGTGGAGCTTGGCCCACACGCGGGCCACGCTCCATTCGGTGAACCGGCGGGAAGCGGTCGCGCCCGACAGCGCGAAGCCCGGCGGCAGTTGGTCCCACCTGCGTCCGAGCCGGCCACGTCGGTTTGCAGCCTGTCTTCCAAACTGAGGCCCCGGCGAACCTCGCGACCGCCGCTAGAGGTAGCCTTCCCGTCCGTTCGAAGCCACTGGAGGACCTTGTGCATACCGCCGTTTTCCTGCTGCGGGACACGTTGGGCCTCGGTGGCGGGCTGGTGATCACGTGGGAACTGACCCGCCAGGCTTCCGGACCGGGCTGGAGAAAGCCGCGGCTCTTCTCCGCAATGGCGGCTTCGTTGCTCGCCGCGCTACTGGCCATCTAAACGAGCAGCACGGCCGAGTCCGTGCCCGTGGCGTGCCCGATCAGGCGGGGATATCCGGGGGAAGAACAGCGCCATCGTGCACGTAGAAGCGGTGCCCCCGGGTCTTGGGGCACCCCTTCTGTCCGGCACCTTCGCCGACCATTGCGGCGAGTGTGGGATATGAACCCACGGTGACGTCGCTGGCACGACGGTTTTCAAGTCCCATCCGCCTCTGTGCTGCGGCAGGCGCAACACTCCGGGCCTGTCGGTCGTGCCTGGCAGAATACGGCTCCGTGAGCCTCCACTACGAAGTCGTCTTCGCCTGCCTCCTCCGCGACGACACGCCTGATGCGGTCCTGGACGCTCTGCGATGGCACCTCGGCCTGACCTCCGAACGCCCGGCAGGACTCGACGGGGAGGAGCACACATATCCGCTGCTCTCCTCAGATCCGGACAGCCGGCTGCCCGGAGGTGATTTCGCGTCCCTACGGCGGCAGTCCTGGGGCTTCACGGCAAGCGGTGAGCGCCACGTCTGGGGGCTGTTCAGCCGCAACCTCTGGCTCGACGACATGATGGCTGACCTCGTCCCCATCCTGGACCTGCTCGC
The DNA here is from genome assembly GCF_033792725.1 of Streptomyces sp. PA03-5A. Classification (NCBI taxonomy): domain Bacteria; kingdom Bacillati; phylum Actinomycetota; class Actinomycetes; order Kitasatosporales; family Streptomycetaceae; genus Streptomyces; species Streptomyces sp. PA03-5A. The sequence goes on along the minus strand of NZ_JARAVL010000056.1, from coordinate 8,188 downwards.
ACCTCACGTCGAAGAACCTGGCTACGGCGGGCACTTCCGCGAGGAGTTCGACGTCGAACCGACCGTCTTCACCTTCCACGCAGGCACCCACGGGCCGCTGAAGCTCTGACGCCACCCCCATCGGACAAGCAGCGCCGCTGACGCCCTGTTCGCAGTTGTGCGCTGTTGTCGGCATACAGGTTGGCGCACGCCTTGGCCCCGCACCCTGACATGGATCGGCGTGCAGCACTGAAGTACGGCATCCACCGCAACCAATCTCGTCCGTTAACGTCCTCCTAGGGCCGTAGCACGGCCGGAGTGACCGTCCGCGGCCGATCTACATTGAGCTACGGATCAGAGGGGCGTCGTTGCAGCTACGAGTCGTGTCGGCGGGCAGGAGTGCGAGTGATGAGCCAGTAGGCGAGGGCCGCCGGTCGAACAGCATCCCCCCACTGGTCTTCGTCGTTCTCCGCGGGCAGCCGGGCGTCCAGGACACGCATGGCCACCGCATCCTCCGGCCGGGCGCCTGCCTCCACACCGACGCCTATCGCCAGCATCAGCAAGCCTTGAGTATCACCTCGACGTCAGCTGCGACTTGGACCAGGCGCGCGTCGTCTCGGAGCTCTTCGGGAAGCTGAGCATGCTGCTCCGAAGAGGTGATCATCGTCGGGCATCCAGGAGCCAGAATCACCGCATCGGACCGGCGGGCGCACTGCACCAGCAAATCGAGAACGAGCCCGGTCGAAAATCGACTGATCACGAAGCCACTGAAGTCCGAGGTGCTGGTGTCGGCGTAGACCTGAGCCTCGCCCCCGTCGGGGGCATGGATGGTCCACAGATGAAACTCCGGCTCCTCGCTGTGCACGTGGGGGCCGAACAGAGTGTGGAGCGCCTCCGGGCTCATGAGGGCCGCCTGCCCGTCTCGGAAGCGCTGAACAAACATGTCAAAGCTCACAGCAGCCGAGCGTAGCCGCATTCCATACCGGCGACAGTCGCCCCCAGCAAGCCGAGGCAAGGGGGGCGCGCGGTCTGACCTTCTCTGCTTCATCAAGGCACCCGGCGTCGCTCACGCTCCTGCCTCCGTCCCGCTCGGCGAAGCCGTATTCCACACTGAGCAGGGGATAGCCTCGCAGTGGCACAGGCCGGAGTAGGCGAGGTAGACGGCAACGAGTTCGGTGGCGGACGGGCTGCCCGCAAGGAGGCACGATGAACATCGAAACGCTGACTGACAAGCTCGGCGCCTCGGGGCTGCTCGTCCTTGATGGCGAACCATTGTTGACGACCTGCCCGCCCGAGGCCGCGTCGCAGGCAAGTGCCTGCGGTCCAGAGCACGGGCGGGTCGATGAGGTCATCGACCTCAAGCGACGCGATGGTCTGCGGGATGTCAACGCCGCATGGTACAGGCTGGCCACACGTTTCGGACTGTTCGGTGAGCGGGGAGAGTTTCTGACCTTCGTCAATCTGGGCGAGGACGACGAGATCGATTTCCGCTGGCTCCAGGTGAAGCTTCAGGAGTGCTGGAACATGGCTGGATCCACCGAAGGCACCATCAACGGTCCTTCGCTCGACGGACTACTGACTATGTCGCCGCACGGTGACGTCATAATTGAAGGGACCACTTATCAGGGCGGTGTGGCGGCAGTGCTGGCGGTCCCGAATCCCCATCGTGCTCTCCCAATTCGTCGCCTTGCGGAGAGCATCATGAGAAGTGGGAAGCTCCCCCCTGGCGAGGCTGCGAGCATCGGGGCTTGGCTCGACCGAGGCTGAGGATCGGCGCCGGCATCGCCGTCCACCACGTAGGCCAGCGCCTCCGCGAAGGTCGACCCCAGGGGCCAGAGGACGCCCGGCCAGACGGCAACGACGCGCCCGCTGGTCGCAATGTACGACCTGTACTGGACCGACCACATGCCCAGAGGGCTGTAGTTCTCTGCGTATCGGTGCCTCAGCCTGGACGCTTCCGCGGCGGCGTCAACGCAGGCGTCAACGGGCTCTATGTACAGTGACGAGGCAGGGACGCGAGGGGGGCAGCTGTTGATCGTCAGCTCGCCGAACTCGGCCCAGACCCCGACCGCCGTGTCATTGAGCTCGAACCCAGCAGCTGTCAGTTGCTGGGTCCAGTCCCTGGTGGCGATCTTACGACCTGCTGTCCACCCAGCAACGCCCAGCGCGTCCGGCACCGACGGACCACGGCCCGTCAACGACTCACCGATGTGTTCTATGCGCCCTCCCCAGCCTCTCGGGTGTCTGTTGCCCGAACTCTGCCGCAAATCCGGACCAGCAGACAGGGCTACTGGCCACGGAAGGTACGGAGATCGCTTACGGGACAAATTTTAGGCACAACGCTCCCATCAGTCGTGGCCGCGCACCTCAAGATCCAGGCCGTGGCGCACCACGAGGGCGCGAGCGAACCGGTGGTAGTGCGCGACGTTCGCCATGCTGAGGTCGTTGCCGTATCGAAGCAAGTGCTGCTGTGCTGTGGAGGTGGCCCGGTCTGCCTCGCCCCGCAGGAGGTGCAGTGTCGGGATCAGGAGATTCGCCCGCTCGGGATTGCCCACGTGGCCGCCTTCCTCGAACGCGGCCAGCAGCCCGTCTGGACTTGCGTAGCGGCGCGAGTGCGGAAGCCCATACCGGTGGACCAGGTCCAGGAGCTCTTCAGCTGCGGGTCCAGCGTCTTCGGGAGTCGCGATCTCCAGTTGAAGGAAACTGTTGTACGGGGGTGAGGTAACCGAATGGCCTGGCCAGGGTGGCCCTTCCCGGGATGGGTGTCTCGCCGAGCAGTTCAGCCAGAAGTCGTTCCAGCGGCACGTACGCGAGGCCGGCAACCGGATTGACCTGGAGCGGGTGATACCTCGTGGCTGTGTCAGCCCGACCCAGGCCTCGAAGCCCTGGCCGAGGTCCAGCGTGTAGATGCCCCCGCGGCGGCGGACGGTGGGCATCGGACGCGGTTACCCACCCACCTGGGCACTCCCCATCTGCCCTGTGGCCTGCGCGTCTTCCAGAAGTCCACCACCAGTTCTACACGGCAGACGTTCCTGACGCGCGAGCGCCCTCCCACGCCGTCGTGGGGCCGTGGAAGGGCGCTCAATGATGACCAACGCTGACACGCGTCAACGGTTCAGCCGCAGGTCAGGACGCCAATCATTTGGGCAGCCGCAGAACGCGGCCGCCTGTGGTCAGTCGCGGCTGTGCAGATCACGTGGCGTTGAGCTGAGCGGCCAGGAAGACCGCTGCCACCGAGGGGCGGACAGCGTACGTTGCACCCGCGCTCCCCTCAGGAGCCTCCCACCAGTAGAACGGAAGCCGCCGCTCGCTGTTGCTGTGTCCCTTGCTCATCCCGGACAGCACACCTGCCACGCGCCGCGCCGGATCACTCTCGTTGGGGCCGCCCAGGGCCTTGTCCACCAACTCCGTGCAGTGGATCCTCCGGCCTGGGTTGCACAGCAGGTGCTGGAACACCCGCCGGGCCTGCGGCGCGAGTTCGGCCAGGAACATCGCGGCGCGCTCCAAGTCCTCCGGACCCCATTCCGAGGCTCCGTAGTGCCCCGCTTCACCGGAGTGCTTAGCCCATCGTGGATCAGTCTCAGTCAGATACGCCGTCATGCCCGCCCCCAACAGTTCGCCCCTAACGTGTGTCGTTCGCACCGTACAGATCCGTCAGGACACTGCGTGTCGAATCCGTGTCGAAGTTCTACCGGCAAGCGGCGCAGCTGAGGAAGAGCCACAGGTCAAGAGGAGAAGGGGACGCGGCCCCAGAGCCCCCTCTCAACACCTGCTCCACCGGCCCAGGAAGGCCGACACTACGGTGTCGGAGGCCGGCAGTAGTCTCCGCGCATGGCAACCAGACCGTCCACGACATGGCGTGACGAGGTCGCGCGGAGCGACTCCACGGAGCTCTACTCCCCCGGCATGCTGCAGGCCACCGATGCCGCGCTGGCCTCGTTTGAGGAAGAGGCGCGTGCTCTCCGCAGCGCATCCGACGAGCCCGTGCTTGCCGCCGTCGAGCGCGTCGTGCAGCAACTGAATGTCATCGATGAGAAGTACGGGGCGTACTGCACCATAGAGCGAGAGGACCTCTGCGAGTACATCGATGACGTCCTCGTCGAGCAAGGCGTCGACGTCTCGGCGCTCCTGGCCCGCCAGGACATGGAGGAGTTGACCGAACGGTGGCGTGACTGGTGAGTCAGGCGACGGTGCACCTTGGGTACCAGCCTGTACCACAACCGTGCCACATCGGACGGTCAGCCACGGCCAATGACGGTACACCGCAGTCTTGATGACCCGCTGAGCTGGGATCCCTCCAAACAGGCGCCCCAAGGTCCAACGTCACCCGAAGAATCCCGAGGGGATGTACGGCTCCTGTGGCCGCATTCCGCGCAGGCAGACCCAGCCGAACGTGCTGAGTTCCAGTCCGGCGGTCAGCCCCACATCCACGGCCCACTGCTGTTCGGCCGTCACATTGGTGACCTGTGCCGGGGTGCCCTCGGGCAGGCTCAGTAGTGCGGCCGTGAGCAGCCGGGTCGCCAGGCGACGGGAGGTGGCGGCGAGCAGCCGTACGTTCCCGTATTGGTCGATGTAGCAGTAGCCGCTGCCGGCCACGTCGTCGACGATCAGCAGGTCACTCTCGGTGAGCAGTTGGTCGTGGTCAGGGCCGTGGGCCCCGCCCCGGGTGCGCCGGTCGACGGAGTCCATCAGGTCGCGGTGCTTGGCCGAGCCCTCGTGCACCGCCCCGTCCGGCGCGGGCAGGTCGCCCTTGCGGACAGCGCCTTCCAGGCGCATCGCCGGGTGCAGCGCGAAGCCCGCCCGGCGGTAGGTCGCCGCCGCCCGCGGGTCGGGGGAACTGCAGATGATGCCGCGCAGGCAGCCACGCCCGTAGGCAAGGGCGGCGGCCAGCAGTTCGCGCCCGACCCCCTGCCGCTGCGCGGAGGGCAGCACGGCAAGGAGCGACAGCCCCCACGTCCCCTCGCGGCGCGTCGACAGGGCGACCCCGAGCGGCATGCCGGAGATCTCGTCCACGGCCAGCCAGCAACCACCTGGGTCGGTACGCGCGACGTACCGATTGCGCCGCCGCAGCAGAGCGGCCAGCTCGGGAGGCATCTCCTCGGGAGGGCCGCCACCGGGCAGGGCATCGGAGGCGCCGAACGCGGCGGAGGCCACGACCGCTATCGCGTCGGCGTCATCGTCGATGTCGCGCAAGGGGCGAAGGATCATGCGCCCATCCTGCCCCTACGGCAGGGCGAGCATCCGCTCCAGCGCCAGCTTCGCGAAGTGTTCGTTCTCCCAGTCGACTTACACGCGGCTGACGACCTTGCCGAAGTGCCGAAAATGCCTCGTCTCCCTGTGGCCATGCCTGTCCTTGGCAAGCCCAACAGCCTCGAACGTACGACAGCGACCAGTCAAAGCGCGAACGAGCAATTGTCAATACCTGTGGATCAGCTGACCTCGGTCAGGGTCGCGAAGCCGGTGGTGGGTAGGTCGGAGCCTGCGGCGAGCGGGGCAACTTCCCCCTCAGTCGACGTCTGGCGCGGAATCGGTTGAGGCCGCCGCAGAGTTCCACGACGCCCCCGACAAGAGGCACACTGTCGGTCTACGCGCACGAGTTGGTGCGGCCGTGCGTGGTGCGGAAGGTTGAGTTGCATGGCCATTGCGAAAAGGGGCACGCGGGTAATCATTGTCGACGGGGAACGCTATCGCTGGGTAGTCGCGCCCAATGATGAGCCCGGTCTGGCAATCGTTGTCCTGCACGAGGAAAATGGTGGACAGCGCATGGCGACGTGGGTTGAGCACGGTGTGGTGATCGCACCTGGGTTGGTTGCGGGAGTCATACGAGATGCGTTGCTTCACCACGGCTGGACACCTCGGCAACGTCGCAAGCAGCTCACCTTGCGATGCCTGGACAGAAATCCGGATTCGGCGAATCTCAGGTTGGTCAGTTGGCCGCCTGCGGTTTGAATGGGTGGCTCGTCAATCAGTTGAACACAGTGTCAGGCAACAGCAGGGGCGGGCCGCTCGACCAGCTGGCCGCGTTCGAAGCGGGCGCCGGCACGGACGAGCGGGACGAGATGGGAGCCGTTGATGACCCGCCAGCGGGCCTGGGCGGATTCGACCAGCTTGAAGACCATCGCCAGTCCTGCCGCGCGGCTGCCGGCGCATAACCCGCCACTGGTGGTGCCGTCGGCGTTGACTACGGTGAGCACGGACGTGCCTTCCCGACCGACGCGCCAACGTTGGCCTTGCTCGATGGCCTATCGATCGATCACCAGGGAAGGTACGTCCTCCCCGGCCCGATCCACAGGTTCCGAGCATTGCTCAGCGCGAACGGTCAAACCTCGCTGAGACGAGTCAGCCACGACAGTGCTGTACAGCAACGAAGTACAGCAACCTCTGCGCCGATACCCGACCGCCACACCCCTCCCGGACGGCCGGCTGGCGTGCCCAGCAGACCTCAGCGACCGTCGTGCCCATAGTTCGCATTGAGGGGATCGGGCGTGCCACAGCCGTGCCACGTGAGGCGGTGCCGAACGGGGACTCACGGGGAACAGCGTTGACGCCGCTGCTGCCGCCTTCGCCCTTGCCGAACGCGTCGCCGGCTACGAGGAGACCACCCGCTTCATCATGGGCTTCACGCAGACAGCCAACGACTGTCCAGGTCTCGCTGCCCCAAGGGGACACGGTCAATTCGCCAATCCTGACAGCAGAAGGTGACGGCAACAGAGCCGTACGTACACGTACGGGGACTCTGGCGGTAACAGGAAACCTGCCCAAGCCCTTTCGTAATGGCAACGCGGCGGACCGCGTGTAGCTATGAACGAACACCTGAAGCGGGTGTCGCCCGGCAAGATGAGCAGCGTCGCTGGGCCGGCTCTGGGCCGCGGGAGGGCGCAGTCCGTCGACGGCGAAATCACCAGTCGCTTGCGATGCCCTGACCTTGACCAGGCTCGATGGCAAACGATCGCTCTCGGTGGGTGCCTCTCTTGTCCCGATTCAAGTGATTTGCTCCGAAGCCGCGGCTGTGGCCTGGGGCGACCAGAACGGGTGAGCCGCCTGGGTGCCCGAAAATTTCAGTTGATCAGGACCCTGGCGCATGAATACTGGCTGTCGTCTCCGTTGATCTGGCTTGCCGGTGGCGCTTCGCATTGGACTGGGGAAAGGGCTTGCGAGAATGACCATGCACGATGACCAAGTGGACGTGACCACCGACATCGTTGCGGCCCTGATCCAGGAGCAGTTCCCTCAGTGGAGCGGCAAGGCGATCCGTCTCCAGTCGTCGACCGGGACGGTCAACGCCATCTTCCGCATCGGGGATGACCTCTCCGCGCGTTTCCCGCTGCGTCTGACCGACGCTGCTGAGGCACTGGCGGTTCTGGAACGGGAAGCCCAGGCGAGCGCGGAGCTGGCACAGGTGTCGCGGTTCCCCGTTCCGCAACCCGTCGCCCTGGGAAAGCCTGGAGCGGGTTGCCCCATGCCGTGGTCAGTCCAGACATGGCTGCCGGGAACAGTCGCCTTCGATGCCGACCCGAGTGGGTCGGACGCTTTCGCCGAGGACCTCGCGGCCTTCATCGCAGCCCTGCGGGACGCCGAGACGCACGGGCGGCATTTCAGCGGCGAGAACCGTGGCGGCGTTCTCGCTCACCACGACGACTGGATGGCGAAGTGCTTCGAGGAGAGCGAGGGGCTCCTCGACGTGCCCCGGCTGCGCCAAGTGTGGAGCCACCTGAGGGAGTTGCCACGCACGGCTGCCGATGTGATGAGCCATGGTGACCTGATTCCCGGCAACGTACTGGTCGCGGGAGACCGGCTCAGCGGCGTACTCGACACCGGGGGCTTCGGCCCGGCCGACCCGGCGCTGGATCTGGTCAGCGCCTGGCACCTGTTGCAACCGGGCCCACGGGAAGTGCTCCGGCGGACACTGGCCTGCGACGATCTGGAGTGGGAACGCGGCAAGGCCTGGGCCTTCGAACAGGCGATGGGGCTTGTCTGGTATTACGTCGAGACCAATCCGACGATGAGCAGAATGGGGCGCCGGACACTCGACCGCATTCTGGAGTCGACAATGTGATGTCGCCCCGATCGTAGGCCGTGCAAGGTGGCCCCGAGCGCCCCGAGGCTCCCGTTACTGATCGTTTCAGAATGAAGGTCGGAGTCGTCGGAGGCAGATGATGCTGCAGGCGAGTTCCAGGAGGCCCTGGTGGAGGTCGGCGCGGCGTTCGTA
>NZ_JARAVL010000055.1:0-44668 GCF_033792725.1 Streptomyces sp. PA03-5A | reverse complement strand
AGCACCAACTCGGCCTTCGGCCGTCCCGTCCTCGCCATCCGCCCATCATGACGAACCACCACCGACTTACGCAGCGAAACAACGACTCAGGACACTAGCCGCCACGTCGAAGCTCCCCGAGTACGTGCTCCAAGCCGCCGAGCGGCTGGACTCCGAGGGCAGTTGAGCCCGGGAGCAGCCCGGCGATCGTTACCCTGCACAGCCGCCAGCTCAGGTTGGAAAAGGCCCAGTGACGAAGGCGTCAACCATCGCAACGGGTATCGCCCGCGCGAGTGGGACACCAGGGCCGGCACGGTGGAGCTGGCCATCCCCAAGCTCCGCAGCGGCAGTTACTTCCCGCACTGGCTTCTGGAACGACGTCGCCGGGCCGAGCAGGCCCTGATCTTGGTGGTGGCCACCGCCTACCTGCTCTGGGTCTCTACCCGCCGGGTCGAGAAGCTTGCCGAGTCCCTTGGCGTGACACAGCTGAGCAAGTCCCAGGTCAGCGCGATGTCCAAGCACCTGGACGAACAGGTCAGCGCCTTCCGTAACCGGCCCCTGGACGACGGACCGTATGCGTTCGTCTGGGTCGACGCACTGACCCAGAAGGTCCGCGAAGGTGGCCGCGTCCTGAACGTTCACGCGCTGATCGCGGTCGACGTCAATGCCGACGGACACCGCGAGATCCTCGGGCTGGACGTCGCCACCGCCGAGGACGGCGCCGGCCGGCTGGCCTTCCTGCGCTCGCTCATCGCCCCCGGCCTGACCGGTGTCCAGCTCGTCGTCTCCGACGCCCACGCCGGGCCAGTCGACGCCATCGGAGCCGTCCTGCCTGGGCTTCGTGGCAGCGCTGCCGCACGCACTACGCCCGCAATCTGCTCTCCCAGGTCTCGAAATCGGCTCAGCCATGGGTGGCGACGCTGCTGCGGACGTCTTCGAACAGCCCGACGCCGACGCCGACGCCGTCCAGGCCCAGATGCAGCAAGTCCTGGACACTCTGGAAACCAAGTTTCCCAAGGCGGCCGAGCACCTGGATGCCGCCCGCCACGACCTGCTGGCCGTCACCGCCTTCCCGCGGGAGACCTGGCGGCAGATCTGGTCCAACAACCCGCAGGAACGACTGAACAAAGAGATCCGCCGACGCACTGACGTGGTCGGCATCTTCCCCGACCGCACCGCCATGATCCGCCTGGTCGGTGCTGTCCTGGCCGATGAGAACGACGAGTGGACCGAGGCCCGCCGCTACATGGGCCGCGACCTCCTCGCCAAAGCCCGCATCCGCCCGATCGAGTCAGGAAACGACGACACCGTCCTGCCAACCGAACTCACCGCATGGCCTCAAAGAAGAGATCACCGAGTTGCCGTCGATACACCACTCCAGCGGACGTGCCCTCTCGGCGCAAGGGTCCGGAAGCGTTGTCATCGAGCCGCCGTCGCCCGCCAGGGTGCATCCGGTGCCGCTGACGGTCTCATCCCTGGCGATCTCCCTGCAGATGCGAGCCGTAGGGACGAAGCCGATCCTGGAGAGAAGGGTGCCTTCGTACAGCGCGCCTCCGTTGAACGGCAGGTCTAGCAGGGGCTTGGAGCCACGGCAGAGAGCCGGAAACGATCGACGCGATGGCTCTGACCAGCCTCACGAGCATCCGCTGTCAACCGGACCCGAAAGCCAGAATCGCAGGGGAGAAGAGGATGACGGGCAACAAGCAGCTCACGGCCAGGGACATCATGTCCGGCGGAGTCCAGTGCGTCGGCGCGCATCAATCGCTTCAGGAAGCGGCAAGGATGATGCGCGATTTGAACGTCGGATGCCTGCCCATCTGCGGGGACGACAACAGGCTCGCGGGCCTGATCACCGACCGCGACATCGTGGTCCAGTGCGACGCAGAGGGCATCGACCCCGCAACGGTTCAGGCGGGAACTCTAGCCGGTGATCTGCAGTGGATCGACGCGAGCGCCGGCGCCGATGAGGCATTGCAGTTGATGGAACAGCATCAGATCAAGCGCCTGCCAGTCATCGACACGGAGCAGGGTCACCGACTGGTCGGCATGATCAGCGAGGCCGACCTCGCGCGCAATCTGACGGACGCCCAGATCGCGGAATTCGTGACCCGGGTGTACGTCAACGCCTGATCCGGTGGCGGGCTGCAACGCCCGCCCGGTGCGCGCGTCGGGGAGGACAGGGCTGCACATGTAGGCTGCGCGCCCTCTCCTCCGGTGGAGGCAGCCTGAGCGTATGGAGCGGCATCGGGTGGTCGTGTACCCGCCGCCTTCTGAGGCTGGCGGTCGGCGTGTGCGCCTGGACTGCCAGGACCTCGGCATCGCCTACGACCTTCGGGACCTGATGGAGTTCCTGCGGCGTGCTGGCCTCGATCCCGACTCGATCTATCTGGACGACGAGCTGTTCGACTGGCATAGCGCAGGCCCGACAGTATGGTGAGTCCCCCGCCTGACCCGGTTGCTGGGATCACGGGGCCGGGCAGGGGACCCTAAGGGGTGGCTACCCCCGTTCCGGCGGCTCCACCGCCTCCGGCCAAAGCGGCAGCCGCGCCGCCAGGTCGATGAGCGACACCCACTCGATTGCGGGGACCGCCCGCTCCAACACGAACCATTCGTCGGGCCGACCGCCGTCGAAGCCGGTTGCCGTCAGCACGCCGGCGGCAGCACTCGGCAGCATCCTCCCGGCCCAGGCGTGCCACCGGTATGCCACTGGCTCGGACACCTCCACCGTGATCGGTACTGTGCAGTCGCGGAGGGAATCGGGGAGCGCAGCCGGGTCCGGGGATTGGCGGTGGTGGACGGTCCGCGGCAGCTCAGCCGGACCTAACGGCCAGGTCGGCCGGATCTCCGCGTCTGCCAGGATCAGCGGCCATGACCCCGGTCTGGTGAAGTGGGAAGCAGCATGGCGGGACGCTACTTCCAAGGGCGCAGAATGTGCGTTACACGGAGGTGACGAGGCCGATCAGCGCATCATGCCATCGTCGGCCTCGCATGAAGAGCCCTCGCAGGTGGGTCCGGCGGGGGCTTCCTCAGGCCCGAAAAGCTACCGGCGCAGGTCGAGCTCTCGGACGAACCGAACAGCATCACGCCCAGTCGCGTGATCTTCAAGCGGGACGACGCATCCGAGTGACGACCTCGGAGCGCACGAGCTTTGAGCCCGCCAGCCGCTGCACAGTGCCTCAGCCGTCCCGTTCACCATGCCACCGTTCACTGGCGGGCGTTTTCGTCGCCTGCGATGGCGAGCAGGGCCTCCCGGGATCACGGGCGCATCTGCTGGTGCTCGTTCGCCGCCCGGGGTGCTTGCCTTCGGCGCCGTCGCGTAATCGGCGGTCCGCCAAGAGACGCCACGATCATCCTGGCGGTCCGTTGAGGGGTGTCGCTGCCAGGCCTGGGCGACGCCGTGCAGGTTCGCGGCCATGGCGCGACCTGACTTGTGGGACCAGTCGTGGCCGCGTTCGTCGTCGAGGTAGTCGGGGCCGGCCCCGGGGCCGAGGTGCCCGTACGTCCAGGCCTGGCCTGGGATGGTGTGCCCAGGTCCGTCAGCGCCCCGGAGATCTCGCTGATGGCGTGGTGTGCGCCGTCCTCGTCGCCCGTCACCACCACACCGGCCACCCGGTTGTAGGCGACCGGGCGGCCACGGTCGTCCGTCTCGGACATCATGGCGTTCATGCGCTCCAGCCCGCGCTGGGCGATCGACGAGGGCCTACCCACCATGTGGGGGAGGCGACGATGAGGATCTCCGAGGACAACAGCTTGCCGTGGACCTCGGGCCACGCGTCTCCGTCGCCTTGGTCGCTGGTCGCTCCCGGCTTGATGTCGAGGTCCACGGCGCGGACGCAGTCGATGTCCACGGCGCAGGCGGCGAGCTGGTCCGCTGCCACCCTTGCAAGGGCGTAGATGCTGGACGGCTGCGGCGACCGTTGAGGGTGCAGTTGATGACGAGAGCTTTCATGCGGCTCTACCTACCTCTGGTGCACGGGTACGTACCGGAAAAGTGCTGGTGTTACCCGCCCGGTCAGAGCCGCGCGTGAGCCGAATCGGGCGCCTCCGCCGGAAGCAGGCATGGCACCACGATTGCGACGGCGTCCGGTACCGCTGCGGCGATGGGCTGGTGAGGTACCTGCTGTGTTGGATCACGCTGAGTCTCAAGCCGATTCACCCAGACGTAATCGGCTCCAAGCGACATCACCCGGTTGCCCTATCAAGACGAAGTCTTCGGCGCCGATATCGCGGTAGTGCGCTGAGGAACCCGCTCGACAGACTCCACGCGTCCCGCGACCACGGGATGCGTCGCCCGTAGAAGCCGCGCCGGCCCCAGACGCGGCGTGGGCGCGTGGCCTGGACCAGAGCAATGTGCTGCTCCTCGTCGTACAGGAACTGTGCGCCCGCAGGCTGCTCACGTTGCCGCCACTGCGCGTGGGCCGACCATCGGAACCATCCGCCGAGCAATTGGCCCCCGAAACGCGGATCTCGGCCGACCATCCCCGCTGAGGCCGGATTGACCGGACGTCCCCGGTCAAGGGCAGGGCAACCGCCGTTCCGGGGACCTAATCCGCGGGAGCCGGGGCAGGCCGGGTGCGGCGGCGGTGGCTGGTGTCGCACCACGGGTACGTGCGGCTGCGGCGGCAGGCGCAGATGGCCACGACGAAGCGGTCGGAACGCACGACACGGCCGTCGTCCAGGACCACCTCGACGGGGCCTTTGATCAGGGTCGGTCCTTCCCGGGTGATCGTCACGCGCGTCGGCGCTGGTTCACCGTTCACGTTCGGCACGGACCACCACCAGCTCTTCCTTAGGTCCTGGCGCGGGTACCCTCACGTGCGGCGTAAGGGCTGATGCCGAGGTTGGGGGTCCGGCAGCCGGCCGCCGCCATTGGATCCGTCCGCTCACTTATGCCGGTGACCTGCGAAGCGAACCCGTGCCCAGCAGGGCAGGACAAACCAGCACATGAGGTACCAGGCCAGGACCGCGCCGACCAGGTATGGGACGAAGGGGTCGTGCGTGGCCACGCGCAGCACCAGCAAGAGCGCCGCTGTCATCGTGGCGAGGAGCAGGATCAGACCCACGAAGGTCACGCGGGAGGCCCATTGCACTGTCTGCGGCTTGATGTGCAGCCCCGACACCAGGCGGTGGAAGGCCACCGGCCCGACCAGGGCGCCGGTGGCCGAGGCCCCCAGGGCGACGGTGACGATGTAAATGGCCTTGTCCGCGTGCTGCAGCTGCGTGTAGCGGGGAGTGAACACCACCGTCAGCAGGAAACCGAAGAGGATCTGCACGCCGGTCTGGGCGACGCGCACCTCCTGGATCAGTTCGCCCCATTTGCGATCCGCGCGCTCTTCCTCGGTCTCATGGCGTCCGGAGGCATGGGCGTCAGCGGCCATGGCGTCTCTCTCACAGGCGGCTCGGCGGCATTGTCACCTTGCTGTCTACCGCCCTCCCAACTGGTGGCAGCGTGGGCGCGACGCAAGCCCGTCCGATCGGGCGAGCCGGGTGCCCTGAACGGACGGATCGCCGCACCAGCCTGCCAGCACCACAGAGGTCACGCTGCTCCTGGTGTGGAAGGGGCAGGTTGGTTCGATATGAAACAAAACGTAGCCCAGGAACTACACCAGGAGCGGGCGACGTGCCTCCTCTGGCGCCACGCTGATGACGTGGTCTGAGATGGACCCGTTAGGAGCGGGTCCTCGGCCACTCCGGGCTCGTGACGACGGCGCCGATCTGCGGGTAGCGCGCCGTCCGGTCACCGCGTTGACCGACCTTCGCAGCCGCGGCTGGACCCGACCGCTGCTGTGGACCAGGCGCTCGCCTGCCGTAACGCGTCCACCTCATGGTCGCCCGCGCAGGCCGGCCACCTGCCTGCCCGCCTGTCGCAGCGCCAGGCGGGGTCCCGGCCCGATGGGGCAGTGAGTGCCCCGCCTGGCACAGCCAGCGCCTCTCAGGATCCGGCGTGTGAGTCCGTTAGGACGCGGCGGGCCCGATATCGCCCTTCTCTGCCAGTTCTGACAGGAACTCATGGCAGCGAGCGGCGCGCTCGGAGTCTTCGCGCATCACGTCCTCGAAGAAGTCCGCGATCTCGTTCTCTCCAGCGCTCTTCGCGTCCCGTACGTACTGACCGTAGTCGTGGCCAGCCTTAAGCGAGTGGTACTGGACCGACACCAGGTCGTACGCCACGTCCTTGAATCCTGTCTCACCTGTCGCCATCGTTCTCCTCCGTTCCGTCAGGACACCCCACGCCTGCCCGTACGAAAACGGCACAAACGGGGCCGCCGTCCTGTGCCGGACGGTCGGCGGGGAAGGACTGGGGTGAGTGCCGGTGCTGGCCACGCCGCCAAGGCTACGGACAGTTCCCCGGCGTGAGGCGGTCTGCGGTGCGGCCGACCAGCCCCGCACGATCGGGTGCGCCGCGACGGGACACAGTCCGTGTGGGTTGCGCGTCGAAGGGGTGAATTGATGGGCGAGAGCCGACCGCGGCCACCGCTATGCGGTCGGCGCCAATTCGGCCCGGCCGAAAAGCAAGGCGTACCCGGTTGGCAGTTGTGCGAGAACGCGGTTGATGAGGTCGTCCCCGGTCAGGCGACTGAGAATCGCGAAAACGGTCCCGGCGTCCCAGCGTGCGGTGGCGGGCGTGCCGCCGGTGCGGGTGGCCAGGTCGCTGACGAAGTCGAAGGCGGTGAGCGGTTCGGTGCGGGGGAGCCGGGCGGTGAGCTCGAGCGCGGCCTCGACCGGAAGCCGGGCGGCCAGGGCGACGCGTTCTTCGCCGATCAGCTGCCGACCGAGTCCGGCCAGCACATCACGGACGGCCTGCTCGGCCCGTTCGCGGGTTGGGTAGGCACCCTCGTAGCGTACGTGCTCGACCATCGCGTCGAACGTCATCGCCGGTGTACGGAGGTCCGCTGGGGGCTGCGGGGACATCGGTGTGCCTTTCAGATAGCTGCGCGCGTGGACGCTCTCATTCGGCACGCCGACCAGCTGCGCCAGGACAGCAACGACCAGCGACGCGACGCTTGACCCAGCGGAAGGAATCGCAGCGGCCCGGCGTCCACCGGGCAGGCCCGAACGGTGGAACGGCGGTCGATGCGAACCGGCGGCGCGGCGCGCCGCCTGTCACCAAAGATCAGGTCCGCCGCCCCGCCATTCGACCAGCTCCCCTTCCAGAGGTCTCTGACCCGGGGCCTGAGCCCAGCCCGCCGCAGCAAGACGAGAATCTCCCTGGGCCCATGGGCCAGGGTGAGGATGCGCTCATCCAGCCGGACCCGGCGCCCGCCGCATTCCGAAGGCGGGATACACGATCACTCGGCATTCCACCCCTCCGGGCTGCGACGCAGTCTTGATGGCCGCATGCTGGAACAACGACCCTGTCCGGAGCTTTCTGCACTTCCCCCGCGTACGAGCCCAGCACGCCGCCGGGGAGTGACCGCCTGACACGGCAACCATCGAGGTCCGCAACGAATGCACGACAAGGAAACGACCGCGCTCGTCGTGATCGACATGATCAATACGTACGAACACGACACGCGCGCGCGACATCGGTGTGGACGTCATCTACGTCAACGACAATTTCGGACGCTGGCGCTCCCGCACGACGAGATCCTGGACATGGCGCTCGCCGGTCCGCACGCCGACCTGGTTGAACCGGTCAAGCCCGACGCCGACTCGCTGTTCGTCCTCAAGGCCCGGCATTCGATCTTCTTCCGAACTCCGCTGGTGTACCTCCTGGACCGGCAGAACGTCGGCCACCTCGTGCTGTGCGGGCAGGTCACCGAGCAGTGCGTGCTGTACTCGGCACTCGACGCGCACATCCGTGACCTTCCGACGATTGTCGCGAGTGACGCTGTCGCCCACATCCACCGCGACCTGGCGGACGCGGCGCTGCGCATGATGGAGCGCAACATGGGCACCCACCTCTGCGCGGCGGACGAGGTCCGGATGGGCGTCGAGACCGGTTCAGGGCTCCCGCTGCCCTGACCGGCCGCTCTTTCACGAACCCGAGGGCCTCTAGCGAGCAAACCCTCGCGGAGGCAGGAAGACCCGGACACCGCCTGGGCCGAACCTGATGCTGGGGGCTCCATCAGCTGCCCCCATCGAGGGCAGCGGGCGGGGCAGCTTCGCCCAGCCGTCGTGTTTGCTTTGGCGAAGCGGCCGCCGTGGGCCCTTCACACGACCAGGCGGGTGGACCGTTTGCACGGTACGCCGGCTCTCAGGGACCCTCCTCACCACTGGCGACGCGGCGAGCCAGGCGGATGGCAATGCGTCTGCTCTTCGGTCCTGAGGCGCACGATGGTGGGGGACGGATCGGCGAGCAAGGGTGGCGACTGGATGGCGCGGTCCGATGACGTGCTTCGGATGTTGGGTGGCCTGTTGCAGGCCGGTCACCTGGCGAGCATCGAGCAACTTCCCGGGCTGGTGGCCGAGCACGCGGCGAAGGCGGAGCTGGAGGATGCCCGCGTTTATGTGTCGGACCTGCGACAGGAGGTGCTCCGAGAGCTGACGGGCGTCGGGCTCGATGCCGGCCGGGACGGTGAGGAGCTGTGCATCGAAACGACGCTGCCGGGGCGTGCCTTCCGCCACACCCGCATCATGACCGCTCCGGGTGCCGGACCGGGTCGGCAGCGCCACTGGGTGCCGATCCTTGACGGCACGCATCGTCTGGGCGTCCTGCGGGTCGACGTAGCCCTCGGGGTGGGCCTTGATGCGGCCGAGTATCTCGCTTCTCTGGTGGGACTGCAGCTCGTCAGTAAACGGCTTTCGAGCGACTCGCATGCGCGTCTGGTGCGCGTCGAGTCCATGAACATCGCCGCCGAGATGCAGTGGGCGCTCATGCCCCCGCGGGCGTTTGCCGACGGCCGGGTGGTGGTCTGCGCCGAGATGGAGCCGGCCTACCGGGTCGGCGGGGACGCATTCGACTACGCACTGGCGGGCGACGTACTCCATCTGGCGGTCTTCGACGCCATGGGCCACGACAACGCCGCCGGGCTGACGTCACAACTCGCGATGGCCGCCTGCCGTAATCAGCGCCGTCACGGCGTCGGCCTTGCGGCGGCCAGTGCCGCCATCGAGGAGGTGCTCATCGAGCAGTTTGCGCATCAGCGGTACATCACGGGCGTGCTGGCCGACCTGGACCTTTCCACCGGCCGTTTCACGTGGGTCAACCGAGGTCACCCGCCGCCGGTGCTGATCCGTGGCGGACGCTGGGTGCACGTCCTTGACTGCCCGCCCTCGCACCCGATGGGCAGCGACCTGGGCCTGCCCGTCCAGACGTGCCACGAACATCTCCAACGCGGCGACCGCGTCCTGCTCTACACCGACGGCGTCACAGAAGCCCGCGACGCGCAAGGCAACGAATTCGGCCGGGGCCGGTTCACCGACTTCATCATCCGCCAGCAGGCCGATGGCATGCCGGCCCCGGAAACGTTGCGCCGACTCATGCACGCAGTCGTCGAGCACCATCGTGGAAGGCTCAAAGACGACGCCACCGTCCTCATCTGCGAATGGATCGGAGCTGCCCCGTAGCGGCACACGCTGGTTCAGCATGGCGAACTCTCACCCCCTGCACACATGGCCAGCGCCTGAAGAGCGCGAGCGACCCCGGCCGCTTTCAAAGGGTGCCATGAGGGGCTCGGCGTCCAAGCGAAAGTCAGGTGGCGGCCTGGAACTGAGGTGACGTGCGAGCCGACCCTTACTCGGTCAGGCAAGGCGGCTTGCTGGTCCGCGAGGCGCTGATGGGCGTCCAGCAGACCGCGGTAACGCGGCGGGCAACCAACTCGGCGTCGCCGGGCACCAGCGGGGGACTCGCGCAGTGCACGCACCCGTCCCCGGGTAGACGCCACCGTGGGTGGCCCGTCGGCAACGCGTTCGGATTATCACGGACCTTCCCGGCGAGCCGTCGTGCGGCCCCAGATACCTCACACCCAGCGGACGGCTCAATCGCCCAGACCAAGCCTTACCCGAGGGGAGTACGGACCGTTGAGTACCGCCCTGTTGCCCTTCACCGGACAGGACAAGGCCCTGAGGCACCTACGTGGGATTGCAGGCCGCCGCGTTCGGATCATCTACACCGCGGACCTGGCCGTAGCCGTCAGCAAAGTGCCGCGCATCGAATACACCCGCAAGGCACTCAGATGGCATCTGGAAACTTTTCCTGGCTGGGAGCTGCTCGCATACATCGCAGCACCGTAGACGCCCTGGCTCAGCACACCAGCGTGCTGCCGCTGAAGTTGGCCACCGTGCACCGGGACCAGGAACTATTGGCGGCGATGGTGGCAGCGCACCATCAGCACTTCACCGACGTGCTGACCTCGCTGGCTGGCCAGCAGGAGTGGGAGGTGACCGTCTACGCTCTGCCCGTCGAAGAGCCCCCCATACCGCCCTTGCCTCAGGCAACGCGCTCCGATCAAGCCTTCCTGCCAGTGCACGACCAGTCGTACGATGCTGGTCACCATCAGCGCGAGGCGCTGGCGGCAGCCGACCGGCTCCATAGGAAACTCACGGGACTGGCCACCGCCTGCCGCCGGCACCCCCAGTCCAGGGCACGCCTTACCGACGAACCCGGAACCACCATCAGCAGCACCGCCTACCTCGTACGCCGCGATCAAGCAGAAGCCCTTCACCCGCCTGGTCAAACACCAGGGACGACCTCGGCCTCGACGACGAGCGTGCGACTTCTCTTGCTTCGGCGGCGTGGCAGCGGCAGCGGGTCGGGGCTCCCTCTCCTCGGCCTCGCGGATCTTCGCGTCGACCGCGTCGATCTGCAGCTGCAGGTGGATTACCCGCAGCCGCTCAGCATCAGGTGGTAAGTCGCTCACATGTTCGACTGTGCGGTTGGTCAGCGTGTCGAGCCAGCGGGGTCAGCTCTCGGTGGCCGTCTCGTCAAGGAACGAATCATGCGGCGTGACGGAGCGGCCCCGCCGAAGGCCCCGGAGGAAGCGACGGGACCGCGCCTTCGTGCCCACCCGGCCAGCCGCGTGGACCACTCGCATGGCCAGGCAGACGTTTGGGCGACCCCGCCACGAGGGCTGCGTCCCCTCCGCATGGGCAGGGCCACACTTCCAGGATGCACCCGCGTTCCGCGCGAGACACGCTGGATATTTGCCCGTCAAGGAGCCGTCCGTCATCGTCCTTCCGCCCATGGACGGCCGCGGGGTAACGATCAACGGGGTCTACTTCGGAACTGCCCGCGACATGACAGAACTGGAGCAGTTCCTTTGGCTCGCTGGCTTCGATTTTGCATGGTTCGACATCGCCGACCCCGACGTGATCGAGTGGCGCGGTGGCGGCCCAGACGTGTGGTGACTGGCCCGCCCGGCCTTAATCGGCCCCCGTAGGGCCTAATCCGGCCGGACGGACAAGTTCAGACTACGACGGCAGCCGGCGCCTGCCACAAGCGCCAGCCCCCTGCTCGCTGTACCGTTCGCGCACTGCAGGCATCATGTGGCGTCGCGGGCACATGGTCCGTGCCCTGCGACTGTCGGCGCAGCGCGCGCCACACTGCGGTGATCAAGAAATGCGATGCCTGCAGCGTGAGTTGGCCCACAGGTCTGCGAGTTGCCGGTCGGGGGGCACCCGGCCTTCAGGCTAAGGATCGTTGCGGTCTCGGCAGCGAGGCGGTTCCAGTCGGTGAGGAACGGCCCGGGCCGGTCGGTTGGAGGCCAGGACGTCGGTCCGCCGACCGAGGACGTATGCCGGCACTGCAGTGGGGCAGGCCTGCACGGATCCGCCGCGGGCTGGTGGTAGCGCGGCGAGTGGCGGAGGAGCGGCACAGCCAAGCCGGCGCCGCTCCTTCGAGTGGCCACCGCTCCGGGCCGCCGCACCAGCCCAGACCGAACTGTTGACACGCTATGAGCACAGTCGAGAACGACCTCTTCCCGCCACCCGACCACGACGCCGTCGACATCGTCCTCACCGGCCCCGTCGACCAGGTCGCCTACGTCCGCGCATGGATTCAGGCTCGCGCCACCGACGGAAGCAGCATGCTGCTCTACCTGCCCGAGGAGAGCAATAGTCAAGAGTTGTGGTTGCGGCGTTCTGTGGTGGATGCGGTGATCTCGGCTGCCGCGCGTTCGGCTTCCTCTCGCACGTCCGTGTCGGGGTGGTTGAGGAAGGGCTCGATCAGTGGGCGAGCCTGCGGGTCGTGCGTTGCGCCGAAAATGTAGAGCGCATGAGGGAGGAGCTCGGGCTCCATCGTCGGCATGTCGGCGGCCAGCGGTTGGACGATGCCCAGCGGCAGGCTGTGGTGGTTGAAAGCTTCGCTGATCGAGTTGAGGGCAGACTCGCGGACCATGGCTACCGGTTCGTTGACCGCTAGGCTGACCAGGCGTCCGACGATCAGACGAGTCGAATCCGCGTCGAGTGCGGTGCCGCGCAGGAGGTCCCCCAGGACCGAGGCGGCGACGTCCCGCCGGTTCGGATCGCGGTCGGTCAGCGCTTCAAGTGCCGCAAACATGTCCTTCACGCGGCCACCTCGCACCGCTCCACCAGGATGCCGTTCTCGAAGCGCGCGCCGGCACGGACCAGGGGCACCAGGTGCGCGCCGGTGATCGCGCGCCATCGCGCTTGAGCGGACTCGACGAGTTTGAACACCATGGAGAGCGCCGCTGCCGGGCTGCCGGCACCGCGGGTGACCTTGGTGCGGAGCTTGACGGTGGAGAAGGTGGACTCGATGGGGTTGGTGGTCCGCGGGTGGATCCAGTGCTCGGCCGGGAAGTCGTAAAACGCCAGCAGCTCGTCCCGGTCGTCGGTGATCTTCGCGACGGCCTTGGGCCACTTGGCTCCGTAGGTGCGGGCGAACGCTTCGATCGCCCGCTCGGTGTGGGCGCGGTCCTCAGCGTTGTAGATCTCCTGTGAACCCAGCACCTTTGATGCCGTGCTGCTGGGAAAACCTCGGCCAATGCCCTCCACAGACCCATCGCGCCGTCGCCGACCACCAGCTCCGGGTCGCGCATGCCGCGTCGGCGGCAGTCGCGCAGCAGGTCGGCCCACGACTCCGTGGACTCCCGCAGCCCTTCGGCCAGTGCGATCAGCTCCTTCGTGCCGTCCAGGCGAACGCCGAGTAGGACCAGCACGCACGAGTGCGCCTGGCCGAGCCGGACCTTGGGGCGCACTCCGTCGGCCCACACGTAGACGAAGTCCCGGTCCGACAGGTCCCGCTGCTGGAAGGCGGCGTGGTCGTCGCTCCACTGCTTGGTCAGCCGGGTCACGGTCGCCGGCGAAAGGCCGGCTGTGCTGCCAAGAAGCTCCTCCAGGGCCGGGACGAAGTCTCCGGACGACAGGCGGTGCAGATAGAGCAGCGGCAGCACCTCGGAGATCTTCGGCGACTTGCGGCACCACGGCGGAAGAATCTTGGAGGAGAACCGCTTGCGCCCGCCGGTCTGCTCGTCGACACGCCGGTCGTTGATCCGCGGGGGCCCTCACCTCAGCCGGTCCGGCCGCGGTGACCACGGTCCGGGGCCGGTGGTGACCGTTGCGGACAACCAAGCGGCGGCCAGCCTCGTCGGTCTCGGCCGCCAACTCGGCAATGTACTGGTTGACTTCGGCTTCCAGTGCGGCGGCAAGCATCCGGCGTGCGCCCTGGCGGACGACCTCGTCGATCAAGGAGCCGGATTGGGTGGAGCCGTCCTCGGTGACTACGCTGAGCACGGGCGTGCCTTCCCGACCCGCGCTGCAACGCGGGCCTACTCGGAGACCTTCAAAGGATCATTCGGGAAGGTACGCCCTTCACGTGCCCTCCCGGAACCGATCCACAAGTCCTGAGCATTGCTCGCCCGAGGACGGCCTGGTCCGCTGTCGCATGCGGATCACCGCCCCGCAGGAGCTATAGGAGCTTCCCGGTCCCTGAGGTTTCGGTGATGCGTGCAAGGTAAGGCGTTAGGCCGACGCGCCGTAGGGACACCGGAGGGCCACTCCCAAAGCCCCTTCGCGCGCGCCGGCCATCGCTCGTTGGCGGCGGTAGGACGACACCCGACTCGCCCTGTCCCGCGTGCTCCCACCGGGTATGCTGCGCATCCTGGGCTGCGACCCGCCCTCTGACTCCGTCGCGCACACCGGGCGGGGTCGCGCTCCGACCCAACTCCGCCCCCAGAATGGCCTTCCCCGGTCCGGGAGCGCACGAGCGCGACCAGGTCTCGCGGAGCGTATGCGAGGCCAAGGACTTTCCCGTCGTAACGCACACGGCGTCCCCCGCTACCCGTCGGCGGGTACACGATCACACGGCAGTTCATGCGGCTAGCGTGACCCCAGCCACGAGCAGTCGCATGCTGGTAGCGCAGCCCCGTCCACGCGGGAGACGTCACAGGGAGGGGCCGCCCCTCACTCGGCTGCGGCGACTAGCTTGCGGCCCCCTGCAGGCCCGCGGAGGCTAGATGCAGCGCCGAGGGTTTGTCCACCTCACCCAAGACGTCCTTCGGCCGAGGGCCAGGCCCCTGCCGTGCGAGAGGCGGGGCCTGGCCTACATCTTCAGCGCTCGGCAACGAGCCTTTGCGGGCATTCTGGAAAAGCGAGCCTGCCCGACGTGCCTCCACACGCCCGCAAGACCGACCGGGAAGAAGGGGCCCCCACCGCCGCGGCTGCGCGGTGAGGGCCTCGCAATATCCCGGGAGCGGGCGCACCATTTAAGTGCGGCCTCGTCGCCGTCCTTCCCTGACTAGAGGCGGGGCCGCCCGCAAGTGTCCGCCCGACTGGTCGTGTGAACCATCCACGAGGCCCGGGCCCCAGCCGGGCGGGCTCAGCACTCGATAGAACCTCCAGCCTGCGGACCGCCCACCCACCTCCTACGAGCCCAGCCGACTCCATGGATCTTCGCGCTGCCCTCGGAAACCCCTACTTCGAGGGTTTCAGCCGGGCGATGCGAGGTAAGGCGATCTGCCGGAGCCGCCCGTTTCGCCCCCCGACCGGGCGGTTCCCCGAGGGCTCCCCTCTCTCGGCGGTCAGCGCCTTGCAGGCCGGGGTCTGCTCCACTCGGGCCCCGGTCGGTGAGGAGGACGTGATGGACGAGAACACCCGCGTGCATCTCCCCGGAAAGAAGGTCCCGGTGAGCGGCATCTATGAATGCACCTGGGGCCAAGGCCACCGCTTCGTCAGCACGGATGTGGAGGGCCACACCTTCCCATCGGTCCCGAAGGACTGCTCCGGCATCGGCTGGAATCTGCTAATCCCCGCCCACGCGGAGCGAAGCCCCTAGGTCCCCCAAGCAGCCCGCCCGGTTACGTGGTGAGGGCCGGGCGGGCGCCCTGCGCGGCCCCGTCGAACATGGACCCGTCTGACGCGTCGGCACTCATCCCCGGATGCAGAGCGGCTCATTGGGCCGGCGCTTCATTAGACGGAGGGGTTCGACAGCGATGCCATGATCCGGATCGACAGGTTTTGCGGGGGCCGGGCGCACCCGACCACCTACCGGATGAGTCTGTTCGTGCCGGACCCCGCGTGTGACCTGGCTACGATCGCCTTGATCATTGACCTTGTGGTGGGCCTCGCCTTAGGTCACTTGTCGCCCGGCCGCCATTCCGTGCTGAACCAGTCGATCGACTCCGCCATCGCTGCGAATTCGGGATACCGTTCGCGCTGATTCCGCTGGTGACGCCGACCAGTCGCAGCCGTGTCATGGGCCCGTTCGTCAACCGCCGCCTGCGACTGCGGCCGGGGGCACTGATCGCAGGACTGATCAGCAGGCTGAACGTGCTCCTGCTTATTCAGCCTGATCTCGGCAGAGGCCCGACGAGTGGGCGTTTCGTTTGGGGCAGCTCGTTGCGGTCAGGTGCTCCGTTGGGAGGCTCGAGAAGTGCACCAATGCTACGTGAGCGGGGTGGAGAGCCATGGGCGACGCGAAAAGCGAACGTCAACGAGCAGACGACCTGCCGGGTGGCAATGTCGTACGCATCCTATTGCAGCAGCACGCTCACATCCGGGACCTGTTCTCGAACGTGAAGAAAACGCGGGGCGATGAGAGGCAGCAGTGGTTCGACAAGCTCCGTGCCACACTCGCCGTCCACGAGACCGCCGAGGAGATGATCCTGCGGCCGGTTGCCAAACGCGCCGCCGGCGAGGCAGAGGTCGAGGCACGCAACCTCGAGGAAAAGTTCGCCAGCGAGACACTGGCCGAACTCGAGACGATGGATGTCGACAGCGACGAGTTCGACAAGAAGTTCGCCTACTTCGAACGAGCCGTCATCACGCATGCCGAACGGGAGGAACAGCAGGAGTTCCCCGCCGTGCTCGCCGGTTGTGACCGAGATCAATTGAGGACCATGGGCTACCACCTGCAGTCGGTCCTTTCCATGGCGCCCACACACCCGCATCCCAGGGTCGCCGGATCAACGACAGCGCAATGGGTGATGGGCCCGTTCGCCTCACTTTTGGACCGGGTCAAGGACGCGGTCGAAGCCGCCCGCAGCCGTCACTGAGGGCAGGGTCCGAGGTCCTGGCCGGAGGAGCGGGCCGGCTCGCCGTGGTGAGGTCGGCGGCCCGGGCTCCGACGCGCTGTGACCGCTCTGCCTCACTTGGTGAGAAGGTGGTGGGAAGGCAGTGAGTGATTTCCCCGGCTCCTTGCCCCGGACGCCTATGATCGGCGCGCCGCGTCCCTGCTTCGGCACCCCACCTGTTGGAGCCCGTGGCTGCGCTGCACAGGGCTTCGCTTGTGGACCATCTGAGTTCCGACTGGAGCGCCGCGGCCTGACTGTGGATGGGGCGGGCATAGCGGTCAACGCCAGGGATCATTGTCACCCAGGGTAATGCTCATTTCGCGGACGCCTGGGGCGATACCTTCGCCGAGCAATTCGGGCACCCCCGGGCCGATGGCAGCGCGGGGGCCGCTGCGTGATCGTCCACATTGACCGGGCGTGGCTGCTGGACCTCGCACATCGCAACATGCCCGGTGACCCCGAGATCACCGACTTCGGGTCGATGGCGGCCGCTGTGGCGCGCCACGCGGACAAGGTGATGGGCACCCCCGTCTACACGGAGGTGCACCACCGAGCAGCCGCGTTGATGCACCAGCTCATCCGGATACCGGCGCTGGAGTACGCCAACGAGTTGTTCGGGGCGGTGGTGGCGGCGGCCTACCTGACGGCGAGCGGGGCCATCGTGACCGTGGGCGCGAAGGAAGCGGCGGAACTCGCGACGCGGATCGACCGGGACGCGTTGGACGTGCGGGCGGTCGCAGAGGCCATCCGGGGATGGGTGGCGGCGTAGGCGGTCGTGCGCTCAGGCGTCGGAGACCCCGGCTCTGTGTGGGCCGGGTGCCGGTGGTGACGTCGTATGGACGCCCCGGGCACCCGACCTTTCCCGGAACGCCGCTGCGCCCCTGCCGCCCTCTCGCGGCCGAGGAGCTGGGTCGGCCCGCTGCGCTACCGGCCTACGGGCGGATGGCGGCGACGGTAGCCGCCGCGCACGTTCTTGGACCCGGCTCGGGCGACGGGGCTGCCGGACGCCTGCGGGAGCCTACGGCGCGGTGCGTCCGGGAGCGGGCTGGTCGGCGACGGCGCCTGTGCCTCCTACATGGTCCGGAGCGATCATGCTTGCGAGGAGGCGCAGGCGTTCCTCGGAAGTGCTGCCTGGCTGCGCGTGGTAGGTGATCAGCGTCTGACCGGCGCTCGGTATGAGCAGCTTTTCGTAGCGCAGTTCCAGCGGTCCGGCCTGGGGGTGGCGGAACAAGGTGGTGCCGCTGGTCTTGTATTTGACGTCCTGGCGGGCCCAGAGCGTGCGGAAGCGTTCGCTGCTCAGGGTGAGCTCGCCGACGATCTCGACGAGTCGCGGGTCGTGCATGTCGGCGCCGACGATGGAACGCAGGTAGGGGACGACGCGGGCGGTCATGTCGTCCCAGTCCTGATGGAGCTCTCGCATCTCGGGTTCCAGGAACGCGGCGAGGATGCCGTTGTGGCCGGGGGCGTTGAATGGCGAGAGCGCGATGGCGAGGTCGTTGGCGGAGAGTACGTCCATGTACATGCCGTGGACGTACGCCGGAGTGAGCGGCCAGGAGCGGATGAGGGTGCACAGGCCCTCGCTGACCTTCTCGGGCCTGCGGGGCCGTTTGCGCTGCGGGTTCTTCCGCGCGGCGATCTGCAGCAGGTACGCCGTGGCCTCCTCGTCCAGCCGCAGAGCGCGGGCGATGCTGCGCAGGACCTGCTCGGAGGGATTCTTGTCGCGGCCCTGTTCCAGACGGTTGTAGTAGTCGGAGCTGATTCCCGCGAGGAAGGCGACCTCCTCGCGGCGCAGCCCCGGGACGCGCCGGTTGCCTTGATCGGGAACGCCGGCCTCGTCGGGTGAGATGAGCTCCCTGCGGGCGCGCAGGTACCGGCCCAGTGCGTTGGCGTCTTCGATGGCTGGCATGTTTCCAGCGTACGAAGGCATTCCGATTTCCTGGGTGGCCCTGCCGGTCCCAGTCTCAGCCCGTCCTGGTCCGCCTGCCGGCGTTCGGTGCAGCCTGGCGGCACAGTCCGCGAACCAGGAGGAACGCATCACATGTCCCAGCTCTTCACCACCGAGTTCAACCGCGACAGCACCGCCTCTGAGGTGATCGAGGGCGTCGACCTGTCCGGCAGGCGGGTGGTCGTCACTGGTGCCAACTCGGGCATCGGGGTCGAGACCGCCCGCGCTCTGGCGGCCGCCGGTGCCGAGGTCACGCTCGCCGTGCGCCGTCCCGAGGCCGGCGAGCAGGCCGCGGCGGACCTGCG
The DNA here is from genome assembly GCF_033792725.1 of Streptomyces sp. PA03-5A. Classification (NCBI taxonomy): domain Bacteria; kingdom Bacillati; phylum Actinomycetota; class Actinomycetes; order Kitasatosporales; family Streptomycetaceae; genus Streptomyces; species Streptomyces sp. PA03-5A. The sequence continues at coordinate 26,033 of NZ_JARAVL010000055.1, read as the reverse complement.
CCAGGTCACCGGGAACGACGCGATCCACGTCGCCCGCCTCGATGTGTCCGACCTGGAGTCGGTACGCGCGTTCACCGCCGCCTGGCAGGGGCCGCTGCATGTTCTGATCAACAACGCCGGAATCATGATGCCGCCGGAACTCGAGCGCGGCATCGCCGGCCACGAGCAGCAGTTCGCCACCAACTACCTGGGGCACTTCGCCCTGACCCTGGGGCTGCACGGCGCCCTCGCCGACGCGGAGGGTGCGCGCCTGGTCTCGGTGTCCTCCGGCGGCCACCTGTTCTCTCCCGTCGTCTTCGATGACGTCGACTTCCGCTTCCGCCCGTACGACGCGCTCACCGCCTACGGGCAGTCCAAGACGGCCGAGGTCCTGCTGGCCGTCGAGGCCCAGCGCCGCTGGGCCGGCGATGGCATCACGGCCAACGCCCTGCACCCCGGTGCGATCGCCACCAATCTGCAGCGCCACACCGGTGGCCTGCGGACACCCGAGCCGTACCGCAAGACGGTCGAGCAGGGCGCCGCGACCACCGTGTTCCTCGCCGCGTCGCCCCTGGTCGAAGGGGTCGGCGGCCGCTACTTCGAAGACGTCAACGAGGCGCCGGTGGTCGACGGCCGTCCCACGCAGCTCGGTGTTCCCGGCGTGGCCCGCTACGCGCTGGACCCGGCCAACGCCGAGCGCCTGTGGGAGCTGGCCGGCGACATCGTCCGCTGAGGGCAGGCGGTCCGGTCTCCGCTTCCTGACCCGCACCAACGAAGGATCACTGCAATGACGGCAATCTCGAAAGTCGGTTTCATCGGTCTAGGCGACCAGGGCGGCCCCATGGCGGAAGCCATCGGCGAGCACGGCTTCGAACTGCATGTATGGGCCCGGCGCCCCGCCTCCCTGTCCGCGGTGGAGAATGTCCCCCACACCGTTCACGGCACCGTGCCTGGGATCGGCGCGTCCGTCCAGATGATCGGGTTGTGCCTGCGCGATGACGCCGATCTCTGGGACGTTCTGGACGGCCAGGGCCTCCTGGCCGCTGTCGCTCCCGGGACGATCATCGTCAACCACGGCACCGGTGACCCCACTGAGGCCGTACGCATCGCCGAACACGTCGCCCGGGCCGGAGGGATCTACCTCGACGCACCCGTCAGCGGCGGCAGCCCGGGCGCCCGCGCCCGCGCCTTGACCACCTTCACCGGCGGGTCGCGGGGCGCCTTCGAGGCGGCCCGGCCGGTGTTCGCCACGTTCAGCGACACGGTCAAGCTGATGGGACCGGCCGGCGCGGGCCAGTTCACCAAGCTGTTCAACAACGCGCTGACCATCACCAACATGAAGAACGCCGAGGACGTCCTCGGCCTGGCCGCACAGGTCGGTCTGGACGTTCCGGCCCTCATCGAGGTGGTTTCCGCCAGTAGTGGCGGAAGTGCGGCGCTCCGCGCCCTCGGGGGCGACATCACGCCGGAACTGGCCGAACACGTACACACTCTCATGCACAAAGACATGCACCACTTCGCCGACGCCGTGCGCGCAGGTGGCGGTGACCCCTCCGAGGTGCTGGTACGCGGCCTCGCCGGCGCCGCGGGCCTGGTCGAAACGGCCCGCATGGTGGCACTTACCCGGAAGAACGCCCCAGCGGAGCGGGGTGACGCGTGATGCCAGGATCCCGGCGACAGCCGCGCCGCCGTCTTGACCACCCACGGCGAGCCCCGGAACCCTGCTCGATGTCGAGATCCCCTCGGTCGTCGAGCGGGACGCGCTTTTGGTTCGCATGACCGCAGCGACGCTGTGCGGCACCGATGCGCACGTCGTGAACGGCACCGCGGGTGACACGGGCGGCGCTCTCCCCCTCCTGTCCTCGGGCATGAGCTGGTCGGCCGAGTCGTCACCTTGGGTTACGGTCCGCGACCTGCCGTCGAAGTAGGTTTGGTGTGGTGGGGTTGAGGTCGCGCGGGGTGTCGCGGGGGTAGTGGGCGGGGTCCCGGTCCGGAACGGTGAGGTCGGCGAGGCGGCCGGTGGCAAGAGTGCCGCGCAGGTGCTCCTCGCCAAGCATCCGGGCGTTGTCGGGTAGCAGCGGGCGCCGAGCGTCTTCTCCCGTTGTCCTCTCCGCAGTCCTGCCAGCGGGCCGCCGGCCTTCCGGCCCGGCGTGACCGTTCCCTGCCGGAATGAGGCAGGGGGTGTCACCGGGCCCGGCGGATGCCGGTGATGCCGCCGTCATCGGGATTTCGCACGCGTCATGGCGCACACGCACCCGGCGCTCGCTGGGGCACTGACCGACACGGTCACGGCCGAACTGACCGTCCTGGCCGGCTTCGACCAGGCCCTGGTGGTCGACGCGACCCGCGCACCTCCCACCGTATCCGTGGCCTGCTCACCCGCTTTCACCCGTCCGTTGTACCGGCCCGGCACCCCGGGCGGCTTCACGCCCGGCACCGCCCTGACCCTCGACGCCCAACGTCACTCTGCCAAGCCGAAGCATCAGTACACCGTGCCAAAGGCACGTGCGGGAGTGGCGTCGTGCCCGTCAGTCGTCGTGACCGTGCTTCTTGTGGTCCTTGCCTTTGTGCTCCTCACCCTTGCCGCGAGGGCCGGGCGGAGTCCGGGAGGTTGGCGACGTGCCGCCGGCTGGCGGTGAGACTTCGGCAGAGGGTACGGGGGGCACAGTGGCAGCAGGGGAAGGAGACGACGTCGGCCCGGGTGACGAGGCGCCGTCGCCGTCGGAGCTCCAGGCCGCACCGACGGCTGCCGCAGCCCCGAACACGGCAAGCCCGGCGACACCGACCAGGATGCGAGTGCGCCGCGGCTGCGCGGCACCTCGCCCGTACAGGCGGGACGCGGCCGCGTCGGGCAGGGTCGCCGTGGGTGTCGGCTCGATGCCTGCCGGCGTCGCTGACCGCCGCTCGGGGTGCTGGCCTGCCGAGGCGGCAAGCCAGTCGGCGATCTGGTCGGCGGTGGGACGCCGGCCCGGGTCCTTGGCCAGTAGGGACAGGATGTAGTCCGCCAGCGCGCCCGACACCGCCGGGTTGAGCTGCCTGACGGGTACCGGCGCCGCGTCGACGTGCTGGTGGATCACCGCCAGCGGGGTCTCGCCGACGAACGGGGGCCGGCCGGTTGCCAGCTCGTACAGGACGCAGCCGAGGGCATAGACGTCCGAGGCGGGTTCGGCCGGGCGACCCAGCGCCCGCTCGGGGGCCAGGTAGCCGCTCGAGCCCATCACCCGGCCGGTGGCGGTGAGCGCCCGGGACGCCTCGTCGGCGAATCGGGCGATCCCGAAGTCGGCGATCTTCACGGTGCCCTCAACGGTCACCATCACATTGGCCGGTTTGATGTCGCGGTGGATGACGGCCTGCCGGTGCGCCGCAGCCAGCCCCGCCGCAGCCTGAGCACCGATGTCCGACGCCCGCACGGAGTCCACCGGGCTGTGCGCAGCGAGTTCCTGAGCGAGGCTGCGCCCGTTGACGAGCTCCATCACGAGGTACAACTGGCCGTCATGCGAGCCGAAGTCGTACACGCTGACGACGTGGGGATGGTTGAGACGGGCCGCTGTCCTGGCCTCCAGGCGGAACCGGCCGGCGGCCTCGGCATCAGCGTCGCCGAGCATCAGTTTCACCGCCACCGCTCTTCCGAGCACCTGATCGGCGGCCCGCCATACCTCTCCCATGCCCCCACGCCCCAGTGGCTCCTCCAGCCGATACCGCTCCGCCACCAGCACGCCCGCACCGCTCCTTGACCCACGACAACGTCTCGCACCACATCTACCCGTGAGTAGCATGTGCGGCGCGGCGCCATCCAGCGTACAAACCTGGCGCGAGTCCGCCGACCGCCCTGCCTGCCACGCAGAGGCGCCCGCACGGCGGTGCAGGCATGCGCTGACGGATGCGGCCGCCACACGCACGCGGAGAACCCCCGCATCTGCGCCGAACCGTTTCCACGCCGACGATCCGCAGGCGAGGCCGGCCCGACCGACACAATCGACCACCGGTCGAGTCGCTGGCGTCAGGCTCCTGAGTGCGTGATCCCGACAGAAGGGGGCGCCGGTGAGTGGCGTGGCGGCACTCCGCTGCCCCGCCGCCAGGCACGGTGACCCGACCGGCGTCCGCCGGGTGACCGAAGCGGCCGCCACGCACCACTTCGCGGTGGCGCCTTGAAATTCGTCGACTCGCGTGTCAGCCCGCGGAAGGGCGTGGAGCCCGTAGGTGTGCCCGTCCCTTCAGCTCCTCTTCGTCGACCAACGTGAGCATCGGCTGACCCGGCGCGCACACCATGATCACTACGAACTTGGTCGGCGCGTCCGTCAAGGCGTTACCGTCCTGGTAGTGGATCACATCACCACCTGGCTCCCAGAACGTCCCGCCGGCCTTGATCACACGCTCCGGCTCACCCTCGAGTTCGAACCGGATCGCGCCCTCCATCACGTAGCCGAATGACGGCCCCGAGTGGCGGTGCGGAGGGAGCCCGGGGTGACCGGGAGGCCATTCGACGAGGATGGTCATTCCCGAACCGCCTTCGGGGAAGAAGGGCGGAGTGACTTCCTGGAGCATCTTGACTTCGGGCGGCAGCGAGACCTCGTGGCTCTCGGCAGCGGGCGTGTGTACCGGGTTCTCCTCTGACATGTACGTCACCTCCGTAAGCCCGCCCGGAGTGGACGATCTTGCGTCGGCCACCGCCTTCCGGGCCGGTGCACTACTGGGCCACCCGTTCGGCGGCGAGCGACCTCGCCGGGTTCCGGGCTCACACATCGTGCTTTCACGATGAGGACGGGCTTCAGCCGCATCCGTGAGACGCCGTGCGCCTGTCCCGAGACCACCCTGCCTCCTGGGGGCGGCCGCCACAATCCGGGCGATGGCGGCATCAGACCCATCGCACCGTGTCACCGATGGGAACCTGACGGTGACGGCGGGTGTTGTCGTCGTCGCTCGTGCTGCTCTGCTGGTGGGCCCTGCCCAACGCCGTCCCCGCCATCCTGGGCCGGTCCGATCGCCGTCCGTCACCGCCGTCATCGCCGTCAAGAAGCGCAGAGACGCCCGGCAACGGGAGGAGACCGCCTGACGACGGACGAGAGCTACCACGCACGGCCGATCGTGGCCGCCCACCGGCGGTGCTGTGACGAGCTCGCCCCTCTGGGCGCGGCGCCGGCCCCGGTGTCGACCGGAGCCCTTCACCGTGCACGAGCCCGAAGGCCGCAGACTCCTGCGCACCACATCTCGGTGGTGCCGTCAACGAGTACCGCTGGCGCGGGTCCGCCCTCCGTTCGGCGACCTCGTGGTCGTCATCGGTGGGCATGCTGCCGCCGGACCGAAGCGCATACGGCGCGACCCTGAGTCCGCTGTCGTGGCGCCCCCGCACCCGCCGTCGCTGCTTCGGATGAGAGGGAGGAGCCCGCCTCGCTTCCTCAGGCGGGCCCCGGCATCGCCAGGCACGGGCCGGCGGTCGATCCCGCCGGCCCGCGGGAGGTTCAGTTCAGCAGAACGTCTGCTGCGCGTTGGCGAAGGTCTTGAACGCGGCCTGGGTTCCTGATCCCGCGACGCCGTCGATGGCACCGGTGTAGCCGTAGTGGGCCTTCAGCATCCGCTGCAGGGCGCTCACGGTGCCACTGCCGACGACTCCGTCGATGGCGCCGGAGTAGCCGTAGGCAGGCTTGAGGTAGCGCTGGAAGGCCTTCCAGCTCTCGGTGCCCAACTGGCCGTCGAGCGCACCGGTGTAGCCGTAGTTCCCGTACTTCAGCCAGCACTGCACGTACCTCGCTTGCGTGGTGCTCAGGCCGAGGTTGACCACTGCCAGCGGGGATACGCTGCGCGGGCTCGCGGCTGCCGGCGAGGCCGGTACGGGGGCGGCGATGCTGGGTCCAGCCCCGGCAAGCCCCCCGGCTGCGATTCCCGCCACAGCAGTGACGCTGAGGAGCGTCCTGGTCAAAACCTTCGATCGCATTCGTTCCCCTTCACGTTGTCGGTGATGCGGCGCAGCTGACGGCCGGTCAGGGCGCCACGCTTGAGCTCTCACTGCAACAGTCCGTCGTGCCGGAGGCTGCCGGGAACGAGTCTGTTGTGCAGGCAGATCCAGCCGCCACGCCATTCACGCCTGGCCAAAAGGGTCCCGGGCAGATCAGGATCGGTCAGCATGATGCGCTTGCAGTTCACCGCCGCCGATCTGCGCAACATCACTCTCATGACGCCCGCAGCGCTGGAAGGAGTCACATCCAGCGTGCGCCTGCTGCGCACCGGACTTGCCAGAGGGCAGGGAAAGCGGCCAGGCGTCGTCCAGTGGCACCGGGAGCACAGAGCCACAGCAGCCGCCCGGGCGGGGATCCTGCACGACTTGGTTCCCCGGCAGGGCAACTTTCCCGACTTTCTGCTGCACCTGTCTGACGACCTCGGATCGAGCGTCGCGCTGGCCGCCCTGACGCCTGCCGACCAGCTGGCAGCTGACATCGAGCAACTGCCGGCCTCCGCCGGCACCCAGCGCCGTCTGAGAGCACTGGCTGACGGTGCGCCGAGCGCACGTCAGAACCTGGCCAGGGACCTGCACAGGTACTTTGACACCTGCCTGTCCGATTGGTGGCCAAAGATCCAAGCTCAGGCTGCCGCCGACCGTGCGCTGAGGGCCGAGACGCTGCTGCGCGGCGGAACCGATGGGCTGCTGGCCACACTTGGCTCCTGTTGGCGCTGGGAAGCCCCCACGCTGCACATCCCCTGGGCGGGTTCGAGCGACATCGAGGTGCCCCTCTGCGGCCGGGGACTGGTTCTGGTCCCCTCCTACTTCGGCGGTCCGGCACTGATGTACCGACCCAAGGCCTCCACCGTTCTGGTGTATCCCATGCATGCGGGGGAACCTGCCATCGGCAGCGCGGACGCACTTGGCCCGCTGCTCGGCCGGACCCGCGCGGCTGTTCTGGCCGCCACCCGTCACCCGGCCAACACCACCACGATTGCCGAGCGGGTAGGCGTCTCGCTGCCGTCCGCGAGCCAGCACGCCGCGGTTCTGCGCAACGCCGGCCTGATCACCACCACACGCACCGGCAGCGCGGTCCTGCATACCCTCAGCCCTCTTGGGCAGGCACTGCTGCGCGGTGACAGCACCAGGCGTTGACTCCGTCGGTGCACGGTCGCGGACGACGCTGTTGCCGGACCGAGTGCCGGTGCTGAGTGTGCCTGCTGACCACACCGCCGACGCAGACCGCTGTGGATCGGGATCGACACAGTGCACAGCCCTTCACCACCGCCTGTCCGATATCAGCTGATCCGTCAGCGATCGGACGGCGCCCGCCGGAGGCCGAGCCCGGCCCGGCCCCGGACCGCGTGCCACCGGTTGGCCCCGACTCGGCCGCGCCCGGCCCGCCGGAACGGCGCCACGCTGCGTCGCGTCCCCACCGCGATGCTCACGGCCCGCGTGCAGGTGCACGACCTCCGCGCCGTGCTCATCGTGTGTCAGGCAGTGGTTTCAGCGGCGTGTAGGTGCCCGCAATAATCGCAAAGATGTTCGCGTGGTCCAGCCGCCATAGCACAGCCTCCCCGGGAGGGCCCCAGGTGCCGCGGCGGCCCCGCCCGCGGCAGGAGGGGAGTCCAGGGGGCGGGCGCGGTCGCCACCCTGACAACGACCGGCCCGTTCGCCTAGGAGTCCAGCCCCTGTGACCCCTATTCCGGGCGCCCGAATGAGCGACTGGGCCGAATCGAGCGATGGCCGCTCCTTGCGGGTGTTCAGGACGCGGAGATGCCGTCCTGAACGCGTCACGGGCGCGGCTCAGGAGTGGGCGAGCGCCCAGTTGAGGGCGTAGTCGGCGATCTCCTGCCAGCCTTCCTGGACGGCCATTACGTGGGAGCGGCCGGGGAATACCTTGACCTCGGTGGTGGTGCCCTCCGCCTTGTAGTGCCCGGCGTTGGACAGTTGCACCTTGGGGGGCATCAGGTGGTCGTACTCGCCGGAGAGGAAGAGCAGGGGCGCTCGGTCGGCGTTGCGGAAGTCCACGTACGTGTCGGTGTGCCCGGGGTGAAGGTTGGCCAGCGAGGCGCTCCATACGATGTTGCCCGGCCTTCGCGGGAGTGGACGCTCCCCGCCCCGCCGTCGAGGTCAGCCGGTCAGGCCGGTCCAGCCGGCGCGTATGTGGGCCAGTCTCACGCGCTGGGGATGGTCACCGACCGGGACCGAGACGATCTTCTGGCCGGTGGCGAAACCGATGGCGGTGACCTGGTCCGCGTCGCTTTCGGAGATGACGCAGGAGTTGCCGTCGCCGCTGACGGTGGCCCAGTAGGGCTTGGCTGCGGGGACGAGCGGGCCCTCGGCTAGAGTGGCGCGGTCGACGACGGTGGCGTAGTCGTCCATGGTTCCGGCGACGCATAGCTTGGTCCCGTCCGGGCTCATGGACAGGCCGTGGTGGCGGGAGTCGTTGACAAAGGTGGTGCGGTCGTCACTGGTGTCCGGGTTTTTGGGCAGGGCCTTGACCCGGGTGATCTTGTCGGTGGCGACATCGTACTCGGCGAGGCCGTTGAAGAACGAGACCTGGAAGTAGAGCTTGGAATCGTCCGGGGTGAGGGCGGCCGGGCGGACGGCGTCCGACAGATCGCTGCGGCCGGCGGCGTCGAGGCGGGTACGCATGTCGATCGTTTTGACGACCTGGAAGGTGGACGTGTCCGCGATCGTGATCTTCCGGTCGCCCTTGAGGAAGTCCTGCCAAGGGGCGTCGAAGTCGTTGTTGACCTCGCCGATCGACATGTTCCAGAGGTATCTGCCGTCCCTGCTGAAGATGTTCTCGTGCGGCTTGTCGCCGGTGGTGAACTTCCCGAGTTCCCGTCCGGTGTTGATGTCGAGGACGTGGACGGTGTTGGACGTGGACGCTGACACGGCCACACGGGTGCCGTCGGGGGAGACGGCCATGTGGTCCGAGCGGTAGCCCGATACCGGGAAGCGCCACTTGACGTCGCCGGTCGCGAGGTCGATGGAGACGACGTCGGCGAAGCTGGGGCGGGAGGCGACCAGGGCTGTGCCGTCGGGGGTGGCGTACATGTCGTCGACGAACTGGTCGTGGCCCTCGCCCACGGTCTCGCGGATGCCGAGGAAGTAGATCAATTTGATAGGGTTGAGATAGATCTCGGCCAGCCGCCGGTCCTTGTCGGGGATGACGTTGATGCGGCCGATCCTGGCGAAGTCGCCGCGGGCCTTGATGACGGTTGCGGTGCCGTCCCAGTTGTTGCCGACGAACATCACCTCCTGCAGGGCCGGGGTCGCCTGCGCGGAGACGGGGGCGGAGATGCAGGCCGCGGTGACGGCACCGACCGCGAGCAGGGCTCTTAGCCTGACGGGGCGGGACATGGGGTGCATGTGGGGGCTCCAGGGGGTTGGTTGCTGGTGGGAACTGAGGAGTTGAGCCCACCGGGCCGCCGACACCCGCGCGAGGAGGGCGGCGCACAGTGTTCGAGCCGGTTTTCCGGGGCGTGGCCGGGCGATGCGCCGCGCGGCAGCGCTGGTTTGAACTTCGAAACCGCCCAAGTTCAGAGTGCGTTACCGGATGGTAGGTAGCGATGAGTCCCGTTCACAACCCCGCGTGGGGGAAAATCTCCTCATCGCCGATCGGAGGGCATGGTGGCGGGCAGATTCACCCCGGCGGGAGGCCGGTACGGGGGCAAGGACGCGGCGCAGCGGCAGGCGGAGCGTCGCGCCCGTTTCCTGGAGGCGGGCCTGGAGATGTTCGGCGGCGAGCCGGGCTACCGGGGGACGCGGCTGGCCGCGCTGTGCAAGGAGGCGGGCCTGTCGAGCCGCCAGTTCTACGAGGAGTTCCAGAGCGTCGAGGACCTGCTCGCCGAACTACACCTGATCGTCAACGACGCCGCCCAAGAAGCCGTCTTCGGCGTCCTGCCCACGATTCAGCACCTCCCGCTGGCCCAGCGGATTACCCGGATGCTCCACGCCTACGTCAAGTGCGCGGCCTCCGACCGGCGGTACGCCAGGATCGCCTACGTGGAAGTCGTGGGTGTGAGCCCGCGCATCGACCTCCAGCGACTGGAGCGCCGCGCCCGCTGGATCGACCTCTTCCGCGCCATCACCGACGACGCCGTCGCCCGCGGCGAGATCCGCCCCCACGACTACGGCATCGCCGCCGCAGCTTTCATCGGCGCCGTCAACGGGCTTATGCACGACTGGGTCGTCGGCTGGGTCGACACCTCCCTGGAGGGCATCGCCGACGAACTCCTCCAACTCCTTCTGGGCCGCTACCAGATCGCCACCTGAGCGGCAGGCCCGCAACCCGGTAGGGGCGGCGGGTGCGCGGTGCCGTCCGGCGGGGACTCCGCCGGTGTCGGCTCCGGCCTGAGGTGATCGCGCACCCCGACACACCATGCGACCGCGCGGGACCACACCGCGCCTCGGGGCGCGCGGCGGCGCGCTGTGCCCCCGGTCGGATGATCACAGGTATTTCACCGCCTCCGAGGCGGCCACGCGGCTGGAGCGGAGGAAGTGGCCATCAGCCAGCCGAGCCTGCCTGCTCCAGCACGTGGCCTCGGCGCGACGATCAGCAACCTGTGGCGGACGACGCACATCCCGGAACCCATCGAGCCGACGACCGCGGCCTCACGCGAGCCCGGTAGGCGCCTGGTCTGCACTGTCGGTGGGCGACGTCGATGCGAAGTGCGCGGAACTCGGCGCGGCCGCGGCGAACTCGTCAACGGGCCGATGGACCGGCGCCGGGATACGCATACCGCTGGCTGCCGAGACCTTGACGGCTACCTGTGGGAGATCGCCCAGGTCCAGTGCGCCGCCGACGGACCACGGCTGACCCGTCGCGCGATCCACTACGTCGGTCGGTCCTGGCCAGAACGTGAATGGCGGCCGCGCAAGTGCCGTGAGTCGGCACTGCGGCCATCAGGAGCAGTGATTGAGCTGCGTGATCTTGGCGTTCAGGGCGGTGGCGAACCAGCGCCATGCGGCGTAAGGCAAGAGCGCCGTGGCCGCGCCCCGGTCGGTACGGGATGTGGTTCGAATGAGGTGCAGGGTGCTGACGTCCAGCAGCAGGGTGCCGACCAATCCGGCCCGGGGACTGCGGGCGGCAAAAAAGAGCCAACTCCAAGCCGCGCTCGACCCGGCGCTGAAGACCTCGACTGGATCGCCGCCCTGCGGCCCTGCTCCGGGCGAGCCGCCAGGAGAGCCGCTTGTCCTGCGCCTGTTTCTGGCAGTAAGCGTCAGGTTGCCGAGGGTAGGTGTGCTCGAGGCTAGAGTTGGTGAAGCCAGGCGTTGACCAGCAGCACTGCCAGTACCCCGAGTGCCCCGGCCGGCGGTATCGGCCACGACGGACCGCGTTCACCGGAAACGCCCCTGATGCGAGCGCGGTCGGCGATTGTGACAGTACGTAGTGCTCCGAGCGCGACCAGTACAAACGGTATCGCGAGAAGAGCGTGCACGGCCCAACCCCCCAGCAACGGGGGACCACCCCACGAGTGCCCGTGCCCCGGCGCGGTGCCCGACCACAGTGTGGCGGGTTCCGGCGCAGGGTGTGGTGAACGCGCCGACCGTTCGGAGCCGTCCTGTCACGGCTCCGCATCCGGGAGACCGCCCGCCCCCGTCGGCCTCCAGCATGGACGGCCAGGACCCGCAGACGGGGCATGCGGCGTGAAGTGGCAGGTTCGCCCATTCCGGCCGAAGCGCTCACGGGCCAAGTCCTGTGCTCTAGAGTGCAGTTGGATCGCGCGGCCGCCGTCTGCGATGGGCAGCACTCATTGCGGCCAGCGCACGACACCACCGGAGAACAAGGACACCCACCCGGACCACGGACAGGAGATCGAAGATGCGCCCGCTGATTTACACCGCGTTCGTCTCGCTGGACGGCGTCGTCGATTCTCCCGGCGGCGGCACTGCCGCAGAAGCGCACCGCAGTGGCGGCTGGACCTACAAGGACATCGAGTTTCTGCCGGAGGCATACGAACTCAAGGGGCGGGAAACCCAAGAGGCCACCGCGCTGATGTTCGGCCGGGCGAGCTACGAGGCGTTCGCGCCGGTGTGGCCGGGCATGGAGGACTTCGCCGCCCTCAAAGATCTGCCGAAGTACGTCGTCTCCACCACTCTCGGCCAGGACACCCTCGTCGACAACTGGGGCGACATCACCATTCTCCGCTCCCTCGAGGACGTCGCGAAGGTGAAGGAGACCGACGGCGGCCCCATCGTCGTGCACGGCAGTGCCACCCTGGCCCGCAATCTCTCCGACGCCGGCCTCATCGACCGCTATCACCTGCTTGTCTTCCCCGTGCTGCTGGGAGCCGGCAAGCGGATGTTCAGCGACACCGACAAGGACAAGCAGATGTTGAAGGTGCTCGAGTCCGAGACATACGCCAACGGCATCACGAAGATCGTCTATGACGTCGTTCACTGAGGTGTCCGTCAGTGCCCGCGAATCTCGGGGTCGGGTGATTGCCCGGGGTCGTCCAGAACGCGCAAGTCGATCTCGTGATCACGCTTGCGGATCACCGTCGTTCCCGGAGCCATGAGCTGGGATAGAACCACGCGGTGCCTGATGTGCAGAGACAGGCTGCCTGGTTGGGGTGCCCGTGCGGAAGTTCCATACCCACGTGTCCGAACGAGATCGCGGGACGCCGGCGCGCGAGCCGGTGTCCACCACCGGATCACAGCCCCTACTTCACGCCGCCGGCGGTCAGTCCGGCGATGATGCGCCACTGGAAGACGAGTACGGCCATGACAAGGGGGGCCGTGACCAGGACACCGGCCGCTGCCTTCATGCACGACCGCACCGCGATCAGCCGATCGGGATCCCTGTTCCACCAGACAAGCCCGTTGATCGGTAAGCGGATGGCTTCTCAGGAGCTGGGTGGGACCATCAGGCCGGATTCGTAGGCACGCACCACGAGCTGGGCACGATCGCCGCAGTGGAGCTTGGTCATGGCCCGGCTGAGACGGGACTTCGCGGTCATGGGACTGATCACCATGCGGTCGGCGATCTGGTCGCTGGACAGGCCCTGCGCGACCAGGGCCACGGCCTCGCGTTCGCGGTTGGTCAGCTCCTCCAGCCCCGCCCGGGTGCCGGTGCTGAGCGGCTGGGCGACGTAGCTGTCGATCAGCTTGCGGGTGATCGAGGGTGCGAGCAGGGCGTCACCGCGCGCGGCGACGCGTACGGCGTGGAGGAATTCCTCCGGCACGATGTCCTTGACGTCGAATCTGGCCGCGCCGGCGCGCAACGCGTCGAAGACGTACTCGTCCAAGCCGTAGTTGGTCAGGATGACGACGTGCACCCCAGCCAGCGTCGGGTCCGCGGCGATGCACCTGGTCGCCTCGATGCCGTCGAGTACCGGCATCCGGATGTCGACGAGGGCGATACCGGGGAGGTGTCGCCTGACCAGGGCCAGCCCCACTCATTTCTGCTGCGATCTGGAACAAAAGATCGTACAGAGTGCATGCGCAGGACAGTATCGCGAAGACGTCCTTGGCAACGCCGCACCGTGTCGATCACCGAACTGGCTGGCCTGGGCTTCGTCGACTTCCCCGCCTGAGGCGCTGTGTGTGCGATGGATGGCGTGTGTCCCGGCACGGCAGTCGTTCACCAATAGAACAATTCTCGCAAAGGGTAAATTGTTACCTGCAGGGGCAACGTCAGACGGGGACGTCGCAAGGTCCCGCTCCCGGCATGGGGAGGTGTAGGGCGTGCATCCCGTTCCACTGAGCAAAAGCTTCGTCTTCCTGCTGCTCAGCGTTGTGCTGATCTCGGGCCTGCGATTGGCGCTGGCTGCCGCCGAGGTGCACGTCATGGGTATCGCGGAGTACGCCGTCCTGATCCCGGTCGTGGCCAGTGCCCTGCTGCCGGTACGGCAGACCATGATCGTCGGACTCTTCAACCTGGCCGCCGCCATCGCGCTGTACGGGGTTCTCCTGCGGGACATGGGGCCCGCCAACCAAATCACGATCATCACGGCGCTGGCGGTGGGCCTGGTCATCAGCGTGGCCGTCTGCCGAATCCGTGTCGCGGGGGAGAGACGCTTCAGACGGCTCATGATCGCTCGCGAGCGGCTCGCGCTGCTCAGCGAGGCCAGCAGCCGGGTCGGAAGCACTCTCGACGCGGTGCGTACCGCCGAGGAACTGGCGGAGGTCGCGGTGCACCGCTTCGCGGACCACGCCACGGTGGACCTCTTCGCCAGTGTCCTCCAAGGCGAGGAACCCGTCCTGCGGCCCGGTACGGGCGACATCACCCTGTGCCGCACCGCGGCATCGGGATCGCCCGCGCCCCCGGGAGACCTGGGGCCGGGCGAGACCGTCACCTACCGGGAGCGGGCGGAAGCGACCCTCGGGCTGTTCACGGGCGAGCCCATGATGCTGGAGCTCACCGATACCGCCGGTGGCGCCTCCGTGCCTGCCGATCCCGGCGACGCGGGCACGAACGGGCCGCACTCCGCGCTGGCGATCCCCCTGCGCGCTCGGGGAGCGACCCTCGGCGCGGCGCTGTTCACACGCTCCCCGGGCCGGGCCCCCTTCGACGCCGACGACCTGCTCCTGGCACAGGAGATCGGGGCACGGGCCGCGGTATGCGTGGACAACGCCCGCCGCTACACCGGGGAGCACAACACCTCCCTGGCGCTGCAGCGGAGCCTCCTGCCCCCGGTGGTATCGAGGCAGCCGGCAGTGGAGGCGGCCACGCGCTATTTGCCCGCGGGTCTGTTCGCGGGAGTGGGCGGCGACTGGTATGACGTCATCCCGCTCTCGGGGGCCCGGGTCGCCTTGGTGGTGGGCGATGTGGTCGGGCACGGCGTTCACGCCTCCGCGAGTATGGGGCGGCTGCGTGCCGCCGTACGAACCCTTGCCGACATCGACCTGCCGCCCGACGAACTGCTCACCCACCTCGACGACGTCGTCACCCGGCACCGAGAAGTCGGCGGCGCGGGAGCGGTCGTCGGTGAGATCGTGGCGACCTGCCTCTACATGATTTACGACCCGGTCTCGCGCCGCTGCACGGCCGCCCGGGCCGGCCATCCACCGCCCGCCGTCTTGCGTCCCGGATCGGACGTCGAGTACCTCGACATCCCCGCCGGTCCTCCGCTGGGTGTGGGCGGACTTCCCTTCGAGACGGCCGAACTGGAGCTGCCCACAGGCACCCGGCTCGCCCTGTACACCGACGGCCTCATCGAATCCCCGGAACACAGCCTCGACCAGGGACTCGAACATCTCCAGAAAGCCTTGTCCGAGCCGATTGCCTCGCTGGAGGACCTGTGCGACCACGTCCTGCACACGGTGGCCGCAGAACAGTCCCGAGACGACGTCGCCCTGGTCATCGCCCGTACCCGCGAGCTCGACAGCACCCATGCTGCCGCATGGGACCTCACGGATGATCTCGCCGAGGTGGCCCACGCCCGGGACCTCGCCTCGTCCCGACTGGAGGGCTGGGAGCTGGGAGAGCTGGCATTCACCACGGAACTGATCATCAGCGAGCTGGTCACCAACGCCATCCGCTACGGCTCGGCTCCGGTCCAACTGCGGCTCATCCGCGAGGACACCTTGATCTGCGAGGTGTCCGACGCCTGCAACACCGCCCCCCACCTGCGCCGTGCCCGGATTTTCGACGAGGGCGGACGGGGGCTCTTCATCGTGGCGCAGCTCGCCGAGCGCTGGGGTACCCGGCAACGGCACGACGGCAAGACCATCTGGGCCGAAATTGCACTCCCGGACGGGCTCCACCGGACCCACGGTTGCGTCTAGAGTGCTGTGACCGCATTGGACCAGGTGAACACAGCCATGGTGGCTGTGCGGTTGCCCCTGGTCCATGAAGCGGGCTTACCCCAGTGTCCTTTGTCTTGCATGCACCGACCCCGTGAAGGTGCGTGCTGACCACACGATGCGCCCGGACGGACACCGCGGCGTGTTCCTTGTTCCTTGTGCCGAGGCGCCGGTGCGGCGGTACTTGAAAGGCGATCGCGTCGATCACCTGCCGCTGATCCGGCCATCGCCCGCCCGCTTCGGCGCCCGGTCTGGAGGCAACGGCTCGATCCGCACCCACTGCGCGTCAGTCAACGACACATCCGGACCAATGACCGGCTGATCCAAACGAAACTGCCTAGGCGTTTCTGTCGAACTTCTGGGGTCGGCCGCCGTGGGAGCCGCGCTTGTGGCGGTTGGCGATCCGGTCAGCCGGCGACCGCACCGAGCGTCGCGCCGGTGACGGCAAGGGCGGCGATCCTTCGAGTACGGCAGGACGTGCGGGCCGACGGGCCGTATACGAGCGGTGACGGGTTCACGGCCCGCGCCCTGGGGCGCGGGTACGACCGCGGTTTTCGATATGCCCACGATATGCGGCGGCTCGTAGCCTCGAACCATGCGGGTGCTGATCGTCGAGGACGAGCCGTATATGGCGGAGGCCATCCGTGATGGGCTGCGCCTCGCAGCGATCGCGGCGGATATCGCGGGCGACGGCGACACCGCCATGGGGCTGCTGAGCGTCAACGCGTACGACATCGCCGTCCTGGACCGGGACATCCCCGGACCCAGCGGGGACGAGGTCGCCAAGAGCATCGTGGCCTCCGGCAGTGGGATGCCGATCCT
Source organism: Streptomyces sp. PA03-5A (assembly GCF_033792725.1). Classification (NCBI taxonomy): domain Bacteria; kingdom Bacillati; phylum Actinomycetota; class Actinomycetes; order Kitasatosporales; family Streptomycetaceae; genus Streptomyces; species Streptomyces sp. PA03-5A. The sequence goes on along the minus strand of NZ_JARAVL010000055.1, from coordinate 9,535 downwards.
GATGCTCACCGCCGCCGATCGGCTCGACGACAAGGCCAGCGGGTTCGGACTCGGCGCCGACGACTATCTGACGAAGCCGTTCGACCTGCAGGAGCTCGTGCTCAGGCTCAGGGCGCTCGACCGGCGGCGGGCGCACCACAGGCCGCCGGTACGGGAGATCGCGGGCCTTCGGCTTGATCCGTTCCGTCGCGAGGTCTACCGCGACGGCCTGCATGTCGCGCTGACCAGGAAACAGTTCGCGGTGCTCGAAGTCCTCGCCGCCGCCGAGGGTGGGATCGTCAGCGCCGAGGAGCTGTTGGAACGGGCGTGGGATGAGAACGCCGACCCGTTCACCAATGCCGTACGCATCACGGTCTCGGCGCTGCGCAAGCGGCTCGGCGAGCCCTGGTTGATCACCACGGTGCCCGGTGCCGGGTACCGCATCGACACCCAGCCAGGAGGAGGCGACTGTGGATAGGCAGCCCGGGTTCAGCGTCCGGATCAAGCTCACACTCAGCTATGCGGGCTTCCTCATGGTGGCGGGCACTCTGCTGCTCGCGGCGGTCTGGATGTTCCTCCTGGCGTACGTCCCCGATCGTGCGATGCTCACGAACCAGGACCCCGACTCCCTCAACGGTGTCTTCCCGATCCGATCCCGGCTCCTGCACGAATTCGCTCCCAAGGCGGCATCGGTCATGGCGTTCCTGCTGATCTTCGGCCTCGTCGGAGGCTGGCTGCTCGCCGGCCGGATGCTCGCCCCCCTGACCCGCATCACGGACGCCACCCGCCTGGCCACGAAGGGCTCGCTGTCCCACCGGATCAGGCTGCCGGGACGCAAGGACGAGTTCCGTGAACTTGCCGACGCCTTCGACACGATGCTCGGCCAGCTCGAGGCGCACCTCGACGAGCAGCGGAGATTCGCGGCCAACGCCTCCCACGAACTGCGTACGCCGCTGGCCATCTCCCAGGCGCTCCTCGACGTGGCACGCAACGATCCGACGCAGGATCTCAGCGAGCTACTCGACCGGCTGCACACCGTCAACGCCCGGGCCATCGACCTCACAGAGGCGCTCCTCGTGCTCAGCCGGGCCGAACAGCGGTCCTTCACTCGGAAGCCGGTCGATCTGTCGCTGCTCGTGGACGAGGCCGCCGAGACACTGCTTCCGCTCGCCGAGAAGCGCGGTGTCGCCTTGGAGACCTCCGGTGACATCGCCACGGGCTTCGGTTCGCCGGCGCTGCTGCTGCAGCTGACGACGAACCTCGTGCACAACGCGATCGTCCACAACCTGCCCGAGAAGGGCTCCGTGGAGGTCGCGACCAGCGTGGGCCCCGAGAGCGTGCTGCTCACGGTCGAGAACACCGGCGAGAAGCTCTCCCCGCAGGTGGTCGCGACGCTCACCGAACCGTTCCAGCGCGCCACCGAGCGCACGCACAGCGATCACTCGGGGGTCGGCCTCGGGCTCGCCATCGTCAAGCGGATCACCGAGGTGCACGACGGCACCCTCACCATCACCCCGCGCCAGGACGGCGGGCTCCGCATCGCCGTCGAACTGCCCGCAGCATCGGCACATTTCAGCGACAGGACGTCTGATCAGTGAGTCAAGCAGTGCGAGAAGTCACCGACGCACCCCAGCAGCGCGGCGCGGGCCATGAGGACAACGGTCTGCATCCGCGGATCCGCAGGGCTGTCCGCACCCTCGCCGGTCCGGGCCCATGGAAGCGCGGCATCCTGCTCGCGACGCTTGCGGTGTTCCTCGGCCTGCTCATGGCGCTGCACTCCAAGATCACGGACTTCGGTGGCCTCGGCTCACTGGTGGAGACCTTCCTGCCATGGTGCGGCGTGTTCGTCCCGGTGCTGCTCGCCGCCGCGCTGTGGCGACGGTCCGCCACGGCCGTGGTGGCGCTGCTCCTTCCGGTCGTGGTGTGGGTGAGCCTCTTCGGCGGGGTGCTCACCGACAAGTCCCAGGCGGGCGCCGACCTCACCGTGGTCAGTCACAACGTCGGCGCCGAGAACCCCGACCCGGCCGGGACCGCACGCGCCCTCGCCGCCTCCGGTGCGGAACTGCTGGCGCTCGAGGAACTGACCGGCCAGGCCCGCGACACGTACGAGAAGGAGCTCGCGAAGACGTATCCGCACCACGCGGTCGAGGGCACGGTCGGACTGTGGAGCAAGCTGCCGCTGTCGGACATCCGGGCGGTCGACGTGCTGCGCGGCAATGTCGGACCGCTGGCGCGACAGCGACGGCCCGAGGACGTGCCCGTCGACCCGCCCCGTGCGCTGCGCGCCACGGTGGCCACGGACCAAGGGCCGCTCGCGGTGTACGTGGTGCACCTTGGGTCGGTGCGTGTGATGCCCAGGGGCGGCTTCTGGACGGACTCACGGGACGACGGCGTGGCGAAGCTCACCAAGGCCGTCGCCGCTGAGCGCAGCGAGCGGATGGTGGTGCTCGGCGACATGAACGGCACCTCGGACGACCGCACGTTCGCCGGCCTCACCTCGCAGCTGCGCTCGGCCCAGGAGGAGGCCGGAGACGGCTTCGGCTTCAGCTGGCCGGCGTCGTTCCCGATGGCGCGGATTGACCAGATCCTGGTCAGGGGTGTGGAGCCGAAGAGCTCCTGGGTGCTTCCGGAGACCGGCAGCGATCATCTTCCGGTGGCGGCCGGGATCAGCTGGTGAACTCACCCGCGGGCGCCGCCTGGCTACCACCTGGGTTGTTCGTGGCCGTCGGGGGGAAGCTGCTGCCGTTCCCCGTCTGTGGCGTCACGCCTCGGGGGAGGCCCTCGCCCCGGTCGGCTGACCTGTGGGCCGGCGGCTGCCCGGAGCGTTGGTCAGTGTGCGGGCCGGATGTACTGGCCCAACCTGCGGTATGTCGTGACCGGGGCCCGCGGAGCGGCAACCCTGCGCACACTGTGTATATGGGTGTTGTGACCGTCAGTGCGGAGCGTGAGGATCTGCTGGCAGCGGCCGTCGTCAAGGCCGTCCAGGGGACGAACGCGTACGCGGGGAGCGTCTTCCTCCGTTCTGGGGATCGCCGCTCGCTCGTGCTCGCCGCGACCTGCGGGGTGCCTCCGTCCCTGCTGGGCGGCTGGCGTCTGATCCCGGTGAACAGCCCCATCCCGGTTGCCGCGGCCTACCGCTGCGGGCGCACGATCCACCTGGCTGATGCCGACGAGACGGCGCGTAGGTATCCCCAGCTCGCGGTGGCCTTGCCGCACGCCTTCGGCTCCTGCTCGGTGCCGGTCAGGGCAGGCGGGGAGACCTTCGGGGCATTGGCGGTCGTCTGGGCCGCGCTGCCTGGCTGTGAAGGGCTGCCCAAGACGCAGCGTCGCCATCTGCGGACCGTCGCCAACCGGCTCGGTGCTGCCCTGGGCGCCCTCCACTGCCGTACCGGCGATCCCGTCGACTGCGGCCCACAGACGGTCCCTGCCCAGATCCCGGCTCCCTGCGCACCGGCTGTGCGGGTGGGGTTGTTCGACTGGGATCTCCTGACCGGCGCCTTTACCGGGGACGACGAGCTCTGTGCGATCGTCGGTGTGGACCCCTGCACCTTCGACGGACGGGCGGACACCTTCGCTGGCCGGCTCCATCCCGGCGACCTTGCCGCCTTCCGCGCCGCGGCCCGCGCGGCCGCCAGCGAGGGCAGGATCACGGCACGGCGTCTGCGCGTACGAGAGGCCCAGAGCGGCGCGCACAGCGGCGAGAGGTATCGCACGGTCGAGCTATGGGGCCGCATGCCGGAAACCGGCGACGAGCAGGCGGGCACCCACCTGGTTGGCGCGGTTCTCGACGCACAGATCGGCGGTGCGGCTGTCGCTGCGGTCGAGCGACTGCGGGACGGGCTGTTCTCCCTTGGCCCGAACGGCCGGGTCACCTACGCGAACACCAGCCTGGAGCGGCTGCTGGGCGTACGGCGCGAGGCGCTGCTCGGGCGGTGCCTGTGGGACGTGCTGCCGTGGCTGTCCGATCCCGATGTCGAGTACCGGCACCGGTCCGTGGTGATCTCGCAGATGCCAGCCTCTTTCATAGCCTGCCGGCCCCCGGACCAGTGGCTGTCCTTCTCCCTCCACCCGGATGCCGGCGGCGTGACCGGCACAGCCGCGCCGGTGGCACGGCCCGCCTCAGCCGAGCCGGCGCCCGCCACGCCGACCACCAAGGGACCTGGCGGCGGCGCACCGGCGCGTCTGGGCGTGATGTACCACGTCCTGCAGCTCGGGAGCGCGCTGACCGAAGCGGTCACCGCGCGTGAGGTGTGCGACGTCGTCGCCGACCAGCTCCTGCCGGCCTTCGGGGGCCAGCAGCTGGCGATCTACGTGGTCAGTGAGGGAACCATGCACCTGCTCTTCCACACCGGCCACCACGAGGACTTCCTGGACTGGCTGGAAGGCACGCCGCTGCACGCCCACCTACCCGCCACGGAGGTCCTCACCTCCGGCGTTCCTCTGTTCATCGGTTCGCAGCAGGACCTGTCGAGGGACTACCCGGGCATCCCCGTGGGAGAGGTGAGTTCCTGGGGATATCTGCCGCTGATCGCCTCCAACCACCCCGTCGGCACCTGCGTGCTGGGCTTCGACGAGACCCACCCGTTCACCACCAAGGACCGCAGCGTCCTGACCGCGCTCGCCGGCCTGATCGCCCAGGCCCTGGAACGGGCACGGCTGTACGACGCGGAGTTCGCCCTGGCCCGCGGCCTGCAGCAGGCGCTACTGCCGCACCGACTACCGGAACTCCCCGACCTGCACACCACCGTCCGCTACCTGCCCGGCACCAGCGGCATGGACATCGGCGGCGACTGGTACGACGTCATCCCTACCAGCAACGGAGTATCCCTGGTGATCGGGGACGTCGAAGGACACAGCATCGCCGCGGCGGCCACCATGGCCCAACTGCGCAGCGCTGTCCGGGCCTTCACAACGGTAGGTCACACACCAGGCGACATCTTGGCGGGCACCAACCGCACACTCATCGACCTCGACCCGGGGCAGCTCGCCAGCTGCTGCTACATCCGCCTCGAGCACGGCCACCGCCTGCAGGCCGCCCGCGCCGGCCACCCCCCGCCCCTGCTGCGCCGCCCCGACGGAACGACCGACGTGCTGGACCTGGAGGGCGGTCCCCTCCTCGGGGTGGACCACACCAGCGTCTACCCGCAAACCGTCATCGACTTCCCACCGGGCTCCATCCTCGCCCTCTACACCGACGGCCTGGTCGAGGAACGCGGCACTGATATCGATGTGGGGATCGACCGGCTGCGGACATGCCTGGCCCACGCCCCTGCGGCCTCCCTGGACGAACTTGCCGACCGGCTGCTCCATCACGCCACGCGTTCCCCCTATCGCGCCGACGACATCGCCCTACTCCTCACCGAATACAGCCCCAAGCTTGCTTGACAGTCGAATCAAGGTCATCTGTGTTGGTGAGGCCACCGCGAGTAGCTTGCGATGGCGACGTCTGGGCGATACCGGTGGCGCTGGCCATCGACGTCACGCCATGCTGCTTTCCACATTGTGCTTGTACCGGCGGTGGAGTCGCCGGCATCTGGCGAGTCATGCCATGGCCGGTTCGATCATGACGTGAGTGTGGCGAAGACGCCTGGGATCAACGCCGCGTTGGGGTGGCTCAAAGGTACGGTCAGAACCGGCTTGTCGACGCCCTTCTGGTAGATGCAGATCATGCCGTTCCTCAGCTGCGGAGCATTGATCGACTCCCAGGGCAGGGAGAGTCGCGGCTTGGCACACGCGATGCCGTTCGGGCTGACCTTCACGCTGCCGCCGATGGTGATGGTCTGACCACGGCGAACCTGGGCGACCAGTTCGGTGAGCAACCGGGGCTCCAGGTACTGCCTGGCCAGGTTCATCAGGAACGTCCACTCCTCGGGCTGGTCGGCTCGGCGGCCCGCCCTGGAGAAGTGCACGGCGACCTTCGGCCCGCCGTGGTACGGGTACCGCCCCACCTGGAAGTCCCACTTGTTCTCGTAGAACGTGGGGAACATGAAGCGTTTCTCGGCGATCTGGGTCGCCGAATAGCTGATCCACTCCACCTGGTCGAGCGCGATCGATTTCTTGCCGTAGGTGATCACCTGGGGGTCGGCGTGGAGGCTTGTCCAGCCGATTTTGGTGTCGAGGACCGGCGTCCGGCCGGGCTGCGCCACCCCTGCGGAGGGCGTCGGGCCCTGCGGCGGTGTCGGCGCGTCGTACGGGTTCCGCGGGCCAGGGGCCACCGCGTCGGGTTGTGGGGCCGGCGCCCGTCGCGGTGGTGGCGCGGGCCTGTCTTGCCGCGGGTCGGGCGGCCGGGTGGTCGCACCGGCGGCCTGCGGTGCCGGGCGAGTCGGGGCGCCGGGCGCGTCGGCGCTGCTGACGTATGCGGTCAGCCATGTCGGTGTGTGGGCGCGCGGGTAGGCGGCCAGGTCGTCGCGGTAGTTCTCGGGGGCCAGTAGATCGTCGTCGGGGATGGGCTGGTCGCCGTAGTCGTAGTCCGTGGCGACCTGGGCGTTCGTTCCGGCGCTGTGGCTGACGGTGAGCAGCAGGCGCCACCACGGCCCGGCCGGCATTCGCGCGGCGAGGTGCCGCTGCCGGCGGACCAGCAGGGCTATCTGCTCGGGTACCCGCGCTTCGGTGCTGTGTTTCCCGGACCAAAATCGCAGCTGGGCGACCTCGCTGGAGACCGTGAAGGAGAAGACCGCCGCAAGGCGGTCCCACCCTGGTGGGCCGAGCTCGGCCAACTGCTGTGCTATCGGCCCGATCAGCCCGGATGCCCTGGACGCGACGGCCTCCTCGGCGGGGGCGTCTATGGTGAAGGAGCTGATGCCCGCGGAGCCTTCCGAGGCGGAGTCCAGCCGCAGGGCTTCGTCCCTGAGGTCGGTCATGAACCGTTCCTCGGCGGGCCTGCGGCGAACGTACGCCTCTTCGGCGGTGAACATCTCCTCCGCCTGCTGTGGGGGGATCGAGCTCGATATCTCCTTGACCCGTCCGACGTCGCTCACCAGGAACACCGAGCGGCCCACCGGCATGTTCAGGAAGGCCATCGGGTCGCTCTCGTCGACGTCGACCGGCGCGTACACGCTCCAGCCCGCTTCGAAGCGATCCGCTGCCAGTCCCTGAGTGGGGTAGTCCAGGTGGCGTGCCCGGATCCGCTCAACGGCCAGCGAGATCGCCTGCGCTGCGGGCATCCGCCCGCCCTCGGGTGCCGAGACGTGGTCGAGAGGGTGCCCGGCATGGCCGCTGGGGTGTGTGCCGGCCGAGGTCCGGCCCCGGTAATGCTGCATGAGGTCGAACCACAGGCACACCTCCTCGGCGGTCTCGGCATCGACGTCGGCCGTGATCACCGACCAAGAGCCGCCGGCGTCCCGCCCGTAGAGCGTGACCGCATCGCCGTCGCCCCGGCCCGCTATCACGTAGTCCGTTTCATGAAGATCGCCGAGCTCGGCGGCCTCGGCGAGCGTCGCCGCCGAGCTGCTCACCCGCTCGCCGTACGGTTCGCCGTTCACGTCGATGGCGGTCGACACGTAACCCTCCTCGAGGGGAGGGTCGTAGGCGAAGGGGTCGCCGACGTGAGGGTCGCGGTCCCAGGCCGGCTCCGGCCGGCACAGGGCATCGTGCTGGCGGCGTATCTCCACGACGACGGCGGCGGGGGCATCGGCGACGAGGACCGACCAGGTGCCGGTGGCGTCTTTCCCATAGAGGGTGATGTCGTCCTGGCCATGGCGAACCGACACGTAGTTCGTCCGATAATCGTCGCCGAATTCGGCGGCTTCACCGAGAGCGGGCGCCTTGGAGACGGTACGTTCCGCGAGCCGCTCGCCACCGGCGTCGGTGGCAGCCATCACGTGGCCGGTCATCAGTCCTGCTCCTGTCGCTACCGAGGATGGGGGTGCAGGTCACCCGCCACACTAGTGGCTGACGATGTCACCTTGCCGTAGTGGGGGAGCGCCAGTTGCGTCGGCGTAAAACCGTTCCCCACGGGACGAGTTGGCCGTAACGCCGTACCAGGGCGCAGCCGGCGAATGCAGGCGCCTGGTCACCGCGAGAGACTGAAAATGTGGGAATTTGGGTGTACGTCGCGTTCCACGACACGGGCATCTCTGCGGGGCAAGCTGAAACTGATGTAAGCGAGGCGGCACGGGACCTGCTGGCTGCAGTGGACCGCCTACACCGCTTCTATGATTCGGTCACTTGCTGGCAGGTCATGAAAGAGTCGGCAAGCGCGCTCGCCGAACGCATGCTCGCTGAGGCCCCGGCCGCCATGCAGCGTGAGCAAACGTGGACGGCCAGCGTTGGCGACATTGAGGTATGGCTCTATCCCAGAGTGGACCGATCGGCCAAGCACGCACCGCGTCCCCGTATGGCGTTCAGTAGGACCGCGCCGTAACCGTCGGTGGGACGACGCGGATCCGAGCGGGTGCCGTCACCCGTTCTTCCATGCCGCCGCGTCCCGGCTCGCGGGACGGACACCTGACTAGACTTGCAGCAGCAAGCGCTTTCGAGGTGATGCGCCTGCGCTGCGGGCGCCTTGGCGACTGGGCGGCATCATCGAGGCCGCGCCACCGGGGACGCGCTTCTCCGGCGTGGGGGTGTGGTTGCTGGTGGGTGGCCAAGCCGGTGCGAGGTGGTGACACGTTCCCCCTCTGGCGCGGCAGCCGCTGGGGAAGAGAAGGAAGAAGCTGGTGCGCGGGCGTGACTGCCTCAAGGGGTCAGCTCGTTCACTCCGGGGCGGGTTCTGCGATGGCCTGGTCCTCGTCCGTGGACGGAGGTGGCGGGGCCCGGAATATGCGGTCCTCGAGCACGTCGAGGACGAGCATGAGCACCATCATCAGGACCGGGGTCAGCAGGGCTGTCAAGACCACGGTTGCCTCCCGAGGGAGAAGCGAACTGTGCGGCCAGAACGCCACAAAGCACCCATGCGGTGACAGTGGCCACCGCGCCAGTCAGTTACAGGAAATGCCGGTCCCAGTCGATGCCCGGCTCGTCCCCGATGCCGAACCGTTCGGCCGCCGTGTTGCCGGCGAGAACACCCAGCGTTCCAAGAGCGGTGGGCCGCCTCAGCGGGATCCGCCGTTTCCACGGCGGGACCGATCTCACCATCAGGCCCAGGGCGAGGCCCAGGAGCACGGCCCACAGCCAGTCCATGACCAGCCAGAACGCCGAAAGCCAGTGAACAACCGCCATAGCTGTCTCCTTGCGTCGACAACCTGACCGGCCCAGTGTTACGCCGAACGGGAGTACGACGCATACCCAAGCGGCCCGCAACGGCGGCAGCCGGGGCCGTCCCGCTGCGTGGAATCAACGTAGCGCCACCGGTCGCACCGATAGGCCATTCAGGTGGCCGTGTCCGCGCCGCTCCCGCCGGAAGTCATGCTGCAGGTGGGGACCGGGATTCACCGCCTGGATGGCGGCAGGGTGCGGTGGCCGGGGGTCGTGGACCGGGCCGCCGGGGCCGGCGCCTCGCATCCTGTCCACGTCGCTGTCGCAGCCGATTACCTCAGTGTCGAACACGCAGAAATCTGTGTTGGCTGGAGTAGACATTGGACGGTGGTGTGGTTATGGTTTCTCTCGTAGCCCAGAG
>NZ_JARAVL010000054.1:0-45133 GCF_033792725.1 Streptomyces sp. PA03-5A | reverse complement strand
GGTCAGACCGAGCGCCGCCATCTGGTGCGCCCCGGCCTTGCCGTGGCCCGGGATGGGGCGGTAGCCGACGACGGGCAGGCCCACGGCGGCGGCGGCAGCGGCAGCGGCGGCCACCGGGGCGCCGGCACCCGCCACGGTGGCCGTGTACGGACGCGTGGGCGCCGGGGTGACCGGCGCTTGCGTCGGCAGTGTGGGCGGCGTCGGAGCCGTCGCGGCGGGCCGCGGGGCGGGTGCGGGCGGCGGCAGGCGGAAGCTCCCGGTCCCCTCCACGGACGGCGCCGGGTCCACCGGTCCGTCGGGGGAGAAGCCGGCGGGCAGCGGCCCGATCTGGTCGAAGACCTCGACGGCCTCCTCGTCCGGCTCGGGGTCCGGCAGCAGCTCCACCGCCGCCGCCAGGGCCTTGCGGGCCCCCGCGGCGGTGCGGAAGCGGGCTTCCGGGTCCGGCTGCAGCAGGGTGCCGATCACCTCCCACAGCGGGCCGGGGACGCCCTGCGGGGCCCGGGGCATGCCGTGGACGTACTGGGTGACGATCGCCTCCGCGTCGGGCTTGCTGCCGCCCAGCAGGTAGAGCGCGACCAGCCCGGTCGCGTACAGGTCGGCGGGGAAGTCGGGCTCGGCGCCGAGCAGCTGTTCCGGGGCGAAGTAACCAGGGGTGCCCACGACGTAGTTGGCCGCGGTGAGCCGGGGCTCCCCCTTGCGCATGGCGATGCCGAAGTCCGACAGACGCAGGTGCGGGCGCCCGGTGCCGGTCGCCTCCATCAGGAGGTTCGCGGGCTTGATGTCCCGGTGCACCACGCCCTCGGCGTGCACGGCCGTCAGGCCGGACAGCAACTGGTCGAGCAGGCCGCCGACGTAGCGCGCCGGCAGCGGGCCGTAGTCGCCGATGAGGTGCGACAGCGAGCCGCCGCGCACCAGGTCCATGGTGAACAGCACCTTGTCGTCGTCGGCCGCCCAGCTGGTGGGGGCCAGGACGTGCGGGTGGTCGATGCGCAGCGCCTGCTCCCGGACGAAGCGCAGCAGGGCGTGGGCGTCGCTCTGCAGCAGCACCTTGGCCGCCACGTAACGTCCGCGCCGCCGGTCCCAGGCGCGCCACACCGCGCCCACCCCGCCGCGCCCGACCGGATCGACCAGTTCGTACCGGCCCGCGAAGACCTCACCCATGGCGTGCGTCCGCCCCCTGCTTCCGCGCCTCGTAGTCCCGGACCGCCGCGTCGGACGGCCCGGCGCCGTACACCCGGAGGAACTCTGCCAGTTGGGGGTGGCGGTGGGCGAGGGAATCGGCCGCCTCGGCGATCTCGGCGGGCGAGGCCACCCCGTGCAGCAGCGAGCGGATCTCGTGGACGACCCTGCGCGCGGGCGGCAGCGGCGCTCCGGTCGCGCTCTGGGTGGTGCCGAGCAGGGGTGAGCCCTCAGAACCGCGGATCTCCTCCATCCGCGGCACGGCGTCCGCCGCGGCCACCGTCCCGCCGGACACCTCCGCGGCGAGCTCCTGCAGCGCCTGGAGCCGCTGCACGACCGCGGGATTGCCGATCTTCGCGCGCTGCCCGCTCATCAACTGGGAGAGCATCGGCGCCGACAGCCCCAGCACCCCCGCCAGCCGCGCCTGGTTGAGCGCCAGGGTCTCCATGAGGCGGCGGAACAGCACGCCGAGCGGCTCGCCGTACCAGGTGCGCTGCATGTCCTGGACGCGGGTGGTGGCGTCCGGCTGCGAGCTGTCCATTGCGGGCTCCTGACGGGGGACCTTTGCGGCCGCGAACTTGCCCGTCATCCTACGGACCCCCGATACTCGGTCGGTGATCCTCTCCGCAGCCGGTACGCTGGTCTGCGGCACGGGGCCTTAGCTCAGTTGGTAGAGCGCCGTCTTTGCATGGCGGATGTCAGGGGTTCGACTCCCCTAGGCTCCACACCGTCCGACCGGGCCGGGAACCTCATGGAGGTCCCGGCCTGTCGTGTTCCCGGGGTCCGGTGCCGGCCGCGGACCCGTACGGCAGAATCGGCGGCGTGCGGTTCGGCATTCTGGGGGAGACGAGAGCGCTGCGGGACGACGGGGGCACCGCCGCCGTCGGAGGCCCGGGCCGGCGGGCGCTGCTGGCGATGCTGCTGCTGGAGCCGGGCCGGATCGTCGGCACCGAGCGGCTGATCGACGGGCTGTACGGGGACGAGCCGCCGGCCGGGGTCGGCAACGCGCTGCAGTCCCAGGTCTCGCGGCTGCGCGCGGCCGTCGCCGTGCCCATCGAGCGCCATCCGGGCGGCTACCGGCTGGTGGTCACCCCTGACGAGGTGGACGTGCACCGCTTCGAGCGGCTCGCGGCCGAGGGGCGGGAGGCGCTGGCCGCGGGTGAGCCCGGGCGGGCCGCGGGCCTGCTGCGCGGTGCGCTGGACCTGTGGCGGGGCTCGGCCCTGGCGGACGTGGGCGACGCGCCCTTCGCGCGGGCGCAGGTGGCGCGGCTGGAGGAACTGCGGATCGCGGCGGTGGAGGACCGCATCGCGGCCGAGCTGGCGCTGGACGCACGGCACCACCAGGAACTCGTCGCCGAACTGCAGGAACTGGTCACCCGGTACCCGCTGCGGGAACGGCTGCGCGCCCAGTTGATGCGGGCGCTGTACGGCTGCGGCCGCCAGTCCGAGGCGCTGCGGGTGTACGAGGACGCACGGCGTGAACTCGCCGAGTCCCTCGGCGCCGACCCGGGTCCGGAACTGGCGGAGGCGCATCTGGCGGTGCTGCGCGGCGAGCCGGTGCCCGCCCGTACCGCGCCTGCCGCGGTCACCGGGGGCACCGAAGGCGTGCCGGATGCCCGGTCTTCGGGTGTTTCACGTGAAACATCGTCCGCCGGGAGTCCGTCCGCGCCGCTCCGCCGGCACGCGCTGCCCGCCCAGCTGACCAGCTTCATCGGCCGTGAGCAGGAGCTGGCACGGATCGGGGCGCGGCTCGGTGACGCCCGGCTGGTCACCCTGATCGGCCCGGGCGGTGCGGGCAAGACCCGTACCGCGGTGGAGGCGGCCGGGCGGCACACGGGAGAGGTCTGCTTCGTGGACCTCTCCGGGCTGACCCACGGCTCCGAGGTGCCGCAGGCGATCGCGGGGGCCCTGGGCCTGCGGGAGGCGGGTCTGCTCCCCGGGGCCGCCGGGCGGGAGGCCGGGGGGCCGGAGGGCTCGCCGCTCGCCCGTCTCACGGCCGCGCTGACCGACCGGGACGTGCTCCTCGTGCTGGACAACTGCGAGCACCTGATCACCGACGTCGCCCGCATCACCGCGGAGCTGCTGGCCGCCTGCCCGCGGGTGCGGGTCCTGGCGACCACCCGGGAGGCGCTCGGCGTCAACGGCGAGACGCTCTGCCCGCTCGAACCGCTGCCGCTGCCGGCCCCCGGCGCGCCCGAGGAGGACGTGCTCGGCTCCCCCGCCGTCCGGTTGCTCCTCGAGCGGGCCGCCGCCGTGAGTCCGTCCGGCAGGCTGCCCGACGCCGAGGAGGCCGCCCGGATCTGCCGGGCCCTGGACGGCGTCCCGCTCGCCATCGAGCTGGCCGCCGCCCGGCTGCGGTCGTTGTCCGCCGCCGACGTCGCCGACCGGCTCGGTGACGTGCTCGCCGGGCCCGGCGACCGCTTCCGGTTGCTCTCCCGGGGCAGTCGCACCGCGCAGCCCCGTCAGCGGACCCTGCGCGGGGTCGTGGACTGGAGCTGGGAGCTGCTGCCCGAGGACGAGCGCACCGTGCTGCGCCGCGCCTCCGTCTTCGCCGGGGGCTGGACCCTCCCGGCCGCCGAGGCGATCTGCGCGGGACCCGCGGCCGGCCCGGCGGACGGCGACGCCATCGACGCCGAGGACGTGCTCGACCTGCTCGCCTCCCTCGCCGACAAGTCGCTGGTGGTGGTGGACCGTCCGGACGGCGACGGAGGCGGTGTGCGCTACCGGCTGCTCCAGACCATCAGGGCGTACGCCGCCGAACGCCTCGCCGAGGCGGGCGAGTCGGAGGCGCTGCGCCGGGCGCACGCGGCGTACTTCCTCGACCTGGCGCTGACCGCCGACCCGCGGCTGCGCCGGGCCGAGCAGCTGGAGTGGCTGGGCCGGCTCGCCGCCGACCACGACAACCTGCACGCCGCGCTGGGCGGTTCGGTGGCCGCGGGCGACACCGCCGTGGCGCTGCGGCTGCTCGCGGCCCTGTGCACGTACTGGATGCTGCGCGGCATGCGCTACGAGGGTGCCCGGCCCGCCCGTGAGTTGCTGGCGGTGACCGGGCCCGGCGGGCCGCCGGGGCTGGCGGAGGAGTACGCGCTGTGCGTGATCACCGCCGCCTCCGTCACCGCGGACCAGGCCGAACTCGCCGTCCACCTGGCGGCCGCCACGGACGTCGTCGCCGGGCTCGGTGGCATGGCCCGCCGCTACCCCGTGCTCAACCTGCTCTGGGCGCCCTTCGCCGGAGTGCCGGACGACGAGACGTACGCCCGGTACGCGGACGGCGCGGCGAGCCTCGTCGAGCCCTGGCAGCGGGCCCTGGTCCACGTCGGCTCGGGGTTCCACGCGTGGATGGTCGGCGGTGACATCGCCGCGGCCGAGACGGAGTTCGACCGGGCCCTCGCCGGGTTCCGCGCCCTGGGCGACCGCTGGGGGGCCACCATGGCCCTCACACAGCTGGCCTGGCTGTCCGGCTCCCGCGGTGACGTGGCGCGGGCCGTGGGGCTGATCGACGAGGCCCTCGGTCACGCCGCTGAGCTGGGCGCCACCGAGAGCGTCGCCGAGCTGCTCGGCGAACGCGGCAGGTGCGGCCTGCGGGCGGGACGGTACGAGCAGGCCCGGGCCGACTTCACGCGCGGGCTGGAGCTCGCCCGCGGTTGCGGCGCCCGGGAGATGTTCGCCGGGGCCCACCTGGGCCTCGGCGAGTGCGCCCGGCTGACCGGGGACCTCGCCGAGGCGCGGCGGCTGTCGGGGCTGGCCCTGTCCGAGTCCCTGGACGGCTGGTACACCGGCGAGAGCGCCCGTGCCGAGGCGCACATCGCCCTCGGCAGGATCGCCCAGGAGGAGGGCGACACCGTCCGCGCCCGCGGGCACTTGCGCGAGGCCGCGGGTGTGGAGCACGGGGCCCGCGACCTGCCGCTGGCGGCGAACCTCGCCGACGCCTTCGCCGGCCTCGCGCTCGCCGAGGGCGACCCCGCACGGGCTGCGGAACTGCTGGGCGTGGCAAGTGCGCTGCGCGGCACCGAGGTGCCGGCCGGTCCCGACGCCGCCCGCACCGAGGGCGCCGCACGGGCCGCCCTCGGCGACCCGGCCCACCAGGAGGCCTACGCGCGCGGTGCGGGACTCCCCGCCGACCGGGCGCTGCGGGCACTGACCGGGCTGACCACGCGCTGACCGGGCCCGGGCTGCCGCCGGTCAGCGCACGGTGCGCGGCCGGTCAGCGCCCGCGCGCACCGTGTCGGTCATGACGAATCCCGCACGCACACACGACGCCGCGGCCGTGACGCCCGCGGCCCCCGCCCGCCATCGCTGGGCCGCACTCGCCGTCTGCTGCCTGGCCGCCATGCTCCTCGGCATCGACAACAGCGTGCTCAACTACGCCATCCCGTCGCTGCTGAAGGACATGGGTCCGTCCGGCACCGAGATCCTGTGGATCTCCGACGTCTACGGCTTCGCCATGGGCGGCCTGCTGGTCGTCATGGGCAACCTCGGCGACCGGCTCGGCCGCAAGCGGATGATGCTGCTGGGCGCCGCCGCCTTCGGCGTGGCCTCGCTGCTCACCGCCTACGCACCGAACCCCGGGGCGCTGATCGCCGGCCGCGCGCTGCTCGGCGTCGCAGGGGCGGCGATGGTGCCCTCGACGCTCTCCGTCGTACGCCACGCCTTCACCGACGCCAAGGAGCGCACCACGGCCATCGGGATCAGCAGCGGCATCGCCGCCGCGAGCTTCGCGCTCGGCCCCGTGGTCGGCGGTCTGCTGCTGGACCACTTCTGGTGGGGCTCGGTCTTCCTGATCAACGTCCCGCTCATGGCGGTCGTCCTCGTGGCCGGCGCCCTGGTGCTGCCGGAGTCCCGCAACCCCCGGCCGGGACGGCTGGACTGGATCGGCGTGCCGCTGTCGGTCGTCGGTGTCGTGGGCGCCATCTACGCCGTCAAGGAGGGTTTCCGGGACGGCGTGGACCATGCGCCGGTCTGGATCGCCGCGGCGATCGGGACGGCGGCCCTGGTGCTGTTCGCCCGCCGCCAGGTGCGGGTCGAGGAGCCCCTGATCGACCTGCGGCTGTTCCGCAACCCCGCCTTCAGCGGCGCCGTCGGCGCCAACCTGGTCATGATCTTCGCCTCGTCCACGCTGTCGCTCGCCTTCTCCCTGTACTTCCAGGTCGTCCGCGGCTGGTCTCCCTTCACCGCGGGGCTGGCGCTGCTCCCCGGCCCGCTGGCCGCGGCCTTCGCCGCTCCGCTGGCCACCGCGCTGATCCCGCGGCTGGGCCGGGCGCGGGTGGTGGCCCTCGGCCTGGTGCTGCTGGCCGCGAGCACGGCGGTGCTCGGCCGGCTCTCCACGCCCGGGACGCCGTACTGGGAGCTGCTGGCGCCGCTGGTCGCCAACGGCGCGGGCATCATCCTGATCGTCTCGGTCACCAACGACACGATCCTCGCGAGTGCCCCCAAGGAGCGGACGGGCGCGGCCGCCGCCGTCTCGGAGACCGCCATGGAGATGGGCGGTTCGCTGGGCATCGCGGTCCTCGGCTCGCTGCTCGGCGCGGTCTACCGTGAAGCGCTCGCCCTTCCCGCGGGACTGCCCGCAGGTGCCGCGGACGCCGCCCGCGAGTCGGTGGGCGGGGCCGCCGAGGCGGCCGCCCGGGTGCCGGGGGCGGACGGGGCCGCGCTGCTGGCGGCCGCGAAGGACGCCTTCTGCCACAGCGTCCAGGTCACCACCGTGGTGGGGGCGGCGCTGCTCGCGGTCGGCGCCGTCGTGGCGCTGTACGCCCTGCGCGGGGTGCCCGCGCAGATCGCCGACCCAGAGGCCGAGGAGGAGGTCCTGCCGCTGCCTGCGCCTTCCGGACGGTGACGGGTGCGTACGGCAGGAGGGCGGCGGGACCCGTCACGGGTCCCGCCCTCCTGCCGGTCGTGTCGCACCGCCGCCGGTGTCCGGACCGTCACGTCACGGGTGGGTGTCCCCGTGGTCGCGGCGGTCGTCGGCGTCCGACTCCGCCTGCTTGGCCTGTACCTCCGGGTCGAGCGCGTCCACCGGCGAGCCGTCGACCTTGCCGAACGAGGCGTCGGCCCCGACGCCGCCGTTGAGGGAGGCGCGGTCGGCGACCTCGGTGGCGGGCGCGGGCTCCACCAGCCAGTCGGGGTTGGTCTGCTTGCTCCACCACTTCCACGCCGCGAAGCCGGCCCCGGCGACGAGGCCCGCCAGGAGCAGGCCCTTGGCGAACCGCCCGTTGCGGGCCCGGCGCTCGCGGCGGCGCTCCAGCTTGCGGATGTCGTCCGCCGTGACGTGGCTGCGCAGCACGGCGACCGCGGCGGCGCTGCGGGCGGCCGCCTCCTCCGCGGCCGGGGCCGCGACGCTGCGCACGGTGGTCACCGCCTGGCCCATCCGCGGCGCTGTGAACTCCGCCGCCAGACGGGCGCTGTCACGGGTGCGCCGGGCGGCGGTCCCGACCTTCTGCTGGACGCCCGGCGGCACCGCCGCCAGGGCCTGGTCGAGACGCGCCGCCAGGTGCGCGTCGTACTGCGCCCGGGCCGCCGCGCGGGCCTGCCGCCCGGCCGCCGACACCCGGGGTGCCAGGTAGAGCCTGGCCTCGTCCGTGTAGTGCGCGGCGTTGAGCTTCGCTGTGTCGGCGTACGGCGCCACCACGTCCGCGGCGTGCCGCACGCTGACCCTCGTCCTCTCGGCTGCGTCGCGCACGCTGTCGATGCGGGTCACGAGAACCTCCTCCTCGGTGGCGTTCGGTTTTCGCCTTTCCACCCGGTTTGAAATCATGCCCGCCGTCGCGGGGTACGGCATGTGCGTACGGGCATCCGGGTCAAGGGGAGCCGTCACCGACGATGCCACCGGATGACCTGGGGCGCGACAGTTGCGTGCGGGAAGGCGTGACGTGCGAGGATTTGCCCCTGTCAGTGAGGACTATGGAAGGCAAGATCGTGGCCGAGCAGCTCTACGCCACCCTGAAGACCAACCACGGGGACATCACCGTCCGGCTGCTGCCGAACCACGCGCCCAAGACGGTCAAGAACTTCGTGGAGCTCGCGGAGGGGACCCGTGAGTGGACGGACCCGCACACCGGCCGGACCTCCCACGAGCACCTCTACGACGGCACGGTCTTCCACCGGGTCATCTCCGGCTTCATGATCCAGGGCGGCGACCCGCTGGGCAACGGCACCGGCGGCCCCGGCTACCAGTTCCCCGACGAGTTCCATCCGGACCTCGGTTTCACCAAGCCCTACCTCCTGGCCATGGCGAACGCCGGCCCGGGCACCAACGGCTCGCAGTTCTTCATCACGGTCGCCCCGACGGCGTGGCTCACCCGCAAGCACACCATCTTCGGCGAGGTCACCGACCCCGCCAGCCAGAAGGTCGTGGACTCCATCGCGACCGCCCCCACCAACCCGCGCACCGAGCGTCCGCTGGAGGACGTGGTGATTCAGAGCGTCGTGATCGAGCGTCGCTAGGGTCCCGGGAACCCGAACGCCCCGCCCGTGCGTATGACGGGCGGGGCGATTCCGCTGCGAAGGGCTGACACATGACCGACCAGGCCGTCCGCTGCTACCGGCACCCGGACCGGGAGACCGGCATCCGCTGTTCCCGCTGCGAGCGGCCGATCTGTCCGGAGTGCATGATCAACGCGTCGGTGGGCTTCCACTGCCCGGAGTGCGTGCGGGAGGGCCGTCGTGCGGCCCAGGCCGCCGAACCCCGCACGGTGGCGGGCGGTTCGGTCGCCGGGGACCCCCGGCTGGTCACCAAGATCCTGATCGGGCTGAACCTGCTGGTGTTCCTGCTCGCCAAGGTCGAGGGCAAGCAGTTCGTCACCGAGCTGGGGCTCTTCGTCCCGTGCTACGCCCCTGGCACCGCGGTGTGCGGCGTGGCGGGCGGGCCGGGCGAGTGGTACCGGCTGGTGAGCTCGATGTTCCTCCACGAGGACTTCGCGCACATCGCCTTCAACATGCTCTCGCTGTGGTGGATCGGCGGCCCGCTGGAGACGCTGCTCGGCCGGGCCCGCTACACCGCGCTCTACCTGGTCGCGGGGCTGGGGGGCGGCGCGCTGGTGGTGCTGCTGGCCCCGGAGACCCTGACCTTGGGTGCCTCGGGCGCGATCTACGGGCTCTTCGGCGCCACGGCCGTCTTCGTGAAGCGGCTGCGGATGGACATGCGGCCCGTCCTGATCCTGCTCGGGCTGAACCTGCTGTTCACCTTCACCTGGGGGAACATCAGCTGGGAGGCGCACATCGGCGGTCTCGTCACCGGGGCGATCATCGCCGTCGCGATGGCGTACGCGCCCCGCTCGCGCCGGGCGCTGGTCCAGTGGGGGACGTGCGTGGCGATGCTGCTCGCCGTGGCGGTCACGGTGTGGGCCGGGGTCGCGAATATCTCCGGCTAGGCCGTAACGCGCAGCGTTGATCAGACGTTATCCACAGAGAGGCGGAGGCCTCCTGTGCATCCTGTGGGCGAGCCGTGCGCGTGCCCCTACACACCGTGTCTGACCTGCAAGATCAACGAAAGACCGGTGGTCCGTACATCGGACCACCGGTCACACCGGTGTCAACCGGCTGGCGGTTATCCACAGATCATGCGACCTTTTCAACACTGTGGATGACGCCTGTGGATAACTGTGCGATCTGCTACTTCCACTGCGTGGACACGACGAACCCGCCCGCGATGAAGCCGAAGCCGACGGCGATGTTCCAGTTGCCCAGCTGCTCGATCGGGAAGCTGCCCTGCGTCACGTAGAAGACCACGATCCAGGCCAGGCCGACGAGGAACAGTGCCAGCATGAGCGGAGCCACCCAGCCGCGGCCGGACTTCAGCTTTATGGGGGTGGTCTTCTCCGGGGGCGGAGTGAAGTCGGCCTTCTTGCGGATCCGTGACTTCGGCACGAGGGACTCTCCTGTCGATGCGCTGCGTAACCGCGCGTGTGACGTCTTGTATGAGCGGCCCGACGGCAGGGGGGCCCACGCCTCCGGGCGTCCGTTAGCGTAGTGCTTCCGCGGGTTGGAAGGAGATAAGGCTACGGTGAGCAATCCGGTGGACGCCTCCCCGGGCCCCCGATCCGCCCGGTCTGTGGTGCTTCGTGTGCTCAGCGCCGGGGTCTTCGCGATGGCCGGTCTGCTGTTCTGGATGAGCTTCGACACCGCCAAGGGCCTGGACATCCGCACCGACGACCCGCTGCTGCGCCTGTCGGACCGTGTCCAGGAGAAGAGCCGGCAGAACGAGCAGCTGGAGAACGAGCTCGCCGGGGTGCGCGAGGACGTCGACGGACTCGCCCACACCGACAGCGGCGTCAGCGACGCCACGCGCAAGGAGCTGGCGCGGCTCGGCGCCGAGGCCGGCACCCTGAAGCTCGCCGGTCCCGCCGTCTCCGTCACCCTGAACGACGCGCCGCCGGACGCGACGGCGCTCGTCCCGGGCGTGCCGAATCCGCAGCCGAACGACCTCGTGATCCACCAGCAGGACCTGCAGGCCGTGGTCAACGCCCTGTGGGCGGGCGGCGCCTCCGGCATCAAGGTGATGGACCAGCGGCTGATCTCCACCAGCGCGGTGCGCTGCGTCGGCAACACGCTCATCCTGCAGGGCCGCGTCTACTCCCCGCCCTACACCATCACGGCCGTCGGCGACCAGGAGAAGCTGCACAAGGCGCTCGACGCCAGCCCCGCGATCCAGAACTACCTGCAGTACGTCCAGGCCTACGGGCTCGGCTGGAAGGTCGAGGACGAACGACGGGTGACTCTTCCCGGCTACTCCGGCACAGTGGACCTGCAGTACGCCAAGCCTGTGGGGTGATCATGCGCCTGGTGGTGCGGACGCTGAGCGAATTGTGCATCACCGTGGGCGCGCTGATCGTGCTCTTCGTCTGCTACGTGCTGTTCTGGACCGGCGTACGGGCGGACCGCGCGATGGACGGGGAGCTCGACCGGCTGCAGGACCGCTGGGCGACCGGGCCGGTCGCCGCGGCCGCCCCGTCCCCCGAGGGCACGGGCGCTGCCACCCCCTCGGCGTCCCCTTCCCCGTCGGGGCCGGCCGCGGCGCCGTACCGGGACGGCACGGCCTTCGCGGTGATGTACGTCCCGCGGCTGGGCCGTTCCTGGCACAAGCCCGTGCTGGAGGGGACGGGCACCGGCACCCTGAAGAAGGGCCTCGGCCACTACGCGGACACCGCCCGGCTCGGCGCCGTGGGCAACTTCGCCGTCGCCGGCCACCGCCGCACCTACGGCGACCCGTTCAAGGACTTCCCCAGGCTGCGCAAGGGCGACGAGGTCGTCCTGACCGACGGGCGCACCTGGTACACCTACGAGATCGACCGCGCACCCTACCGCACCGTCCCCACCGACGTCGCTGTGATCGATCCCGTCCCGGAGAAGTCCGGGTACACGGTTCCCGGCCGCTATCTGACCCTGACCACCTGCGATCCCGAGTGGGGCCACAGCCACCGGCTCATCACCTGGGGGCACCTGGAATCCACACGGCCTGTGGAGGACGGTATGCCGGAGGGTTTGTCGGGCTAATCTTGGGCGAGGCACGGGCACGGAGGGCAGGAAGGCGGCGCATGTACGGCTGGATCTGGCGGCATCTGCCGGGCAACGTGTGGCTGAAGGCACTCATCTCGCTGGTGCTGGTCCTCGCCACCGTCTACGTGCTCTTCCAGTACGTCTTCCCCTGGGCGGAGCCGCTGCTGCCGTTCGGGGACGTGACCGTCGACGAGGGGATGGCAGCCGTCAGATGAGCGCACGCATCCTCGTCGTCGACAACTACGACAGCTTCGTCTTCAACCTGGTCCAGTACCTGTACCAATTGGGCGCCGAGTGCGAAGTGCTCCGCAACGACCAGGTGGAGCTCGCCCACGCCCAGGACGGCTTCGACGGGGTCCTGCTCTCCCCCGGGCCCGGCACCCCCGAGGAGGCCGGTGTCTGCGTCGACATGGTGCGCCACTGCGCCGCCACCGACGTCCCGGTCTTCGGGGTCTGCCTCGGACTGCAGTCCATGGCGGTGGCGTACGGCGGTGTGGTGGACCGGGCGCCGGAGCTGCTGCACGGCAAGACCTCCCTGGTGACCCACGAGGGCCGCGGGGTCTTCGCGGGGCTGCCGACGCCGTTCACCGCGACCCGCTACCACTCGCTGGCGGTCGAACGGGACACGGTGCCGGAGGAGTTGGAGATCACCTCCTGGACGGAGAACGGCATCATCATGGGACTGCGGCACCGCAGCGCCCGGGTGGAGGGCGTCCAGTTCCATCCCGAGTCGGTGCTCACCGAATGGGGGCACCGGATGCTCGCCAACTGGCTGGTGGAATGCGGCGACAAGGGCGCCGTCGAGCGTTCCGCGGGCCTCGCGCCTGTGGTCGGAACCAGGGCGTGACTGCGTGACCGCGCATCGGCACTTCGGTGACACCGCCGAATTCGCCGCCGTGGTGGAGCAGTTGGCCGACCCGCTCAACGACCCGCTGCCCAGCACCGGGCGCCGCGCGGCCCGCCCCGCCCAGGAGTCCGGCACGGACTCCGGCGCGGACTCCGGCGCGGAGCCCGCCGCGGCGCCACCTGCGCCGCCCCCCATGACGCCGCCTGCGCCGCCGTCCGCGACCGCGCAGCCGGTCACCCCCCAGGCCGCGGTGCCGGGCCAGCAGGTGTACGAGCAGGGACAGGGACAAGGGCAGGAGCAGGCGTACTACGGGTCCACGAGGCCCGCCTACGAGCCGCAGCCGGCCGACCCGTGGCCCTCCCGGCCGTCGTCCGCGCCGGGCCCCGAGGAGCCGCCCGAGCCGCGCCCCCGGCACGGAGGGCCGCCCGAGCAGCCGTACGCCGAGGGGTTCAGGGCCGTCCGGCGTCCGCTCACCGACGCGGAGCGTGCCGCCGCGCGCCGCCGGGTCGCGGGCGCGCCCGGCGACACCATGGCGATGCCCGTGGTGACCGGGGCCGAGCCGGAACGCGAGCCGGAGCAGGACCGGGAGGAGATCCCGCAGCCGCCCTCCGGCGTCCCGGCGCCCGAGGGCGGCGGACGTGCCGCCCGCCGGAAAGCGGCCCAGGAGGCCGCACGGCGCGGTGGCAGGGGACGGAGGCGTTCCGGTACCCCCGAGGCCCCCCAGGCCGCCACAGGGGCCGTCACGGCCCCCATGGCGTCGACACCGGCCGCACCCAGGTCCCGCATGGAGGCCCGGCGCGCCGCGCGCGCGGCCAAGGAGAGCCCCGCGGTGATCGCCAGCCGGGTGGCCGGCGAGGTGTTCATCACCCTGGGCGTGCTGATGCTGCTCTTCGTCACCTACCAGCTGTGGTGGACCAACGTCCTCGCCCACCAGCAGGCCGGCGGCGCCGCCAACAACCTGCAGAAGCAGTGGCAGGGCGAGAAGGACCCGGCCCGCGACCCCGGCGCCTTCTCGCCCGGGCAGGGCTTCGCGATCATGTACATCCCGAAGCTGGACGTGAAGGCGCCCATCGCCGAGGGCGTCGACAAGCACAAGGTGCTCGACAAGGGCATGATCGGCCACTACTCCGGCGACCTGGAGACGGCCATGCCCTGGGACAAGCAGGGCAACTTCGCCCTCGCCGCCCACCGCAACAGCCACGGCGAACCGTTCCGCTACGTCAACAAACTGGTGGCGGGGGACAAGGTCGTGGTCGAGACGGAGAGCACGTACTACACGTACGAGATCACGAGCACGCTGCCCTCGACCCCGCCCTCCAACATCTCGGTGATCAAGCCGGTCCCCGACGGATCCGGCTTCACCAAGCCCGGCCGCTACATCACACTGACCACGTGCACACCGGAGTTCACCAGCAAGTTCCGGTTGATCGTGTGGGGCAAGATGGTCGAGGAATGGCCGCGCAGCAAGGGCAAGCCGCCCGCCTTGGTCGGCTGAGCCAGGTACGGACGTACAAGGATCGGGGCAAGTGGTGACGACCACCCAGCACGACCGCGCCCGGGAAGCCGTGCCCGACCGGCACCGGCTCTCGTGGTTCGCCGCCACCGTCAGCCTGATCGGTGAACTCCTCATCACCGCGGGCGTGATCCTCGGGCTCTTCGTCGTCTACTCCCTTTGGTGGACCAACGTCCTCGCCGACCGCGCCGCCAAGCACGAGGGCGATGCCATAAGGCGCCAGTGGGCCGACAGCGCCCCGGGCAAGCTCGACACCAAGGGCGGCATCGGCTTCCTCCACGTCCCCGCCATGGGCAGGAACTACGAGGTCCTGGTGAAGAAGGGCACCTCCACGAAGGTGCTCAACGAGGGTGTCGCCGGTTACTACACCGAGCCCGTCGAGTCCGCCATGCCCGGGGACAAGCAGGGCAACTTCACGCTCGCCGCGCACCGCGACGGCCACGGCGCCAAGTTCCACAACATCGACAAGATCAAGAACGGCGACCCGGTCGTCTTCGAGAACCGCGACACCTGGTACGTCTACAAGGTCTACAAGGTGCTCCCCGAGACCTCGAAGTACAACGTCGAGGTGATCGACCAGATCCCGAAGGAGAGCGGCAAGAAGAAGGCCGGCCGCTACCTCACGCTCACCACCTGCACCCCGGTCTACACCTCGCGCGACCGCTACATCGTGTGGGCCGAACTCGTCCGTACCCAGAAGGTGGACGCGAAGCGGACGCCTCCGGCGGAGCTGGGCTGACGCGCAGGAGCCGCCCGCACGGGCAGGGGACGCAAACGGAAGGGGCCGCGGACGTGATGTCCGCGGCCCCTTCCGCCGTTTCCGGTGCGTTCGGCGTCAGCCGCCGTTGCCTCCGTTGATGAAGCCTCCGCCGCCGTTCTGGTCCGGGGCGAAGACCGTCAGGATGTCACCCGGCTTCATCTGGGTGCCCGGCTGCGGATTCTGGTTCCGGACGATGGCGTTCGGGTCCTGCGACGAGCCGGGGGCCAACTGCAGCGTCACGCCGAATTCCTGCGCGATGCCGTTGACCTGCGCGACCGTCATGCCCTTCAGGTCGGGGATCGCGTTGGTGGACGGCGGCTTCGCGATGATCAGGGTGACCGTCTCGCCCGCCTTGATCGTGCTTCCGGCCGTCGGGTCGGTCCGGATGACCGTGCCCTGGGCGTGGTCGGCGGACTCCTCCTGGGTGCTGGTCACCTTCAGGCCGTCGGCTTGGAGGATCTGAGTGGCCTCCGCCTGGGTCTTGTTGCTCACGTCCTTGATCGTGACCTCTTCGGGCGCCACGGCCACGGTGAGCGTGATCGTCGAACCCTTGTCCCGCTTCGCGCCGCTCTTGGGGTCCTGCTTGAGGACCGTGCCCTCTTCCTCGCTGGAGGTCTTGGACTGCTTGTCGACCTCGAAGCCCTTTTCCTTCAGCTCCGCCTCGGCGTCCTCGAAGGAGTCACCGGTGACGTCCGGGACCTCGATCTTCTCTGCGCCCTTGGAGAGCTGCAGGGTGACGCTCTGGTCCTTGGGGATCTTGCTGTCGGCCTCGGCCGACTGCTTGCAGACGTGGTCCTTGGGCTGGTCGGCGCAGAAGATCGCCTCACCGAAGGTGATGGTGATCCCGCCGTTCGAGGCCCGGTCCTGGGCCTCGGACTTGGTGTCGCCGACGAACTGCGGGACGGACACCGTGTCGTTGCCGCTGCCGTTCCCGGAGAACAGCGCCTTGCCCATGAAGATCGCGCCGATCAGGACCAGGACGGCGGCGACGACCAGCAGGATCGTGGACGTGTTGCTCTTCTTCGGCTTGCGCCGGCCGTTGCCCTGGGGCTGGTCGTAGCCGTAGCCGCCGTCGTCCTCGCGCATGGGCGGCAGCATCGAGGTGCCGGCGTCCTGCTGGGGCGGGAGGGCCGTGGTGGGTGCGTCGTTGCCGTAGCCCCCGTAGCCGCCGCCGTTGTAGCCGACGGCGCCCAGGGCGACCGTGGCGGCGACGGGCTGGCCGTCGAGGCAGGCCTCGATGTCGGCGCGCATCTCGTCGGCGGACTGGTACCGGTAGTCCGGGTCCTTGGTCAGCGCCTTGAGCACGATGGCGTCCATCGAGGGCGTGACCTCGGGGTCGTAGACGCTCGGCGGCTGCGGCTCCTCGCGCACGTGCTGGTACGCCACCGCGACCGGGGAGTCGCCGACGAAGGGCGGCCGCACGGTGAGCAGCTCGTAGAGCAGGCAGCCGGCGGAGTACAGGTCGGAGCGCGCGTCGACGGTCTCGCCCTTGGCCTGCTCCGGGGAGAGGTACTGGGCGGTGCCGATCACGGCCGCGGTCTGCGTCATGGTCATGCCGGAGTCGCCCATGGCGCGGGCGATGCCGAAGTCCATGACCTTGACCTGACCGTTCCGGGTCAGCATCACGTTCGCGGGCTTGATGTCGCGGTGCACGATGCCGGACCGGTGGCTGTACTCCAGGGCCTGGAGGATGCCGATGGTCATCTCCAGCGAACGCTCCGGCAGGAGCTTCCGCCCGGAGTGGAGCAGCTCACGCAGGGTGGAGCCGTCCACGTACTCCATGACGATGTACGGGATGGAGACCCCGTCGACGTAGTCCTCGCCGGTGTCGTAGACCGCGACGATCGACGGGTGGTTCAGCGAGGCGGCCGACTGGGCCTCACGGCGGAACCGGGCCTGGAAGGACGGATCGCGGGCGAGGTCCACCCGGAGCGTCTTCACGGCGACGGTGCGGCCGAGCCGGGTGTCATGGGCGATGTACACCTCGGCCATGCCACCGCGGCCGAGCACCGAGCCCAGCTCGTACCGGCCGCCGAGGCGACGCGGCTCTTCCATAGCGCTTGCCCTTCCTAAACCGTCCGTGTGGCTGCTCGGGCATACCGTACCCGCCGCCGCGTGCCGATCCCGGCCCTCGCCGGTAGCCGATACACGACCGGTACCGCGACGTGCGACATAGCGCACATCCATGGATACGGTGTGACCGGCATCACTTGTTCAGCACGGCCTCCATGACGCTCTTGGCGATCGGCGCGGCGAAGCCGCCACCGGAGATGTCGCCGCGGTTCGCGCTGGCGTCCTCGACCACGACGGCGACGGCCACCGGGGAGCCGCTGTCCGTCTTCGCGTATGAGATGAACCATGCGTAAGGCTTCTCACTGTTGTCGACGCCGTGCTGGGCGGTACCGGTCTTGCCACCGACCGTGACGCCCGGGATCTGGGCGTTGGTGCCGGTGCCCGACTGCACGACGGTCTCCATCATCTGCTGGAGCTTCTGCGCGTTCTCCGCGCTGAGCGGCTGCGAGAGCTCCTCGGGGCTGACGCTGTCCACGAGCTTGTTGTTCGAGCCGCGGAGCTCGCTCACCATGTACGGCTTCATCAGCTTGCCGTCGTTGGCGATCGCCGAGGCCACCATCGCCATCTGCAGCGGGGTGGCGGCGGTCTCGAACTGGCCGATGGACGACAGTGCCGTCTGGGGCCTGTCCATCTTGGTGGAGAAGTTGCTGGCCGCCACGCGGACCGGGACGAACTGCTCCTCGTTGAAGCCGAACTTCTCGGCCTCCTCGACCATCTTGTCGCGGCCGAGGGTCGCACCGAGCTTGCCGAAGACGGAGTTGCACGAGACCCGCAGCGCCTCCCTCAGGGAGACGTTCTTGCAGGCGATGCCGCCCTCGTTCTTCAGTTCCTGGTGGTTGGTGTCCGGGAGGATGTACGGCACCTCGGAGTCGGTCGGCTCGTCGATGTCGTCGTACAGCCCGTCCTGCAGCGCCGCGGCCGCCGTGACGACCTTGAACGTGGAGCCCGGCGGGTAGGTCTGCCGCAGCGCCCGGTTCAGCATCGGGTCGTCGGGGTTGTTCTTCTTCTGCAGGGCGTTCCAGGCCTCGCTGTCCTTCTGCGAGTTGCCGGCGAAGGATGAGGGGTCGTACGAAGGCGTGCTCGCCAGGGCCAGGATGGCCCCGGTCTTCGGGTTGATGGCCGCGACCGCGCCCTTCTTGTTGCCCAGGCCCTCGAAGGCCGCCTTCTGGGCGGCGCCGTTGAGGGTCGTGACGACGTCGCCGCCCTGCTTCTGCCTGCCGGACAGCACGTCGACGGTGCGGGTGAAGAAGAGCCGGTCGTCGTCACCGGTGAGGATCTTGTCCTCGACGCCCTGGAGCAGGGTCGTCCCGAAGGCCTGCGAGGCGTAGCCGGTGACCGGCGCCCACATCTTCCCGTTCTTGAAGGTGGCCTTGTACCTGAAGTCGCTGCCCGTGGTCTCGGTGTGGCCGGTGATCGCCTTGCCGTCGACGAGTATGTCGCCGCGCGGCGTCGCGTACTGGTTGATCGTGACCCGTCGGTTGTTCGCGTCGTTCTTGAGCTCGTCGGCCTGCACGAACTGGATGTAGTTCACCCTGACGAGCAGGGCGAGCACGAGCAGTCCGCAGAAGATGGCGACTCGGCGCAGGGGCTTGTTCACTGGGTCCGCACCACCTGGGTCGGTTCGGCGTCGGGGGACGAGGCGGGGGTCGGCGCCGGTCGGCGCGCGGTGTCGCTGATTCTCAGCAGGATGGCCACCAGGGCCCAGTTGGCGATCACCGAGGAACCGCCCTGTGCCAGGAACGGCATGGTCATGCCGGTCAGCGGGATGAGCCCGGTGACACCGCCGGCCACGACGAACACCTGGAGCGCGAAGGCCCCGGACAGGCCGATCGCCAGCAGCTTGCCGAAGGGGTCACGGGCGGCCAGCGCGGTGCGGGCGCCGCGCTCCACCAGGAGTGCGTAGAGCAGCAGGATGCCCATCAGGCCCGCCAGGCCCAGTTCCTCCCCGACGGTGGCCAGGATGTAGTCGCTCTTGGCCGCGAAGCCGATGAGCCGGGAGTAACCCTGGCCGAGACCCGATCCGAACAGGCCACCGGAGCCGAAGGCCCACATGGCCTGCGCGGGCTGGCTGGCGCCCTGGCCGGCCTCGACGGTGCGGAACGGGTTGAGCCAGTCCTCCACCCGGCTGTGGACGTGCGACTCGAAGCTGCCGACGACCACCGCGCCGCCCACGGACAGCAGCAGACCGAACACGATCCAGCTGGTGCGCTCGGTGGCGACGTAGAGCATGATCACGAAGAGGCCGAAGAAGAGCAGCGAGGTGCCCAGGTCGGTCTCGAAGACCAGGATGAGGATGCTGAGGGCCCAGATCACCAGGATCGGGCCGAGGTCACGGCCGCGGGGCAGGTACATCCCCATGAAGCGGCGGCTGGCGAGCGCGAGCGCGTCCCGCTTGACCATCAGGTAGCCCGCGAAGAACACCGCGATGATGATCTTCACGAACTCACCGGGCTGGATGGACATGCCCGCGATGGTGATCCAGATCCGCGCGCCGTAGACCGGCGGGAAGAACACCGGGAGGATCAGCAGGACCAGCGCCACGACCATCGAGATGTAGGTGTAGCGCTGCAGGATGCGGTGGTCCTTGAGGAAGACCAGGACGCCGAGGAAGAGCGCGACGCCCAGCGTCGACCACATCAGCTGCGTCGGCGCGGAGGAACCGCCGGGGAGCGTGGGCTCCTGGTCCAGCCGCCAGATGAACACCAGGCCCATGCCGTTCAGCAGGGTGGCGATCGGCAGCATCAGGGGGTCCGCGTAGGGGGCGAACTTGCGGACGACCAGGTGCGCGACGAGGGCGATGGCGCCGAGGCCGAGGCCGTACGCGAGCATGCCGGCGGGCAGGGTGCCCTTCTTCGCCAGCCCGACGTTCGCGTACGCGAAGACCGGGATCAGGACCGCGAAGACCAGGAGCGCGAGCTCCGTGTTGCGGCGGCTCGGTGCGCCGACGGATGTGATGGTCGTGGTGTTCGTGACAACGCTCATGCTGGACTGACGCCCCTCCTGCTCACTAGCTGCCGCTGGGGCACTGTTGGGCCAGCGACTGGTCCTCGTCGGAGAGGGTGGGGCTGGTCGACGGGCTGCTGGAGGGGGTCGTGCCGGGCTTGGGGGAGCTGGACGCGTCGGGGGACGGGCTGCCGGTGGTCTTGCCGGTGGCGGTGTCCGCGCCCTTCTGCGCGTCCTTCTTGGCCTTCTCCGCCGCGGCGGCCTTGGACTTGTCGATGGCTTCCTTGGTCTGGCAGACCTTCGCCTGGTGCTCGAGCTCGTCCGCGGTCCGGCGCGCGTCGCCGAGTCCGCTGGCGGCGATCGTGGCCGTGACGTACTTGCGCTGGTTCTGCGGTAGGTACTTGAGTTCGATACCGGGGCGGTCCTCGTGGACCTTCGACAGGTTGACCCAGGCCAGCTTCTGCTCGATGCCCTGGTAGATCGCCGCGTGGTCGCCCTTGACGCCGACGTAGTACTGCGTCTGGGTCCAGCGGTACGCGCCGTACAGGCCGCCGCCGATGACACCGAGGACGACCAGCAGGATCAGCGAGCGCTTGAGCCACCGGCCGCGCTTGCGGGGCTTGCTCAGCTCCTCGTCCTCGAACGCGCCGAAGCCGCCCACGGGGGCGCTGACCTGCGGGTTCCCGCTGCCAGGCGGACCGAAGGCGCCGTCGGGGGCCGGCGGACGGCCGAGCTCGGAGGCGCGGCCGGCCGGGGTCTGCAGATGCCGCGGGTCGGACAGCGGCGAGTGGTGCCGGCTGTCGGCGACGGCGCCCACGACGACGGGGGTGTCGTGCAGCTGCACGGCGAGGGTGTCGCCGTCGTCGATGTCCAGGACGTCGGCGACGATGCAGGTGATGTTGTCGGGGCCGCCGCCGCGCAGGGCGAGCTGGATCAGCTCCTGCACGGTCTCGGCGGGCGCCTGGTACCCGGCGAGGGTGTCCTCGAGGGTCTGGTGGCTGACGACGCCGGACAGGCCGTCGGAGCAGATCAGGTAGCGGTCGCCGGCCCGGACCTCGCGGACCGACAGGTCGGGCTCGACCTGGCCGCGGCCGTCCAGGGCGCGCATCAGCAGCGAGCGCTGCGGGTGCGTGCCGGCCTCCTCCTCGGTGATCCGGCCCTCGTCGACGAGCCGCTGCACCCAGGTGTGGTCCTGGGTGATCTGGGTGAGCACACCGTCGCGCAGCAGGTACGCACGGGAGTCGCCGACGTGCACCAGGCCGAGCCGTTGGCCGGTCCAGAGCAGGGCGGTGAGCGTGGTGCCCATGCCCTCCAGCTGGGGGTCCTCCTCGACCATGACGCGCAGCTGGTCGTTGGCCCGCTGTACTGCGGTGGCGAGGGAGGTGAGGATGTCCGAGCCGGGGATGTCGTCGTCGAGGGGGACGAGCGTGGAGATCACCTCGGAGGAGGCGACCTCACCGGCGGCCTGGCCGCCCATGCCGTCGGCGATGGCGAGCAGCCGCGGGCCGGCGTAGCCGGAGTCCTCGTTGCCCTCCCGGATCATTCCCTTGTGAGAGCCGGCGGCGAAGCGCAGCGACAGAGTCATGCGCACCTCGCCCGTCGGCTCCGGGTACATCCGCACGCTGCCCACCCTCTCGCTCGCGCTCGCTGGCTGTGCTCGCCCATTGTGCGACTACTTCCGCAGCTCGATGACGGTCTTGCCGATGCGGATCGGGGCACCGAGCGGGATCGGGGTCGGCGTGGTGAGCCGGTTCCGGTCCATGAAGGTGCCGTTGGTGGATCCCAGGTCCTCGACGATCCAGTTGCCGTCGCGGTCCGGGTAGATCCTGGCATGGCGGCTGGACGCGTAGTCGTCGTCGAGCACGATCGTGGAATCGTGGGCCCGGCCCAGGGTGATCGTCTGCCCCTGGAGCGCGACCGTGGTGCCCGCGAGCGAGCCCTCGGAGACCACCAGCTTGGTGGGGGCACCGCGCCGGGCCCGGTTGTTGTTGTTCTGCTGCTGGCGGCCCTGCGCGGGCTGCGCCTGCTGGCGCTGCTGCGGCGGGCGGGACTGGGCCTCGCGGCGCCCGGCCGCGCGCTGGGTCACCCGCGTGCCGAACAGGTCGCTGCGGATGACCTGCACGGCCACGATGACGAACAGCCACAGTACGGCGAGGAAACCCAACCGCATGACCGTCAGGGTCAGCTCTGACATTGCCCCCGCTTCACCCTTCGGCTTGCCGGTACACGATGGTGGTACTGCCCACGACGATCCGTGAACCGTCGCGGAGCGTAGCGCGCTGGGTGTGCTGTCCGTCCACCACGATGCCGTTCGTCGACCCGAGGTCCACGACCGTCGAGGGCGATCCCGCCCTGATCTCGCAGTGGCGGCGGGACACACCGGGGTCGTCGACCCGGACGTCGGCCTCGGTGCTGCGGCCGAGCACGAGGGTCGGACGGGAGATCTGGTGGCGCGTGCCGTTGATCTCGATCCAGCGGCGTACGTTCATGCCGGCGCCACCGGGGGCCGTGGGGCCGCTTCCGGGGAGCCTGGTGACCGGCGCGGCGCCGGGCGGCGGACCGGCCGGCATCGGCGGCGGGCCCGCGGGGCGCTGCGGGGCCTGCGGCGGGTAGCCGTAGCCACCACGGCCGGCGGGGGGCTGTTGCTGCTGCTGGTACTGCTGCTGTTGCGACTCGCTGGAGGCGAGGGTGCGGCTGCGCACCCGGTACAGGCCGGTGTCGAGGTCGTCGGCCTTCTCCAGGTTCACCTTGATGTTGCCCATGAAGGTGTAGCGCTGCTGCTTGGCGTAGTCGCGCACCATGCCGGCGAGCTCCTCGCCGAGCTGGACGGCGTACGGGCTCAGCCGCTCGTAGTCGGAGGTGCTGAGCTCGACGATGAAGTCGTTGGGGACCACGGTGCGGTCCCGGTTCCAGATCGTCGCGTTGTTGTCGCACTCGCGCTGCAGGGCACCCGCGATCTCCACGGGCTGTACCTCGGACTTGAACACCTTGGCGAAGGTGCCGTTCACGAAGCCCTCGAGACGCTGCTCGAACTTCTTGAGTACTCCCACGGTGCACCTCCCTCCTCGAGGTCCTGCGGTTGCGCACGGCGGTCCGCCGTGGTCCTCCGGTCCGATCCTTCCGGTACTGCTTACTGATCGTATCCACGCACTGGGAAAACCGCTGGTTCCCCGATCGGTCCCACGGGACCGGTGTCAACAGTGCCATGGTCCGCGGCCGCTCCCCCACAGGGATGGTAGAGGCGGCTCATGCCAGTGTCCCGCAACAGAGGACGGTTCCCCTCGCTCGGGGGTGCCCGGAAACGGATGTGATTCCACCCTGAGCAGCGTGCTAATGTTCTCCGTGTCGGAAGGGGCTGACGCACCGGACGGGGAAGACCCCAAGGTGTGAAGGGATCCGGAAGACAACACCCATGCGCGGGTGGCGGAATAGGCAGACGCGCTGGATTCAGGTTCCAGTGCCCGAAAGGGCGTGGGGGTTCAACTCCCCCCTCGCGCACACAGTGGAGACGGGTCTCCGACCGTGACGAAAGTCGCAGTCGGGGGCCCGTTTCTCGTGCTGATCAAGGGGTCGGGCCGGCGGCTGGGGCGGTCGCCGCATCCCTCACGCGCTGGAGCCCTCTCGCCGGCCGCTTACGGTCGGCGAGAGGGCTCTTTCGTATGGGTGATGTGCACCTGTGAGGCGCGTCACTCAAGTGGCGGGTGTCAAGTGGCCCGTTGGCGTCCAGGTACCAAGGGGCTTCGTCTTGCGTCTGCGGTTGGTGCGCCTGATGGGGTGGTGTCCGCCGACTGCCAGGCTGTCCAGCCACGTCGTGATCTTCCGACGGTTGGCATGGGCGAGCTGGAGGACCAGGAGGATGGTCTGGGCGGCGACCCCTCGGATGGGCCGGGATCGTGAGGATTCGATGGTCTCGGCGAGCGGGCTGTTGGCGAAGCCGTTGAAGCCTTCGACGCTGTTGCGGAGGCGGAAGTAGATCTTCCGCCACTGTTCGCCGTGGTCCAAGGCCTGCCGGTGCTTGGCCCCTTCTTCTGGGGCGAGCGGGATGGCGCGCTGGCGGCTGACCTTGACAGGCCCGGTCGGACCGGGTTGTGGGTCGACCAGCGGGAGTTCGGAGTTGTTGGAGGCGCGGTCGTCGGCCAGGTAGCCGGGCGTGTAGCCGCGCTCCCGGAGGCGACGGATGGTCTTCGGCCCGTTGTACGCGGGGCGCTCTCCCGGCTTGTCCAGGCAACTCGGTGCTGCCGCAGGGGCGGTTCGCGGTTGCGGCGGAGAGCCCGGCCGGGGCGCCGGTGCGGCATTCACCGCCGAAGAGGATCTCGCGTAGGCGCAAAAGACGGGTGCGCTAGTTGCCCCGGGTGCCTTTTCCCATTGGGGACAGCCAACAGCGATGAACCGTTCGATGACCTTGCGAGACAGCCAGATCTCCGCTGACGCAGGCAGGCCCTCGCGTGGCAGAAGAGCGCGAGCTGAGTGAGGGCGGTCAGCAGTTCCCGCAACCTCGGCGAAGGCATGGCCACCATCAGCCTGCCCACCGCCCTGGGGAGGCCTTCCCACGGGTGCGACCCGCGGTCTTTACGAGACGACGTCACGGAACGGGTCCGGGGACAGGGGCCGTCGTGCTCACCGGTGCAGTGGAAGCGGACGTCGCCGAGGTCCACCAGCCCGCACGAGACGTCGGTGCCGGCGGCACCGGGGTGGATCGCCTGGTCACCGAAGAGCGGCGCGGTGCTGCTGGCCCACCGGCAAGGGCAGCGTGGAGCTGACCGCCGCGAAGCTCGGGCTGGCCGGGGATCTCCCGCAGGTCGGCGGCTTCCAGCCGTCCTGACCGCCGCACGCCGGCGGGAGGGTCACCAGCCGGCGTGATGCGCGTCGCGCTGGCCGACGGGGGGCTCGCCGCCGGCCTCGGCGAAGGCCTGGAGGGCCTGGACGAGGTGGCGGCGTTGTCCTGCGGGCATCGCGTCGACGATGCGGGCGATCTCGGCCCTGCGGCGCTCCGTGACGTCGTTCACGGTGCGCCGCCCGGTCGCGGTCAGCGAGATGACGGTCGTGCGCCGGTCGGTGGGGGAGGCGTCGCGCGTGACCATGTCGATCGCCACCAGGCGGTCCAGCATGCGCAGCGCCGTGGAGGGCTGGACGCCCAGTTCGGCGGCGAGTTGCGAGAGGTTCAGCGCCCCGTGCGTCTCGAGGACGACCAGCATGCGCAGTTGCGGCAGGGTCAGTGCCTCCTCCACCGCGGCGAGCGAGCGGGCGGAGACCGCGACGAGGAGCCGGGACGCGGTCAGCAGGGCGCCGACCATCTCCTCGGCGGTGCTCCCGGGGTCGTCGGCGCCGGAGGGGGAGTCGGACGGAGCGCGGGAGCCGGTGGCCATGGGTCCTTTCTACCGTTCCCACGCCCGTCGTACGGGCGTGTACGGCACTCAGGTGAACGGGTGCGGCGCCGGGAACCCGCGGCCCCGGAGAGCCGTTGAGCGATTGGGCAAAGGAATCGTCAAGGGGCGCGGCCCGCGCCGGAATGAGCAGGGAGATCCCATGGGTGTCAGCCTTTCCAAGGGCGGCAATGTCTCGCTGACGAAGGAGGCCCCGGGACTGACCGCGGTCACCGTCGGTCTGGGCTGGGACGTCCGTACGACCACCGGCACCGACTTCGACCTCGACGCGAGCGCGCTCCTGGTCAACGCCGAGAGCAAGGTGGTCTCGGACAAGCACTTCGTGTTCTTCAACAACCTGAAGAGCCCGGAGGGCTCGGTGGAGCACACCGGCGACAACCTCACCGGCGAGGGTGAGGGCGACGACGAGCAGGTGAAGGTGAACCTGGCCACCGTGCCGGCCGAGGTCGAGAAGATCGTCTTCCCGGTGTCGATCTACGACGCCGAGAGCCGCCAGCAGTCGTTCGGCCAGGTCCGCAACGCCTTCATCCGTGTGGTGAACCAGGCCGACAACAACGAGCTCGCCCGCTACGACCTCTCCGAGGACGCCTCGACCGAGACGGCGATGGTCTTCGGCGAGCTGTACCGCAACGGCGCCGAGTGGAAGTTCCGCGCCGTCGGCCAGGGCTACGCCTCGGGCCTGCGCGGCATCGCGCAGGACTTCGGCGTCAACCTGTGAGCGTGGGGTAGCCGTACGCCCGGGCGGCCGGGCACGTACGACGACGGAGGGGCGGCCGGGACGGGGGTCAGGCGACGCGCGCCGCGAGCTCCTTGGCCTTGGCGGTGGCCTGCTCGTGGGCCTTGGTGCGGGAGGCGTCGGAGGCCTCGATGAGGCCGGACATGGCCGGGACGACGCGGGCCAGGGTCAGCTCGGGGACGATGAACTCGACGTCGGTGATGCCGAGGCAGCCCTGCAGGACCTTCTCCAGGTAGTTGGTCACGAACTCGAAGTCCTCACGCGGGGTGCCCGGGCCGTAGCCGCCGCCGCGGCTGGCCACCACGACGACCGGGGTGTCCGCGGCGGAGGGCTGCTCGCCCGCGGTGCGGCCCAGGATGATCACCTGGTCGAGCCAGGCCTTGAGGGTGCTGGGGATCGAGAAGTTGTACATCGGCGCGCTGATCAGGAGGGCGTCGGCCCGTTCGAGTTCGTCGGCCAGCTCGCTGCGCAGCGGGTGCTCGGCGCCGCCCACGTAGTGGGTCGCGTCGAGGTGCGGCATGGGCTCGGCGTTCAGGTCGCGGTAGATCACGACGCCGCCCGGGTGCTGGGCCTCCCATTCCTTGCGGAAGGAGTTCGCCACGTCACGGGACGCGGAGGTCTCGGAGGGCCAGATGGACGAGTCGAGGTGCAGCAGCGTGGGCATGGGGGTGCCTCCACTTCCGTAAAGTTCGGAGTGAAAAATTCGTGCGTTGCTATTGTTACCACAGGACCTTACTTTTCTGCAGCACGTAACGACAAGCCGGGTACCCTTGTGGCCATGGGACAGGGGACTGAGCCGGCCGCGCACGACGCGGAGCCGTGCGCCAAGGTCGACGTCGGGCTGACCCGCGTCTTCGGGATCCTCGGCAAGCGCTGGAGCGGCCTGATCGTGGCCGTCCTCACGCAGCGGCCGGCGTACTTCGTCGAACTGCGCCGGGCCATCCCCAAGATCAGCGAACGGATGCTCTCCGACCGGCTCACGGAGCTGGCCGAGGCGGGCATCGTCGTCCGCGAGGTGGACCCCGGCCCGCCGCTGAGGGTGAGCTACCGCCTCACCGAGGCAGGTGAGGCGCTCGGTCCGGCCCTGGGGGAGCTGGGGTCGTGGGCGGAGAAGTACCTCCCCGACGGTGCGGCTGCCTGCACGGAGGGCGCGGAGGCCTGCGGCTCAGGGGCGGGGGCGGGGGCGACCGGCTGACGCCGGGTCAGCCCTGCTGCTCCGCGGCGTCGTTGTAGCGGGTCAGGTAGGCGGCGAAGCGCTCCAGGTCGGTGTCGTCCCAGTCCGCGAGCCTCCCGCACACGATGCGCCGTGCGGCGCGGTTCGCCTCGGCGAGCACGGCCGCGCCCGCCGCGGTCGGCAGCAGCGCCTGGACGCGGTGGTCGGCGGGGTCGGGGCGCCGTTCGACGAGGCCCAGCCGCTCCAGGGTGGCGACCTGGCGGCTGACCGTCGACTTGTCCAGCAGGAACGCCTGCGCGAGGTCCGTGGCCCGGCAGTCCCGGTGCTCGCTCATGTGGGCCAGCAGCGTGTACGCCACCAGGGACAGCTGTGGGTGCATGCGGGCCACCGCGGTGCGTGCGCGGCGGGCGAACGCGGTCATCTCGCGGTGGATCGTCTCGACGGACGCGCCTTTGCCGGCCTGCATGCTTGTAGGTTACATCTGACTGGATCGGGGTGGTCCGGTCCGGTTCGTCCCAGGGTCAGGCGGGCAGCGGCAGCTCGAACCAGACGACCTTGCCGACCGCCTTGCGGCTGGTGCCCCAGCGCCGGGAGAGGTTGCTGACCAGGGCCAGGCCCCGGCCCTCCTCGTCGTCGGCGTCCGCGCGGCGCAGCTGCGGCAGGTTGTGGTCGTCGTCGCTGACCTCGACCAGCAGCTTGCCGACCCGCATCAGCCGCAGCGACACCTCGTGCGAGGCGACCCGCAGCGCGTTGGTCACCAGCTCGCTGACCAGCAGCTCGGTCAGGTCGCTGACCCCCTCCAGCCCCCACCGCGCCAGTTGCTCACGGGTGAGCGCGCGTGCCCGCCGGACGTCGGAGAGGTCCATCGACAGCCGCCACTCGGCGACGTCCTCGGGCGGGATGCCCTGGAAGTTGGCGACCAGCAGCGCCACGTCGTCGCGACGGTCGTCGGAGTGGACACGGCTGAGGATCTGCTCGCAGACGTCCTCGGGGGTCTGCTGGGGCTCGATGACGTTGGAGCACAGCGCCGCCAGGCCCGCGTCTATCCCCTGGCCGCGCACCTCCACCAGGCCGTCGGTGCACAGCACCAGCCAACTGCCGTCCGGTACCGGGATCTCGACCGTCTCGAAGGGCACGCCGCCGACGCCGATCGGGGCGCCCTTGGGGATCTGCAGCAGTTCGCTGCGGCCGTCGTGCCGGGCCAGCACCGGCGGGATGTGGCCGGCGTTGGCCAGGGTCAGGGTCCGGTGGATCGGGTCGTAGACCGCGTACACGCACGTCGCCAGGTGCTCGGCGCCGAGGCGGTGGGCGAGGTTGTCCAGGTGGCGCAGCAACTGCGCGGGCGGCAGGTCGAGCGCGGCCATCGTGATCACCGAGGTGCGGAACTGGCCCATCACGGCCGCCGACAGCAGACCGTGGCCCATCACGTCGCCGACGATCAGCGCCACGCGCCCGCCGGGCAGCTGGATGGCGTCGAACCAGTCGCCGCCGACCTGGGCCTGGCGGTCACCGGGCATGTACCGGTGGGCGATCCGCACCCCGGGGATGCGGGGCGGGCGGGTCGGCATCATGCTGCGCTGCAGGGTCGCGGCGGCGCGCGACTCCAGGCGGTGCAGCCGGGCGTTGTCCAGCTGCACCGCGCCGCGGGCGGCGACCTCGGCGGCGGTCGCGGCGTCCTTGGCGTCGAAGGGACGGCGGCCGGGGTGGCGCAGGAAGCACATCCGGCCCAGCACCGTGCCCCGTGCGGTGAGCGGTACGACGACCATCGACCGCTCGGGCAGTAACGGGCCGAGCCCGGGGACGCCCAGGTCGAGCGCGATGTCTCGGGCCAGTGCCGGGTCTATCACCGGCACGAGCAGCGGCTCGCCCAGCCGCGGGGTGGAGTCGGCGGGCAGCGGGATCAGTTCGCCCTCCGGCAGGGCGGCCGCCCACGGGCCGGGAGTGGTGTCGGTGTGGGCGACGGCGACCCGGCGCGCGATGATCGTGTCACCGGTCAGGTCGTCCTTCGGCGGCTCGGAGTCGGAGAACAGCTGGTCGACGACGAGGACGGCGGCGAAGTCGGCGAAACGCGGCACGGTGACGGCGCACAGCTCGCGGGCGGTCGTCGCCAGGTCGAGGGTCGTGCCGACCTTGGCCCCGGTCTCCCGGAGCAGGGCGAGCTGCTCGTCCAGCACGTGGCCCGGGGCGAGCGAGACGCTGGGGGCGGCCACCGGGAGCAGTACCGGTGCCGCGACGTCGCCGCGGGGGCCGGGCAGCAGCTCCGGTTGCGCGGGCCGGGTGCGCCGGGCGGGCCGGGTGGGCCGCGCGGCGCGGCCGGTGGCG
Organism: Streptomyces sp. PA03-5A; assembly: GCF_033792725.1. Taxonomy (NCBI): domain Bacteria; kingdom Bacillati; phylum Actinomycetota; class Actinomycetes; order Kitasatosporales; family Streptomycetaceae; genus Streptomyces; species Streptomyces sp. PA03-5A. The sequence continues at coordinate 15,711 of NZ_JARAVL010000054.1, read as the reverse complement.
GGGTTCGCGGCGGGCTGGGCCACGGTCGTGCCGTGCTCCTCGGGGAGCACGGGGAGAAGCACGGTGCCGTCGACCTCCACCGCCGGGTAGCCCAGGGGCACGATCTGACGGACGATCCGGTCCAGCCGGCCCGCGCTGACCCGGGGCAGCACCGAGCCCAGCCGGCCGGCCAGGTGCTCGGCGTGCGCGGGGTCGGCGGCCGGGGCGAGGCGCGGGATGATGCGGACGGCGCCGCGGGCGGTGGTGCCGTCGGCGGTGTAGGGCAGCAGGTGGTCGCCGAGCGCGAGACGCGGCCCGGTGTCGCGCAACGGGCGGGCGTTGGCGGCGATCACCAGCAGGCTCCGGCCGGCCGGCTCCATGATGCGGTAGGACCACCACACCACGTCCTTGACGCCGCCGTCACGGTCGGTGGTGGGCAGCGATCCGGCCCAGGCGGAGCGGGTGAACTCGTCCAGCACCTCCAGGGCGTCCTGCTCACCGGGGTGCCGGCCCGCGGTGTGCGGCAGCAGTCCGGCCGCCGGACGGCCGAACACGCCCTCCCAGCGGTGGCCGAAGAGCTCCTCGGCGCCGCGGTTCCAGTACGAGATGTCACCGTCGGGGCCGACGCAGAGCACGGCGAGGCGTACGAGCGCGGAGACACCGGTGGCTGCGAGCGGGGTCGTGGTCGTGGTCGTGGGAAGCCTGGTCATCTCGTCCAACGTCGGGCACCTGCGGTTCGGCTGCGGTTCGGCGCGGAAGGCTGAAGGAGCATCAGGGTCGGGTCTTCACCGTCCAGGCAAGCATGAAACATCGGACGCGGTCCGGTAAATGGCTAGATTGCCCCCAGGAGTGACCAACCGGGCATGGCCCGTGGGGAGGAAGAGCACGTGGAGCACAGGCTTCCGCACATCGCGGGGTTCCAGAGATGGCCGCACGACGGCGCGCCCAAGCAGGAGGGCAAGGCGCTGCGGGAGGCGGTGCCGCGCGAGGCGCACGCGGTGTTCACTCCGGGTGCAGACCGGCCGGGCGCGGTGGAGGCGGTGCGGGAGTCGAGCCTCGGGCGCATCCCGGAACTCGTCCCGCTGCGGGTGGGGAGGATGGCGGCGAGCCCCTTCGCCTTCCTCCGCGGCTCGGCCGGGCTGATGGCGGCCGACCTCGCGGGCGGCCCGGTCACCGGCATCGGCGCCCAGATCTGCGGGGACGCGCACGCCGCCAACTTCGGCCTGTACGGGGACCATCTGGGCCGGCTGGTCATGGACATCAACGACTTCGACGAGACCGTCCACGGCCCCTGGGAATGGGACGTCAAGCGGCTCGCCGCCTCCCTGGTGCTGGCCGGGCGCGAGGCCGGGGCGGACGAGGACGCGTGCCGGGGTGCCGCCTTCGACGCGGTGGGCGCGTACCGGCGCACCATGCGGCTGCTGGCGAAGATGCCGGTGCTGGACGCCTGGCACGCCATCGCCGACGAGGAGCTGGTCGCGCACGCCGACGCCCGCGACCTGGCGGGCACGTTGCGCCGGGTGGCCGGGAAGGCGCGCCGCAACACCAGCGCCAAGTTCGCGGCGCGGGCCACGGAGGAGGTCGAGGGCGGCGGCCGCCGCTTCGTCGACGCGCCCCCGGTGCTGCGCCGGGTGCCGGACGGGGAGGCGGCGGCGGTCGCCGGGGCCCTGTCGGAGGGCGGCTACCTGGCGACGATCGGTGAGGACCGGCGGCCGCTGCTGGCCCGGTACGCGGTGCACGACGTGGCGTTCCGGGTGGTCGGGACGGGCAGCGTGGGCACGAGGTCGTACGTGGTGCTGCTCCTGGACCACCTCGATCAGCCGCTGGTGCTCCAGGTGAAGGAGGCCCGGCCCTCCGCGCTGCTGCCGTACCTGGGGAAGGCCGGGTTCGACGCGCCCGCGGTGGAGCACGAGGGACGGCGCGTGGTGCTGGGCCAAAAACGCATGCAGGTCGTCAGCGACAGCCTGCTGGGCTGGGCCGACGTGGACGGCCGTCCCCACCAGGTACGGCAGTTCCGCAACCGCAAGGGCAGCGTCGACCCCGCGGCACTGGAGGCCGGCCTCATAGACGACTACGCGCGGATGACGGGCGCGCTGCTGGCCCGGGCGCACGCGCACTCCGCGGACCCCCGGCTGATCGCGGGCTACTGCGGAAAGGGCGGGCAACTCGACGAGGCGGTCGCGGCCTTCGCGGTCGCGTACGCCGACCGGACCGAGGCGGACCACGCCGAGCTGGTGGCGGAGGTGCGGGCCGGGCGGATCGCCGCGGAACAGGGTGTGTGAGGGCCCGGGCGCCGGTGTGCCGGGGCAGGTACGAGGCCGTACCCTGTGACCGGCGCCCCCCACTCCTCGTAGGCTGGACCGGTGACGAATTCCCCCGGCACCGAGTCGGCCCCCGGCACCGAGTCGGCCGCCGCATCCTCCGAACCCCAGGACCGGCTGGCCCAGGCGGTGCGTGCCGCCGAGCGGGCCCTGATCGAGTTCGAGATCGCGGTGGAGACCTTCAGGGTGGAGGTCGAGAACTTCTCCCGGCTGCACCACCAGAAGCTCGGCCCGATGTACGCCCGGCTCGACGAGCTCGACGCGCTGATCGCGGAGGCGGTCGCGGCCAAGAGCGGCTCCCGCGAGGACATCCAGCGCGCCTGGGAGGCGCGCGCCCTCGTGATGCCGATGCCGGGGGTGGAGGAGCTCTTCGAGGGCCTGCTCGGCTCGGACGGGGTCCGGCCCCAGGAGGACCCGAACCCGCCGCGCCGCGTGCGGCCGGGCAAGGAGGCGCAGCGGCTCTACCGCGAGCTGGTCCGCAAGGCCCACCCGGACCTGGCGCAGGACGAGGCCGAGGTCGAGCGCCGCAGCGAGTTCATCGCCCGGGTCAACGAGGCGTACACCTACGCCGACGAGCAGCGGCTGCGGGAGCTCGCGGAGGAGTGGGAGGCCGGGCCGGTCCCGGAGGAGGAGCAGCCGAGCGAGGCCGAGGTGCTGTACGCGCGGCTGGAGTGGCTCGCGCAGCGCAAGGAGCGGCTGGCCGCGCTCGCCGCCGACCTGGAGAACAGCGCGATCGCGCAGATGATGAAGCTCGCCCCGGAGGACCCGGACGGGCTGCTCAACGAGATCGCGGAGAACCTCCTCAACCAGGTGGCCAACCGGGAGGCCCGGCTGGCGGAGCTGGTGCGCTCCTCGAAGGGGTCCGATTAGCGGGTCGGGTACGTTCGACGTGCACGCCCCGACCGAAGGAGTCCGTTCCATGTTTTACGCCCAGCTGCCCGCGGTGGACGCGGCGCAGGTCCCCGCCGACGGCTACCTGCTCGACGTCCGGGAGCACGACGAGTGGGACGCCGGGCACGCCGAGGGCGCGGTGCACATCCCGATGGGCGAGGTCGTGGCCCGCATCGAGGAGGTCCCGGCGGACCGCCGGGTGCACGTCGTGTGCCGGGTCGGCGGTCGCTCGGCGCAGGTCGCCCAGTACCTGATCGCGCAGGGCCTCGACGTGGTGAACGTCGACGGCGGCATGCTCGGCTGGGAGGCCGCGGGCCGCCCGCTGGTGACGGACGGCGCGGGCCCGGCGCACGTGCTCTGAGGCCCGCGGGGCGGCCCCGGGGCCGTCAGGCCTCGGCCGCCAGCAGGTCGCCCAGCTCCTCCTCGTGGGCGGCGGCGGGGCCGAGGGAGAGCTCCAGCTGTTTGGCCCAGGCGTGGTAGCGGTGCAGCGGGTAGTCGGTGTCGGCGCCGAAGCCGCCGTGCAGGTGCTGCGCGGTCTGCACCACCCGTCGTACGCCCTCCGAGGCCCAGATCTTGGCGACCGCGACGTCGGCGGGGTCCAGCCGCCAGGCGGCCTGCCAGCAGGTGACCTCCATCGCCCGCAGGTCGATGTAGCGGTCGGCGGACTGCACGGCCACCGCCTGGAAGGTGGCCAGCGGGTGCCCGAACTGCTCGCGCTTGGCGGTGTAGGCGCCGGTCATGCGCAGGACGGTGGTGCCCAGCCCCAGCGCCAGGGCGCAGGTGCCGGTGGTCAGCAGCCGGCGCAGCCGGTCCCAGGCGCCCTCGGCGGTGATCACGTCGCCCGCGGGGACGCGGACGGCGTCCAGCCGGAGCTCGGCGTGGCGCTCCCCGCTGGTCGAGATCTGCTCGGCCGCGGTGACCGCCTCGCGCGGGACGAGGGCGATGACCGTGCGGCCTCCGGCGGCGGAGGCCGGGACCAGGACGAGGTCGGCCTGCGGCGCCCAGGGGACGGCGGTCTGGACGCCGTCGAGCAGCCAGTCGCGGGCGGCGCCCTGCCCGTGGCTGTTCGCGTCCGCGTCCACGGGCCGCGCGGTGACGGCGAGTTCCGCGCCGTCGTGGCCGGTGCGGCCCGCGGAGGCGACGGTCAGGACGAGGTCGCCGCGGCCGACCGCGGGCAGCAGCCTGGCGCGCAGCTCCTCGGGGCCGTCGCCCTGCACGGCGAGCGCGGCGGCACAGGTCTCCAGCAGCGGCACCCGGGCGAGCACGGCCCCGGCCTCGCGCAGCACCAGGCACAGTGCGACCGGGTCGAGGCCGGCCCCGCCGTACGCCTCGCCGAGCACCAGCCCGAGGAGGTCGGCGGCGGCCAGCCGGCGCCACAGCGGGCGGTCGAAGTCCTCCGCCACCGCACCGGCGGTGAGCGCGGGGCTCGGAACGGCGTCGGGGGCCACGCCGGAGAACACCGCCCGTGCCGCCTCGACGGCCGCCAGTTGCTCCTCGCTGAAGCTGAAGTCCATGGCCCGACCTCCCGGACGCGTCCATTCTGACGGCGTGTCAGATTAGGCGGACCGGGCGGGGAAGTCCACATCCCCGTAGCCTCCTCCCTGACCCTGCCCGTGGCGCCCGCGGCCCGTGCTGACCGGGACGGCTGTACCGCACGTGTGCGGCATGAGTACCGTTCCGTGCTGAGCGGAACACGGGGAACACGAGCGGAGAACCACGATGGAGCCACCCGAGGAATCCGGGGGACCGGCCGGGATAGCCGCGCTGTCGCCACCCGCCCGGGCCGTGGTCGCGCTGGCGCTGGCCGCGGCCGTGGTCGGCGTCGCGGTGCACCTGCTCATGGTCTTCCTGCACGTCGCGCCCACGAACACCGCCACCAAGAAGCACGGCGACCTGGTCGGCAGCTACGTCTACCCCGAGTTCGAGCAGAACTGGAAGCTCTTCGCACCCAATCCGCTCCAGCAGAACATCCACGTCTGGGCGCGCGCCGATGTGCACAAGGACGACGGCACCGACCAGGTGACCGGCTGGATCGACCTCACGGCCATGGACATCGCCGCCATCAGGCACAACGTCCTGCCCAGCCACACCCAGCAGAACGAGCTGCGCCGGGCGTGGAGCTTCTACGCCGCCTCCCACGGTGAGAAGGACAAGCCGATCGGCGTGCGCGGCGAGCTGAGCAGGCGGTACCTGGAACGCATCGTGGAGGACCGCATCGGGCCCCGGCTCGACGGTGGCGACGTCGTCCGCCTCCAGGTGCGCACCGGCACCACGCCGGTCGCGGCCCCCACCTGGAGCCCCGAGGAGATCGACACGCGCACCACCTTCCAGGTGCTGCCCTGGTGGAACGCGCACGCGGCGGACGAGGACGAGGGAGACGAGAGCGGGGAGGAGGCGTCGTGAGCGAAGCCGTGAACGAGTCCGCGCACGGGGCGGCCGCGGAGCCCGTGGGCCGCCCCGTACCCGAGCCGGCGGCGGCCCGCGGCCGCCCGGCCCCCGCCGCCCGCCCGGCCCCCGTCCCGTCCCCCTTCGCCGGACTGCTCGACTCCGCCGCGGGCGGGCTGTCGCGTGGCCTGGCCCGGATCACCGGCACCACCGTCGGCCCGTACCAGACCGCCGTGGTGCGGATCGGCATCTCACTGGCCTGGCTGCTGTTCCTGCTGCGCGAGTGGCCGCACCGCCACGAGCTCTACGGGCCGGACGGGGCGTGGAGCTGGGACCTGGCGAACCGGCTCGTCGCCGACAACCACGCCTTCACCCTGCTGCTGTGGGGCAGGGCCGACGCGTGGTTCGAGGTCGTGTACGCGGGTGCGATCGTGGCGAGCGCGATGCTGCTGCTCGGCTGGCGGACCCGCACGGCCTCGCTGCTGTTCATGATCGGCGTGCTCTCCCTGCAGAACCGGAGCGTGTTCGTCGGCGACGGCGGTGACAACGTGATCCACCTGATGGCGATCTACCTCGTCTTCACCCGGTGCGGGCGGGTCTGGTCGCTCGACGCCCGCCGCCGCGCCAAGGGGCGGGACGGCGACGGCGCGGGGATCGCGCTGTGGATCGTCCTCGGACTCGTGCTCACCGTGGCGCAGCTGCTCGGCCGTACCGGCCTGAACTGGACCGACGGCCTGCTGCCCTGGCTCGGCTGGACGCCGTTCCTGTGGGGCTTCCTGCTGCTGCAGGCCGTGTGGTGGGCGGTGCGGCGGTACGCGCCGGGCGAGCCGCGCACGGTCCTTCGGATCCTCGCGAACATCCTGCACGCCGCCGGTCTGCTGGTGATCGTCGTCGAGGTGTGCCTGATCTACGCCACGGCGGGTTGGTACAAGGTCCAGGGCTCGCGCTGGCAGGACGGCACCGCGGTGTACTACCCGCTGCACCTGGACGACTTCAGCCCCTGGCCGGGGCTGTCCCATGCGATGGCCGCCAGCGGACTGATGGTCATGGTGATCACCTACGGCACGGTGATCGTCCAGGTCGCCTTCCCCTTCACCCTCTTCAACCGCCGGGTGAAGAACGTGCTCCTCGCGTTGATGATGCTGGAGCACGCCTCGATCGCGATCGTCCTCGGACTGCCGTTCTTCTCGCTGGCGATGATCGCCGCCGACGCGGTCTTCCTGCCCACCGGCTTCCTGCGCTGGGCGGGCGACCGGGTGGTGCGTCCGTTGCGGCGCGGCGCGGCCGGGGAGTCCGAGGACGGCCGGCCGCAGGGCGCGGGAGGCGGTGAAGACGGTGAAGGCGGTGAAGGCGGTGAAGGCGGGGAAGGCGCGGAGGACGCGCAGGCGCGGGCGGTCGCGGGGCAGCGAGGGCCGGGACCGGCCGGCGAGCCCGCCCCCTCTAATCTCGTGGTGTGAGCACCAGCCAGGACGACGCGGCCGAGCCGCTGCAGTACGACGACGGCTTCGGCCCCGAGGTCGGGGTCGGGCCGCACCCGCGGCCCTGGCCCGAGGACCCGCGCTACGACGCCGAGCTGCTCGCGCAGGGCGACCGCCGCAACGTGGTGGACGAGTACCGCTACTGGACGCGGGAGGCGATCGTCGCCGACCTCGACACCCGGCGCCACGACTTCCACGTCGCCGTCGAGAACTGGCAGCACGACTTCAACATCGGGTCCGTGGTGCGCACCGCCAACGCCTTCCTGGCGAAGGAGGTGCACATCGTGGGGCGGCGCCGCTGGAACCGGCGCGGCGCCATGGTGACCGACCGCTACCAGCACGTGCGCCACCACTTGGACGTCGCGGCGCTGGCCGCGTGGGCGGCTGCGGAGGACCTGCCGATCATCGGGATCGACAACCTCCCCGGTGCCGTGCCGCTGGAGACCACCGAACTGCCACGGCGCTGCGTGCTGCTCTTCGGGCAGGAGGGGCCCGGGCTGACCGACGAGGCGTGGAAGCACGCGGCGGCGGTCTGCTCGATCGCCCAGTTCGGCTCCACGCGCTCGATCAACGCGGGGGCCGCGGCGGCCATCGCCATGCACGCCTGGATCCAGCGCTACGCGCGGGTGGGTACGGAGCAGCCCCGTCCGGAGTGACAGGGCTGCTCCGGACGGGGCTGTCGGTGTGCGGGCGGGCCGGATCAGGCCTGGCGGCGGACCTCGATGACCCGGAAGCGGCTCGCGACGAAGGCGCCGTCGCACAGGGCCGCGTTGGCGGCCGGGTTGCCGCCGGAGCCGTGGAAGTCGGAGAAGGCGGCCGTCTGGTTGACGTACACCCCGCCGGTCAGGTTGAGGGAGAGCTGGGCGGCCTCCTCCAGGCAGACCTCCTCGATCTGCCGCTCCACCTCGCCGGAGGTGGTGTAGGCGCCGACCGTCATGGCGCCCTTCTCCCGCACGGTGCGGCGCAGCAGGTCGACCGAGTCCTTGGTGGAGTCCATGGCGACCGCGAAGGCGACCGGGCCGAAGCACTCCGACATGTAGGCGGCCTCGTCGTCCGGCTTCGCGCCGTCCAGCTTCACGATCACCGGGGTGCGGACCACGGCGTCCGGGAAGTCGGGGTGCGCGACCTCGCGGGAGGCGAGCGCGACCTCGCCGAGGGAGGCGGCGGCCTCCAGGCGTGCCTTCACATCGGGATTGACCAGGGCGCCCAGCAGGGCGTTGGCCCGGGCGTCGTCGCCGAGCAGCCCGCCCACGGCGGCCGACAGATCGCCCACCACCTCGTCGAAGCCCTTGTGGCCGTCGTCGGTGGCCATGCCGTCACGCGGGATCAGCAGGTTCTGCGGGGTGGTGCACATCTGTCCGCTGTACAGGGACAGGGAGAAGGCCAGGTTGGACAGCATGCCCTTGTAGTCGTCCGTGGAGTCGACGACGACGGTGTTGACGCCGGCCTTCTCGGTGAAGACCTGGGCCTGGCGGGCGTTCTCCTCCAGCCAGTCGCCGAAGGCGGTGGAGCCCGTGTAGTCGATGACGCGGACCTCGGGGCGCAGCGCCAGCGTCTTGGCCAGGCCCTCGCCGGGGCGCTCGGCGGCCAGGCAGACCAGGTTCGGGTCGAAGCCGTTCTCGGCGAGCACCTCGCGGGCGATCCCGACCGTCAGCGCCAGCGGGAGCACGGCGCGCGGGTGCGGCTTGACCACGACCGCGTTGCCGGTGGCCAGGGAGGCGAAGAGGCCCGGGTACCCGTTCCAGGTGGGGAAGGTGTTGCAGCCGATCACGAGCGCGATGCCGCGCGGCACCGTCGTGAAGTCCTTGCGCAGGGTCAGCGGGTCGCGCTTGCCCTGCGGCTTGACCCACTCGGCCGTGCCGGGGGTGCGCACCTGCTCCACGTAGGCGTACGCGACCGCTTCGAGGCCGCGGTCCTGCGCGTGCGGGCCGCCGGCCTGGAAGGCCATCATGAAGGCCTGACCGGAGGTGTGCATGACCGTGTGGGCCATCTCCGTGGTGCGCGCGTTGATCCGGGCCAGGATCTCCAGGCAGACCAGGGCCCGGTTCTCCGGGCCGGCCTCGCGCCAGGCGGGCATCGCGGCCTTCATCGCGGGGAGGAGCACGTCGACGTCCGGGTGCGGGTACTCCACACCCAGCTCGATGCCGTACGGGGACACCTCGCCGCCGGTCCAGCCGTCGGTGCCGGGCTGGTCCAGGTCGAAGCGGGTGCCGCGCAGGGCGTCGAACGCGGCCTGGGCGGTCTCGCCGTCCGCGTATGCCTTCGGGTGCTCGGGGTACGGAGACCAGTACTCGCGGGTACGGATCGCCTCGAGCGCCTTGTCGAGCGTCTCGCGGTGCCGTGCGACCGACGGGACAGCGGTGAGATCGGCAGCCATGGGGCCAACTCCTCGTCGAGCTGGATTGGGGTGGGCAGGGTGCTGGCTTCCCCGCTAGATTAACCGAATGTTCGGTCGGGACAAGGGGGCCGACCGAAGCTGTGGACAACTGGCGAGGAGCAGTGGCGGCGATGAGCGCTCTTGACCGATCCAGCACGGTCGCGGTGGTGGGCACGGGGACGATGGGCCAGGGGATCGCCCAGGTCGCGCTGGTGGCGGGCCATTCCGTACGGCTCTACGACGCGGGCCCCGGCCGGGCCGAGCAGGCCGAGCGGGCCCTGGCGGAACGGCTGGACCGCCTGGTGGAGAAGGGCCGGCTGCCCGCCGCCGAGCGTGACGCGGCCCGCGGCCGGCTCTCGGCCGTCCGGGAGATCGAGGAACTGGCGGGCGTGTCGCTCGTCGTCGAGGCGATCCTGGAGGACCTGGGCGCTAAGCAGCAGCTCTTCACGGCCCTGGAGTCGGTGGTCGCCGAGGACTGCCTGCTGGCCACCAACACCTCCTCCCTGTCGGTCACCGCCGTGGGCGGCGCGCTGCGGCGCCCGGGCCGCTTCGTCGGCCTCCACTTCTTCAACCCCGCGCCGCTGCTGCCGCTGGTCGAGGTGGTCTCCGGCGCCGCCACCGACGAGGCCGCCGCCCAGGCCGTGTACGACACCGCCGCCGCCTGGGGAAAGACACCGGTGCGCTGCACCGACACCCCCGGCTTCATCGTCAACCGGGTCGCGCGCCCCTTCTACGCCGAGGCCTTCCGGCTCCACGAGGAGCGCGTGGCCGACCCCGCCACCATCGACGCGGTGCTGCGGGAGAGCGGCGGCTTCCGGATGGGCCCGTTCGAGCTCACCGACCTGATCGGCCAGGACGTCAACGAGGCCGTCACGCGCTCGGTGTGGGACTCGTTCTTCCAGGACCCCAAGTTCACCCCCTCCCTCGCCCAGCGGCGGCTGGTGGAGTCCGGGCGGCTCGGCCGCAAGAGCGGGCACGGCTGGTACGACCACGCCGAGGGCGCCGCCGCCCCGGCCCCCCACACCGCGGGGCCGGAGAAGCCGCCCGCCGAGGTCACCGTGTGCATGGGCGGCCGCGGCCCGGCCGCGGTGCTGCCCCGGCTGATCGCCGAGGCGGGCATAGAGGTGCTGGACGGCGAGGTCGCCGACCCGGACGACGGGTACCTCGAGCTGCCCGGCGGCGGCCGGCTCTACCTGGCGGACGGGGGCCCGGCCACCACGGGCCCGGCCGTCGACTACGTGCAGTTCGACCTCGCGCTGGACTACCGGGTGGCCACCCGGGTCGCGATCGCGCCGTCCGACTCGGCACGCCCGGAGACCGTGCAGGCGGCGATCGGGCTGTTCCAGGCGCTGGGCAAGAAGGTCAGCGTCATCGAGGACGTACCGGGCATGATCGTCGCCCGTACCGTGGCGATGCTGGTGGACTTCGCCACCGACGCCGTCGCCCGGGGGGTGGCCTCACCGGAGGACGTCGACGCCGCGATGCGGCTCGGCGTGAACTACCCGCGCGGTCCGCTCGCCTGGGGTGCCGAACTCGGCCCGGAGTGGGTCCGCGAGGTGCTGCGCAACCTGCACCAGGCGTACCCCGGCGGGCGCTACGCGCCGTCCCGTCCGCTGAACCGCCGCGCGGCGGCCGAGGGGAGACTACTCTCATCATGACCATGGCACAGCGCGACAACCCCGCCCCCAAGAGGGACACCTACACGCCTGACTCGCTGCTGGCCGTGGCCGTGACGGTCTTCATCGAGCGCGGTTACGACGGCACGTCCATGGAGCACCTGTCGCGGGCCGCCGGCATCTCCAAGTCCTCGATCTACCACCATGTGCGGGGCAAGGAGGAGCTCCTGGAGCGCGCCGTCGGCCGTGCCCTGGACGGTCTCTTCGGCATCCTGGAGGAGCCCGGAGCGCGCGGCGGGCGCGCCGTGGAGCGGCTGGAGTACGTCACGCGCCGCACCACCGAGGTGCTGATGGCGGAGCTTCCCTACGTCACGCTGCTGCTGCGGGTGCGCGGGAACACCAGGACCGAGCGCGCCGCCCTGGAGCGCCGCAGGGAGTTCGACCACCGGGTCGCCGACCTGCTGAAGTCGGCCGTCGCGGAGGGGGACCTGCGCGGTGACGTGGAGCCCAGGCTCGCGACCAGGCTGCTCTTCGGAATGATCAACTCCATAGTCGAGTGGTACCAGCCGCACACGGCCGGTACCCGGGAGCACGACGACGCCGCAGTCGTGGACGCCGTCGTGCGGCTGGCCTTCGACGGCTTGCGCGTCTCTTGACGCTGGTCCAGACCAACCCTCACGATCGGGGCCATGTCCTTCACCCTCCGTGCCCGCCTGTGCGCCGCCTCAGCCGCCGTCCTGCTGCTCGCCGGGTGCGGAGGGGGTGACGACGGCGGTCAGGCCGCCGACGCCACACCGCCGGAGGACTTCGGCTGCCTGACGGCCGCGCAGGCGAAGTCCGGGTCCGTCAGTTACGACGACACCGACGACAACCCCGTGGACGCCTGGCTCGCCGGCAAGGGCGACACCTCCGTTCTGCTGATGCACCAGGCGGACGGCGACATGTGCCAGTGGATGCCGCAGGCCGACCTCCTGCTGAAGGACGGCTACCGCGTCCTGGTCGTCGACTCCAACGGCAGCGAGGTGCCCGAGGTCGTGGGCGGGGTGGCGTTCCTGCGCGCCAAGGGCGCGCGGCACGTCCTGCTCATGGGCGCGTCCAAGGGCGGCACGGCGGTCCTGGAGGGCGCCGCGTCGGTGGATCCGCCGGTCGACGCCGTGGTCTCGCTCTCCGCGCCCGAGACCTACGGGACCATGGACGCGAGCTCCGCGGTGCCGCGGCTGACCGCGCCCGTGCTCTACATGGCGGCGGCGGGCGACACCGCGTTCGCGGAGTCGACCGAGGCGCTGAGCAAGGCCACGAAGAAGGCGGCCGAGAACCGGCTCGACATCGTCAGCGGACCCCAGCACGGCGTGGGCATGCTCACCTACGACCCCAACTGGGCCACCGTGACGGCCTTCCTGCAGAAGTACGCCGGATAGCCGCGCCGGGGAGCCCGCGGGCGGTGCCGGTGGGGTCAGTCGGTCAGCACCCGGTCGGTCTCTTCGAAGACCAGCAGCGTGCGGCTGCTGAGCACCTCGGGCACCGCCTGGATGCGGGTGAGCACCAGTTCGCGCAGGCTGCGGTTGTCGGGGGTGTGGACGAGCAGCAGCACGTCGAAGTCCCCGCTCACCAGGGCGATGTGGGCCACCCCCGGCAGTTCCAGCAGCTTTTCCCGCACGGTGCGCCAGGAGTTCTGCACGATCTTCAAGGTGATGTAGGCGGACGCGCCGTGACCTGCGCGTTCGTGGTCGACCCGGGCCGTGAAGCCGCGGATGACCCCGTCCTCGATGAGGCGGTTGATCCGGGCGTAGGCGTTGGCGCGGGACACGTGGACGTGCTCGGCCACCGATCGTATGGACGCCCGCCCGTCCTCCTGCAGGTAGCGCAGGATCGCGCGGTCGATCGCGTCCAGCGGACGCACCGCCGCCGGACCGGTGTCCGGCGCCGCTGCCTGCGGTCCCGGGGCGCCGCCCCGAGAAATTTGGGAATCCGTCACGCCCCCGAGCCTCCCTAGCATGGACGTACTGGCTCCATCTCAGGGTGTGGAGAACCGTTTGTCCACAGGCGGGACACACCTGTAGCCAAAATGCCTCCGGCGACCGAACAATCGGTAGGGGAGCGATACCCGCTCCCCCCACTGAACACGCCCACGAGGAGGTGCTCGCGATGACCGTCCTGGACCAGCACGTCTGGCAACCCCGCACCGACCCGGCGCCGCTGCTGCCCGACCCTGAGCCGTACCGACTGCTCGGCACCCCCGAGGCAGGCGCGCTCGACGCCGGAGTGCTGACCACGATGTACGGACAGCTGGTGCGGGGCCGCCGTTACAACCGGCAGGCCACCGCGCTCACCAAGCAGGGCAGGCTGGCCGTCTACCCCTCCAGCACCGGTCAGGAGGCGTGCGAGGTCGCCGCGGCACTCGCCCTGGAGCCCCAGGACTGGCTGTTCCCGAGCTATCGCGACACCCTGGCCGCCGTCGCCCGCGGCGTCGACCCCGTCGAGGCGCTGACGCTGCTGCGCGGTGACTGGCACACCGGCTACGACCCGCGCGAGCACCGGGTCGCCCCGCTCAGCACGCCGCTGGCCACCCAGCTGCCGCACGCCGTGGGCCTCGCGCACGCGGCCCGGCTCAAGGGCGACGACGTCGTCGCCCTGGCCATGGTCGGCGACGGAGGCACCAGCGAGGGAGACTTCCACGAGGCGCTGAACTTCGCCGCCGTGTGGCACTCCCCCGTCGTCTTCCTCGTGCAGAACAACGGCTTCGCCATCTCGGTGCCGCTCGCCAAGCAGACCGCCGCCCCGTCGCTGGCCCACAAGGCCGTCGGCTACGGGATGCCCGGGCGGCTCGTCGACGGCAACGACGTCGCGGCCGTCCACGCCGTGCTCACCGAGGCCGTGGCCCGCGCCCGCGAGGGCGGCGGCCCGACCCTGGTGGAGGCGATCACCTACCGCATGGACGCCCACACCAACGCCGACGACGCCACCCGCTACCGGGAGGACGCCGAGGTCGAGGCCTGGCGCGAGCACGACCCGATCGCCGTGCTCGAGCGCGCCCTGCGCGAGCGCGACCTGCTCGACGAGGCGATGGTCCGCGCCGCCGAGGAGGACGCGGAGCGGATGGCCGCCGCGCTGCGCGAACGGATGAACGAGGACCCGGTCCTCGACCCGATGGACCTGTTCGCACACGTCTACGCCGAGCCCACCCCGCAGCTGCGCGAGCAGGCCGCGATGCTGAGGGCCGAGCTGGAGGCCGAGGCACAGTCATGAGCACCGCCACCACCGCGACCCCCGTGGCCACCGGACGCAAGCCGGCCACCATGGCCCAGGCGCTCAACCGCGCGCTGCGCGACTCCCTCGCCGAGGACCCGTCGGTCCACCTCTTCGGCGAGGACATCGGCACCCTCGGCGGCGTCTTCCGGATCACCGACGGCCTCGCCAAGGAGTTCGGCGACAGCCGCTGCACCGACACCCCGCTCGCCGAGGCCGGCATCCTCGGTACGGCCGTGGGCATGGCGATGTACGGCATGCGCCCCGTGGTCGAGATGCAGTTCGACGCATTCGCGTACCCGGCGTTCGAGCAGCTCGTCAGCCACGTCGCCAAGATGCGCAACCGTACGCGCGGCACCATGCCGCTGCCCCTGACCATCCGGGTGCCGTACGGCGGCGGCATCGGCGGCGTGGAGCACCACAGCGACGCCTCCGAGGCGTACTACGCGCACACCCCCGGTCTGCACGTCGTCACCCCCGCCACGGTGGCGGACGCCTACGGGCTGCTGAGGGCCTCGATCGCCTCCGACGACCCGGTGATCTTCCTCGAGCCGAAGCGGCTGTACTGGTCCAAGGCCGACTGGTCGGCGGACGCGCCGGAGGAGGTGGCCCCCATCGGACGTGCCGTCGTCCGGCGCAGCGGCCGCTCCGCGACGCTCATCACCTACGGCCCGTCGCTCACGGTCTGCCTGGAGGCGGCCGAGGCCGCGGTGCAGGAAGGCTGGGACCTGGAGGTCGTCGACCTGCGCAGCCTGGTGCCCTTCGACGACGAGACGGTCACCGCGTCGGTGCGCCGTACCGGCCGCGCGGTCGTCGTCCACGAGTCCTCGGGCTTCGGCGGTGTGGGCGCCGAGATCGCGGCCCGGGTGAGCGAGCGCTGCTTCCACCACCTGGAGGCCCCGGTCCTGCGGGTCGCCGGCTTCGACATCCCCTACCCGCCGCCGATGCTGGAGCGGCACCACCTGCCCGGCGTCGACCGCGTCCTCGACGCGGTGGGGCGCCTGCAGTGGGAGGAGGTGTGATGGGCGTCGTCCGCGAGTTCGCCCTCCCCGACCTGGGTGAGGGGCTGACCGAGGCCGAGATCGTGCGCTGGCTGGTGCAGGTCGGCGACGTCGTCGCCATCGACCAGCCGGTCGTCGAGGTCGAGACGGCCAAGGCCGTGGTCGAGGTGCCCTGCCCCTACGGCGGCGTGGTCACCGCGCGCTTCGGCGAGGAGGGCCAGACCCTCGACGTCGGACGGCCGCTGCTGACGGTCGCGGTCGGCTCCCCCGACCGGCACGCCGCCGGCGCACCCGCACCCGCACCCGCCGCCCCGGCCGCCTCGGCCGACGGCGACTCCGGATCCGGCAACGTGCTGGTCGGCTACGGCACCAGCGGCCCCGCGGCCCGGCGCCGCCGGGTGCGCCCCGCGCCGGCCG
>NZ_JARAVL010000053.1:0-46710 GCF_033792725.1 Streptomyces sp. PA03-5A | reverse complement strand
GCCCGCGCTCCGCCATGGACGGCACTCCTTTCCAGGCCGCACTCCAGGTGAAGCCCGACACCCTGATGCAAGAAGCGAGGCGAAAGGTTGCACGGCCCACGACTCGGGTACCGGAACCGGCGCGCTCACCCAGAAGGGCCGCGCGCGACGCCTGGGCGGAGCGGACCTGAAAGCTCGTCCGCGCGACGGCGGAGGCCGGTGGCAACAGCATCCTCGTTGATCGGGCGACGGCCGCCCCCGCGCCGGATGCGGCCCGACAGGGGCGCACATACGCTGTGAGAGGACGCCCCTCTCTTTGTCGAGGTGAGAGATCGTGCCGCTCTACATCACGCTGCTGAGCTGGACCGACCAGGGGATCCGCGCCTACGCCGACACGGCCGACCGGGCCGACGCCTTCGGCGACGCCCTGCGGCGCGTCGGGGGGCGGCTCGTGGACATCTACTGGACCGTGGGGCCCTACGACCTCGTGGCGCTCGTCGAGGCGCCCGACGACGAGACCGCCGCCGCGGCGCTGCTGCGGCTCGGCGCGATCGGCAACATCCGCAGCACGACCCTGCGGGCCTTCGGGCGGGACGAGGTCGAGGGCATCATCGCCAAGGCGTCCGCCTGAGGAACGAGGGCCTCGCCACCGCACCTGGACGAACTTCGGGCGGGCCCCCGCGACGACGGGAGGACCGGGCGGAGCGCGGTCACGAGCCGTCGGCGGCCTGTTCGAAGAAGGAGCCGCGCCTCAGCCGCTCGTAGGAGGGTTCTGCCCGCGCCATCCACGCGTCCACGTCGGCGGCCATGGACGGGAACCGCTCCTTGAGGGGTGCGGCCAGGGCGGCGATCTCCTCCCAGGAGTCGGCGATCCAGGCCGATCGCTACGGCCGCGCGGAATGGGTCGTCGGACCGCAGCCACCGATTCGCCACCTGGACGATGCGGGCCATGTGCTCCGCGTCGATGATCCACGACATGGAGGGGAGCTGTTCGGAGACGTAGCCGGGGGCCCGGTGGTCGACGAGGAAGTCCATGACCTGCTCGACGTCCATTGATACCCCCTTGGTGCGGCCGGTTCCCTTGACCGGCGGGGTCACATGCCAGACGCGGGGCCGGAGCCGGGCGAGAACCTTTCCGCGGGGGCCTGAGTCCGCAACCCCCGGGAGGGGTTGCGTGTGGAGGGTGGCAAGGGGCGGGGAGGGCGGCTCGGGGTGGCGTGGTGACGGTGTCGCCGGACACGGCGCCCGCCCGGGTGGGCGCCGCCGCGTGGGAGCCGGACGGGAATGCCACCGCATGGACCCGGGGCGAATTTCTCCGCCGGGGGTGCCGCCGGGGCCCGGCGCCTCATGGCCGACGCCGGTTCGCAGCTGACCGACCCCGAGGCCGAGGCGCGGGCGGCGTTCGGGCTGACCGTCTGATCGGCTGACCGGGCCGGTTGTCAGTGGCGTCTGCTCCACTGGTCGTGGTGGCACAAGGACTCGGCAGGGGGGTGCGCGATGGGCGTGCGGTACGGCTACTTCCACACCACCGACCGCGGCACGGCGATCGACTGGGCGGTCGGGCCGGACCGGCGCGGATATCCCTGGTCGCGGCTCGACGAGGCCGGCGCCGACTGGTTCGAGATGAAGAGCCTGGATCCGGTCGTCGTGCTCGGGCAACTGATCGCCTACGCGCGGGGAACCGGTTTCGAGGCCGCGGACGAAGGACCCGAGCCGGCGTGGCCCGATCCGGCGCAGTGGCACGCGGAGCCGGGGCTGCTGATCGAGGAGATACCGGAGGACTGGCGGGACACGCTCGCGGCCGTCGGCGACGAGGCCCTGCCGGGGATCGCCGAGCGCTGGGAGGGTATCGAGGAGGTCCGCTTCGGGGACCGTCAGGAGGCCGAGGAGTGCGCGCGGCTGTTCGTCGGACTGGCCCGGCGGGCGCGGGCGGCGGGCCACACCCTGTACTGCGTCGCCTGCCTCTGACCGATTCCTGGAGGGGGTGTGCGGATAGGGCGATTCCTCGCTTTCCGCTCCGCCGTGCGGTCCGCCTTTCTTCGGGCGGCCGGAGGGTGTTGACCTGCGTTCCGGATCATCACAAGATGGCCGCGTACGGCTCTCCGCCGAGATCGCCGGCCGGGCCGTCCTCGACCGCCTCGCCCGTCGGTACGGGCAGGCCGGTGTGCGGTCCGGCGCGTCCGGAATCCTGGAAGGTCACGCGTTCATGCAGAGCTACGCCTCGGCGCAATTGGCATCACCTGGCACCTACTTCCAGACGGCTGCGTTCTGCTGCCTCGTGGCGATCGTGCTCATACGGGCGGGCCGCGTGTGGCGCCGCGCGGCGCGGGGCCTGCTCGCCCCCGACGAGCCGGTGCGCGTGGAATCCGCTCCGGCGCCCGGTCCGGTGTCCTCGCCGGTGCGGGGCGACCGGACCGTGGGGCGGGTCTACCTCTGCTTCGGCTGGTTCCTGGTGCTGGGGACGGTCGTCAACCTGGTCAACGGCGTCCGCTCGGTGTGGGGCTGAGGGCCCGTCGGGCCCTGCACGGTCAGCGGCGGAGGCTCCCCTCCGGGGTCTGAGGGCGGACCGGCGGAGCCGTGACCTCGGGAGCGCCGGTGAGCCGGGCGCAGTAGGCGGGCACGGCGGCGGCGTCGCCGGCCGCGCGTTCCAGCCGGGCCAGGGTCGAGGCGTTGACGCTCTTGTGGTGCTCCGCCGCCTTGGCGTATGTCCGGCACAGCCCCTTCAGCCCGGCGTCCGTGGGCGCGGCGAGCGGGGGCACCGAGGCGTGCGGGCCGCGTGACGGGACGGGTGGGGTCGTGAGCGGGGCCGTGGGCGTGACGGTGGTGCCGTGCGGGGACGCGGTGCGCGTGCCGCCGCCCGGGCCCGCGGGAGCGGAGGACGGCGCGGGCGACACCGGCCGGGGTCCGGCCGTGCCCGGGTGGAAGGGGCCGGGGAGCGAGACGGTCTGCGCGGCCACGGCCACTCCGCCGAGGGCGAAGGCCGCGGCGAGTCCGCCGAGCGCCGCCCTGGTGCGCCGGGCGGACCGGTCGCGGCGGGCCCGCCTCCGGCCGTGGCCGCCGCTCGTGGCGGACCGGGCCTCCCGGAAGGCCGCCAGCGCGGCGCGCTCACGTTCGGGGTCGCCCGGCAGCGGTGCCGCGGCGGCCGTGAGCAGGCGTGCGAGGGCGTCCGCCGGGCCGTCGCCGGCCGCGCTGCGGTCCGCGTCGAGGAGGCGCTCGGCCAGGGCCGCGTCCATCCGGTCGTCGTGTGCTCGGCTGTTCCTCATCCGTCAGTCCGTCACTTCTCCATGGCGCCGTCGAGGCGCTCCGCGAGGCGTTTCAGGCCCCGGTGGGCGGCCGTCCGCACCGCTCCCGGGCGTTTGCCGAGGACCTTGGCCGCGGCGGGGGCGTTGAGCCCGACCACGACCCGCAGCAGCACGGCCTCGGCCTGGTCCTGCGGCAGGGCCGCGATCAGTTCGAGCGCGCGCCGCGTGGACAGGTTCTCCAGGGCGGTGCCTCCGGCGTCCTCGAGGGTCGAGGGCTCGGCCGTGCGTTCCTCCAGGGGCGCGGTGCGCGGCCGGGCCCTGGCCCGGCGGAGGTGGTCCAGGGCCCGGTGCCGGGCAATGGTGGCGGCCCAGCCCCGGAAGGCCTGGCCGCCGCCGCGGAAGCCGCGCAGGTCCCGTACGACGTCGTGCCAGGTCTCGGAGGCCACGTCCTCGGCGTCGTCGCCGACCAGGCCGTGCAGGTAGCCCAGGAGCATCGGATGGACCTCCCGGTAGAGGGCGCCGAACGCCGTCTCGTCGCCGGCGCGGGCCCGCCGGACCGCGTCGCCCAGTTCCTCCTCGCCCATCCGGCCGCGCCGGCGGACCTCCGCCTTCCCCACTGCGTCCTCTTTGTGCTCGTCGGCCCCGTGCCGCCGTCTGCCGCGCCGCGGCGCGGCGGGCGTCACCCCTCGGCCCGGCCCGCCACGGAGAGGCAGAAGAGGCGCAGGCTGTCCACCGGCCCGTTCTCGTAGCGCTTGACGGCCTTGCCCAGCGGATTCCACACCCTTCCGTCGGGCGTCCGGATACCGAACGGCTGGCCGAATGTACCCCGCTGCTCCTCGTCGAAGTCCACCCAGGTCGCTCCGGCCGTGCGGACCAGCACCTCGCCCGTGTAGGCGCCGAAGCCGCGGAGCGTGGGGGTGACGGCCTGGAGGGGCGGCTGCTCGCCGCGGATCGCCTCGATGACGCGGTCGACCAGGCCGAGGCTGGCCGGGGAGTAGTCGAGCCTGACGCGGGAGCCCTCCCTGGCCATGGACACGACATCCGCGGCGAGACGAGGACCCAGAACCGTCGCCGGTGGATTGCTCACGTCCTGCTTCATCGTGCCCCTTCGCTCCGTCGTCCCCGTCCGCGTGTGACGCGTGTGGCTACTGAGTGGGGCGCGGCGCGCCGCGAAAGCGTTACACCGGGCGGCGGAGGCGACGGGGCCCCGTGGCGCGGACGCGCTTAGGCTGCGGGCATGGCGAACGCGACCGTACGCGAGTGGTACGAGGAAGAGGGCTGGGGCGTGCTGGACTGCCCCGAGACGCCCGGGGGGTGCTTCGCCCACTACAGCGACATCGAGATGAACGGCTTCCGCACCCTGTCCGCCGGCCAGTCGGTGGCCCTGGAGTGGGAGGCGCCCGGATTCGCGCAGGACGGGTACGACTACCGCGCCCTGCGGGTCGTCCCGAAGGGCTGAGCGGACCCGCGGGTCAGCCCACGTCCCACAGGAAGCGGTGGGTGTGGATGCCGAAGTACGGGAAGGTGTCCACCCCCGCGACCCCTTCGACGGCCCTGACGACGTCGTTGACGAAGTCCAGCAGGTCGGACGGCCCCGGGCAGACGACCTCGGCGAAGAGGGCGTAGGGCCCGGCGGTGAGGACCGCGTAGACGACCTCGTCCCGGGCGGCGAGCGTGTCCGCGACCGCGCGCGGGTCGCCGTCCACGCGGACGCCGAGGAGCGCCATCGCCTGCCCGCCCATGGCCATGGGGTCGGTGACGCCCACGACCTGCACGACCTTGCCGTCGATGAGCCGCTGCAGTCGCTGGCGGGCGGCGGACGGGGAGAGCCCGACCTTCGGGCCGAGGTCCGCGTAGGGGATGCGGCCGTCGGTCTGGAGTTCACGGAGGATGGCGCGGTCGATGTCGTCCACGGGGCTCAGCCTGCCAGTTCGGCCAGCGCACCGGCGAAGAGGGCGGTGTGGGTGTCGACGTCGGCCTCGGTGGTGGCCGGGCACATCAGGGCCATGTTGTGGAACGGCGTCATGAGGATGCCGCGGTTGGCCAGCCACAGGTGCAGGAAGTCCTCCAGCTCGGGGTCGGAGACGGCCGCCGACTCGGTGCCGTCGCGCGGCGCCGGTGCGGCGAAGCGGTATTCCGTACGGGCGCCGAGGCGGCTGACGGACCAGGGCAGGCCGTGCGCGGCGACGGCGTCGGCGACGCCCCGCTCGAAGCGGGCGGCGAGGGCGGACATGCCGGTGAACGCCTCGTCGGTGAGGACGTGTTCGAGGGTGGCACGCATGGCGGCGACGGACAGGGCGTTGCCCGCGAGGGTGCCGCCGACGCCGCCCATGTCGACCAGGTCGAGGTCGCCGCGGGACAGCAGGCGGTCGGCGAGGTCGGCGGAGAGGCCGTAGGCACCGGCCGGTACGCCGCCGGCGATGGCCTTGCCGATGGTGAGGATGTCGGGGTCGAGGTTCCAGGCGGCGGTGGCGCCGCCCGGCCCCGCGGAGAAGGTGTGGGTCTCGTCGTTGATCAGCAGGACGCCGTGCCGGCGGGTGATCTCGCGGACGCCCGCCAGGTAGCCGGGCTCGGGCAGCACGATCCCGATGTTGGTGAGGGCGGGCTCCATCAGGACGGCGGCCACGTCCCCGTGGGCGAGCTCCCGTTCCAGGCCCTCCAGGTCGTTGAACTCCGCGACACGGCTGGTCAGCGTGACGTCGCAGGGCGCTCCGACGTTGCCGGGGCGGCTCGCCCCGCCGCGCCCGCCGGGGCCGGTGACGATCAGGGACTCGTCGACGCTGCCGTGGTAGCAGTAGCTGTTGAAGAGGATCTTCTGCCGTCCGGTGACGGCCCGGGCGAGCCGGATCGCCCAGCGGTTGGCGTCCGTGGCCGTCAGCGAGTACGACCAGCGGGGCAGCCCGAAGCGGCGGGCCAGTTCGGCGCCGACCCACTCGGCGTCCTCGGTGGGGAGCATCGCCGTGGCGCCGCCCTGCTCGCGGTAGCGGCGCTCGATCGCGGTGGCGACGGGCTCCGGGGAGTGCCCGGCCATGGCGCCGGTGTCGCCGAGGCAGAAGTCGACGTACTCGTGGCCGTCGATGTCGGTCACACGGGCGCCGCGGGCACCGGCGAGGTACCGGGGGAAGGCTCCCGCGTTCTTGTTCATCCAGGTCATCGGCACCCGGCCGAAGAGGTGGCCGGCCGCCTCGTACGCGGCCCGTGACTTCGGGTTGCGGGCGGCGGCCTCGGCGGTCTCCCGGACGAGCAGTTCCTTCAGGCGGGTGCGGTCGACGGACATGGGGCCTCCTCGGCGACGGACGGCTCCGACCATACGCGTGATTCCATTGCCAATCCATCCCCCGGCGCCAGATTCGATCGTGCGAGCTATCGAATCTCCATCCGACGGTCAGCGCGAGGGCCACACGCACCTGCCGGGCGGAGCCGGCGGCCCGGCCGGAGATCCGTCACGGCCGTAGCGGGTGCGCCCGCCGGGGACCGGTGCCAGGGTGGCTGGTGTCGGTCGGTGGACGGACGGCAGGGAAAGGCGGCGATGGCCATGGCGGGACACCCGCACGCCATGCTGGTCCACAAGGTGTACGCGGCGCTCACCCGGGGCGACATGGACGCACTGGCCGGACTGCTGGCCGGGGACGCGGCCCACCACTCCCCCGGCGACCATCCGCTCGCCGGTCACTACAAGGGCCGGGACGAGATCATCGGCTACTACCGCAGGCTCGCCGAGGAGACCGACGGCAGCATGCGGGTCCAGTTGCGGCAGGTGCTCGTTGACGGCCGGGGCCACGCGATGTCCCTCCACCACCTCACGGCCGAGCGCGGGGGCGGCTACCTCGACCAGCCGGGCGGCATCGTGTTCCGCATCGTCGGCGACCGGATCACGGACCTGGACGAGTGCGTGGGCGACCTCGACGCCGCCAACCGCTTCTGGTCCTGAGCGGGCAGGCGCCCCGGGGCCCGGTCCCCCGCGGTGACGGGGAAGACCTGCACGCTGTTGCTCACCATCGACCGCAACGGCTCCGGCTCTCCGCGCGCGACGGCCGCCCGCAGGGCCGGGAAGCGTGCGAACAGCGCGGGCAGCGCGATCTCCGCCTCCAGGCGGGCCGGCGCGGCGCCCAGGCAGTGGTGCGGCCAATACCCGAAGGTGAGGTGGCGGCCGGCGGGGCGGGTGACGTCGAAGCGGTCGGCGTCGGGGCCGTGCCGCTCCGGATCGCGCGTCCGGATGCGGCGCAGGAGGCGAGGAAGGCGTCACCCCGGGGGATGACGGTGTCCCCGACCGGGATGTCTGCGACCGCGGAGCGCAGCGGGAACTGGCCCACGGGCGAGTCCCGGCGCAGGGTCTCCTCGGCGACCGCGCTCCAGCTCGCCCGGCCCGGCCGGACGAGGTCCAGCTGCCCGGGGTGGTCGAGTAGCGCCCGTACGTACAGCGCACGCTGGTCGGCGACGACGTCCTGCGGCCCGGTGGCGCTGCTCACCAGTGAACGAGAGAGCCGGTGGCACTCGTCGTGCCGCTCCCGGGGCAGCCCGAGCAGTTCGCAGACGACCCGCATCGGCAGCGGGTAGGCGAAGTGGGCGCGCAGGTCCGCGGGCCCGCCCCGGCGAGGGCGGCGGCGAGGCCGTCGAGCAGTTACGCGGCGAGCGCCTCGACGCGCGGCCGCAGCGCGGCGACCCGGCGCGGAGTGAAGGCCTGGGCGACCAGGCCCCGCAACCGCCGGTGGTCGGGGCCGCCGGAGGTCATCATGCCCGGCATGGTGACGAAGGTGATCAGCGGCCAGCCCTCGGGGACCTCGCCCTCGGCGAGGGCGCGCCAGTGGCGGGGGTCCTTGGCCGTGCGCGGATCCGCCGGCAGTTTTCTGCAGCAGGTCGTGGCGCGTGACCGCCCAGGCGGGGACAGCACCGGGGAGCTCGACGCGCGCGACCGGGCCGAGGGCGCGCAGGGCGGCGTTCTCCCCGTGCTGGTCGCGGCCGAGCGGGTCAAGGCGCAGCGGCGCGGGCTGAGTTGTCATGGACGGCATCGTGGCGTGCGCCCGCGGGCACGCGGGACCCCGCGCCACACCACCCCCCGCTCCCCCACCCTCCCCTTCCCCGATACCCCTAGGGGGTATAATTTGGTGGTGGGTGGACGGCACGGTGCCCGACGCCGTTCACCGGAACACGCACAGAACGCACGAGGAGAACCCATGTCTGTCAGCTACAGCGTCTCCGGGATGAGCTGCGGTCACTGCGAGTCCGCGGTCAGCAAGGAGGTCTCGACCCTCCCCGGTGTGATCGGCATCACGGTGGACGCCAAGACCGGCCTGCTCACCATCGACTCCGACGCCCCCCTGGACGAGGAGGCCGTCCGCGCCGCCGTGGACGAGGCGGGCTACGAACTGGTCGGCCGGGCATGACCGTCCCGGATCAGCAGCAGGTCACCCCGCGGATCGCCGCGCAGGCCGCCCCTGCGGGCGTCACCGAGCTCGAACTCGCGATCGGCGGGATGACCTGCGCCTCGTGCGCGGCCCGGATCGAGAAGAAGCTCAACCGGGTGGACGGCGTCACGGCCACCGTCAACTACGCCACCGAGAAGGCCAAGGTGGCGTTCGGGGACGGGATCGGCGTCGGCGACGTGATCGCCATCGTCGAGTCCACCGGTTACACCGCCGCGCTCCCCGCCCCGCCGGTCACCGACGCGTCGCGGGAGGAACCGGAGTCCGCGCCGGGCGAGCTCACGGCGCTGCGGCAGCGGCTGCTGACCGCCGTCGTGCTCGCCGTGCCCGTCATCGCGATGGCCATGGTCCCGGCCCTGCAGTTCCGCAACTGGCAGTGGCTGTCGCTGACCCTGGCCGCGCCGGTCGTGGCGTACGCGGCATGGCCCTTCCACCGTGCGGCGTGGACAAACCTGCGGCACGGCGCCACCACCATGGACACGCTGATCTCCATGGGCACGCTGGCCTCCTTCGGCTGGTCGGTCTGGGCGCTCTTCTTCGGCGACGCGGGCGTGCCGGGCCTGACGCACCCCTTCGAGCTGACCGTCGCCCAGGGGCACGGCTCCGCCAACCTGTACCTGGAGGTCGCCTCCGGCGTCACCGCCTTCATCCTGGCCGGGCGCTACTTCGAGGCCCGTTCCAAGCGCCGGGCGGGCGCCGCGCTGCGCGCCCTGATGGAACTGGGCGCCAAGGACGTCGGCGTGCTGCGCGGCGGGCGCGAGGTGCGCGTCCCCACGGCCGAACTGGCCGTAGGCGACCTGTTCGTGGTGCGGCCGGGCGAGAAGGTGGCCACCGACGGCCTCGTACGGGAGGGCACCTCGGCGGTCGACGCCTCGATGCTCACCGGCGAGTCCGTACCGGTCGAGGTGGGGCCGGGCCGGGCCGTCACCGGAGCCACGGTGAACGCCGGCGGCCGGCTGGTCGTGGAGGCCACCCGGGTCGGCGCCGACACCCAACTGGCCCGGATGGCCCGCCTGGTGGAGGACGCCCAGAACGGCAAGGCGGCGGCGCAGCGCCTCGCCGACCGGATCTCCGCGGTGTTCGTCCCCGTCGTCATCGGGCTCGCGCTCGCGACCCTCGGCTTCTGGCTCGGCAACGGCTCGGGCCCCACCGCCGCCTTCACCGCGGCCGTCGCCGTGCTGATCATCGCCTGCCCGTGCGCGCTCGGACTGGCCACGCCCACGGCGCTGATGGTCGGCACCGGACGGGGCGCGCAGCTCGGCATCCTCATCAAGGGACCCGAGGTCCTGGAGACCACCCGGCGGGTCGACACCATCGTGCTGGACAAGACCGGCACGGTCACCACCGGCGCCATGACCCTGACCGCCGTCCACCTGGCCGAGGGCGAGCGGGAGGACGAGGTGCTGCGCCTGGCCGGCGCCCTGGAGCACGCCGCCGAGCATCCCATCGCCCGCGCGGTCGCCCGGGCGGCCGAGGAGCGCACCGGCCCGCTGCCCGGCGTCACGGGCTTCCGCGCGCTGCCCGGACTCGGCGTCCAGGGCACCGTCGACGGCCACGAGGTCACGGTGGGCCGCCAGGAACTGCCCGAGCCGCTCCCGGCGGGGCTCGCCCGCGCGAAGGCCGAGGCCGAGGCCCGGGGCAGCACGGTGGTCACGGCCGCCTGGGGCGGCCGGGCCCGTGCCGTGCTCGTCGTCGCCGACGCCGTGAAGCCGACCAGCGCCGACGCCGTCCGCATGCTGCGCGGACTGGGCCTCACCCCGGTGCTGCTCACCGGCGACAACGAGGCGGTGGCCCGGGCCGTCGCCGCCGAGGTCGGCATCGACGCCGCCGATGTGATCGCGGACGTCATGCCGGAGGACAAGGTCGCCGTCGTGGCCCGGCTCCAGCGGGAGGGCAGGTCCGTCGCCATGGTCGGCGACGGGATCAACGACGCTGCCGCGCTGGCCCGCGCCGACCTCGGGCTCGCCATGGGCACCGGCACGGACGCCGCCATCGAGGCGAGCGACCTGACCCTGGTCCGGGGCGACCTGCGGGTGGCCGCCGACGCCATCCGGCTGTCCCGGCGCACCCTGGGCACGATCAGGGGCAACCTCTTCTGGGCCTTCGGCTACAACGTGGCGGCCCTGCCGCTCGCCGCCGCCGGGCTGCTCAACCCGATGATCGCGGGCGCCGCGATGGCCTTCTCCTCGGTCTTCGTGGTCGGCAACTCGCTTCGCCTGCGCGGGTTCCGTCCGCTCGCGCGCTGACCCCCACGGCCGCCCCCGGGGCCGTGGGGGGCGGCCACCGGCCGTGGGGCGGTCACTCGCCGTCGGTGTCCAGCAAGGCGGCGATGACCGCGTCCATGTCCAGGTGGCGCAGTTCCTGCCCGGGCGGCACGGCCTCGTACACCCGGGCCAGGAAGCTCCGCAGACCGGAGGTGCGCACCTCCACGAGTGCGGTGCCCTCGTCGGTGCGGAACTCGATCGCGGTGTGCTCCGGCCCGTTCGGCCGGATGTGCACGTCGCCCTCCCCGGCGGGCTCGTACAGGCCCGTGGTGAGCAGCCCGCGGGCGAAGACCCAGGTCACCTCGGCGCCGTCGAGGGAGACCTCCGCGGGGAAGGTGATCCGGGCGGCGAGCGGGTCGTCGCGGCGGTAGCGCAGGGTCGCGGTGATCTCCCGGCCCCGGGGCCCCGAGCGCGGGGTGCGCAGACGGGCCCTGACGATGTGGTCGATGTCGGTCAGCATGGCCTTCCTCGGCAGGCGGGCGGTGCGCTCCGGATGCGTTCCGGTCCACCGGGAGAGCGCCGACGGCCGCTGTCCTTAGGCGACTTCCGGCTCCGATTGCGTGATGTACGTCACAGGCGTCCGGAGTCGCTGTCGGTGGGCCGTGCCACGATGAGCCATGGACGCACGACGGACGGTGGGGGCGCAGGAGCGGCGGCGGCGCATGGCGGTACGGCACCGGCTGACGCCGGAACGGCGGGCCGCGACCCCCGAAGAAGTCACCGAGTCGCTGGTGGCGCTGCACGGCACGGACCCGGCGACGGTCTACGTGTCGGCCGCCGCCAGGATGCACGAGCCCGGCGCCGCGGCCCTGGACCGGGCCCTGTACGAGGACCGGAGCCTGACCCGGCTGCTCGCGATGCGGCGGACGATGTTCGTGGTCACCACCGCCTCGGCGCCGGTGGTGCTCTCCGCGGCGGCCCTGGCGATCGCCGCGCAGGAGCGGCGGAAACTGCTCAAGCACCTGGCCGACGGCGGCGGCTGGGACGAGCGGTGGCTGGCGGAGCTGGAGGAGTCCGTGCTCGCCGCCCTGACCGGACGCGGCGAGGCGACGGCCGCGCAGCTCGCCTCCGACGTGCCCCGGCTGCGCGAACAGGTCGTGGTGGCACGCGGCAAGCCGTACGAGGCCACCCAGGCGGTGTCGACACGCGTCCTGCGGGTGCTGGCGGCGGAGGGCCGGATCGTCCGCAGACGGCCGGTGGGCGGCTGGACGAGCAGTCAGTACCGGTGGGCGCCGGGCACGGTGATCCGGACGCCGCCCACCGCGGAGGCGCGCGTCGAGCTGGTGCGCCGCTGGCTGGCGGCGTACGGCCCGGGCACGGAGGCCGACCTGAAGTGGTGGACGGGCTGGACGCTGACCGAGGTCCGCAAGGCCCTGGCGGCGCTCGGCACCGAAGAGGTCCTGCTCGACGGGGAGACCGGCCACGTGCTGCCGGGCGACGGCGACCCGGTCCCGCCGGCACCATCGTGGGCGGCGCTGCTGCCCGCACTGGACCCGACGCCGATGGGCTGGCAGCGGCGCGACTGGTACCTGCCGCAGGACGAACGGGAACGGGCGGCGCTCTTCGACCGCTCGGGCAACATCGGCCCAACCGTGTGGTGGAACGGCCAGGTCGTCGGCGGCTGGGCGCAGCGCGCCGACGGCGAGGTCGTCCACCGGCTCTTCGGCGACCCGGGCCGCGAGGCCGTCGCCGCGATCGAGGAAGAGGCCGCGCGACTGCGGGGGTGGCTGGACGCCGTCCGCGTCACGCCCCGCTTCCGCACCCCGCTGGAGCGCGAGTTGTCGGCCCGGGCGGCTTCGGTGTCCCCGGCGGCCTCGACGGCTTCACCGGCCTGAAACACCGTCACCCCGGGTATGCCGCCCATGACGCCCGGTGACCGGCCGGGCGCGGACCGGGCGGAGGTGGACCGATGGAACAGGTGGCCGTGTTCTGCGGCAACTGCGACTGCGGCTGTCCCACGCTGTACGTGGACGCGACGGCGCCGGCTGACCAGCGGGTCGTGCTGACCGACGACTTCGGGCAGCGGGTGCGGATGAGCGCCGAGCAGTTCCGCTCGCTGGTCGAGGAGGCGAAGGCGGGCCGGCTGGATCACGTGTAGCGGTCCGGCCGGCCCGTCCATCCGATCGCCCGCGCACCGCGGGCGGGGGCCGACCCGGGTCAGGCGACCCGGGTCAGCTTCGAGCCGAAGGAGGG
The DNA here is from genome assembly GCF_033792725.1 of Streptomyces sp. PA03-5A. Lineage (NCBI taxonomy): Bacteria > Bacillati > Actinomycetota > Actinomycetes > Kitasatosporales > Streptomycetaceae > Streptomyces > Streptomyces sp. PA03-5A. The sequence continues at coordinate 33,609 of NZ_JARAVL010000053.1, read as the reverse complement.
CTCGACGAGGGCCGACTCCAGCACGACCGGGACCCGGATCATGCTGTCGCCCTTGCCGACGACGAGCTCACCGACCTGGTCACCTGCCTGCGCCGAGTGCGGCAGACCCCCCTTGCCGGTCTCCACCGAGATGTCGACCTTGAGGCCCGTCCAGCCGATCGCGGTGACGTCCTTCCCGGCCACCACCGGGGTGCGGCCGCCGAGGCCGTCGTCGACGTAGCCGACGACGTCGCCCTTCTTGATGATCGTGGCCGAGGCGAGCGCGTCCCGCGTGCCGTCGATCAGGGTGCGGCTGCGGCTGAGGACCGTGTCGATGATCGGCGCCTTCTGCTGGTCGAGCATCGCGCCGACGATCAGCTGCTTGGTGCCGCCGATCGTGCGGTAGGCGGCGAAGAGCAGGTTGCCGCCGGCCTTGGTGCTGGTGCCGGTCTTGATGCCGACGATGTCGTGGTAGCCGGCCAGCTGGTTGTAGTTCTTCTGGTCGTCGCCGTTGATGTCCGTGTACTGGATCTTGGTGGCGATCTCCGCGAAGACCTCGTCCTTCATCGCCGCGTGCCCCAGTTTGACCTGGTCGCTCGCGGTGCTGACGGTGGTCGCCTCCAGCCCGCTCGGGTCGGTGTAGGTCGTGTCGTCCATCCCGAGTTCCTTGGCGGCGGCGTTCATCTTCTTCACGAACGCCTCCTCCGATCCCGCGTCCCAACGGGCCAGCAGTCGCGCGATGTTGTTGGCGGAGGGCAGCATGACGGCCTCCAGCGCCTCGTACTCGCTGAGCTTCTGCCCGGCGGTGACGGGGACGACGGACTCCGACTCCTGCACGCCGCTGTGGTACTGGTCCTCGGCCTTCTGGTCGACCTCGACGGCCTCGCCCTTGCCGCCCTTCTTGATCGGGTGGTCGCGCAGGATGACGTAGGTCGTCATCACCTTGGCGACGCTCGCGATCGGCGTCGGCACCTGCTCGCCGAACTCGCCCATGCGGCCCAGTCCCTCGGCCTCGACGACGGCCTGGCCCTCGCTGGGCCACGGGAGCGCGAGTTCGTCGCCCTTGAAGGTGTACGAGGTCTCGGCGGTCAGGTCCAGCTCCGGCTCGGGCAGCGGGCGCAGCGCCTGCGCCACGCAGAAGGCCACGATCAGCAGCAGGACCAGCGGGGTCCAGATCTTGATCCGCCGCACGGTCGTGCGCAGCGGCGTCTGCGGCGGCGGCGGCGTGTTCGTCAGTTCCGCCAGCAGCCGCAGCGGCTCGTCGGGGTCGGGGGGCAGCGGCATCTGCTTCGTCCGCGAACCGCCGCCGGGCTCCGTGGTCCGCGGGGTCTCCACGGGCGCCGGGGCCTGCGGGACCACGGCCGGGCGGTCGTCGGTCCGCAGCGGGACAAACGTTCCGCTCGGCCGGGAAGGCGCCTTGACGGGCGCGGACGCGGAGGGCGCGCGCAGCGTCAGGGTGCCGTCCCTGACCGGCGTGCCGCCGCCCTCGGTGCGGGGCGCGCGCAGCGTGAGCGTGCCCTCCCCGGCCCTGGGGCCGTCGTGTCCGCCCCCGGACGCCTCGCGCGCCCCGGGTCCGCCCTTGACGTCTCCGGGGCCCTGTGAGGGGCCCTCAGCGTCGTCGTCCTCGTCGTCGCCCTCGTGGTCGTCCGAGGGGGTGGCGTCGCGGGACTCCCCGGGAGCGTCCTGCGTTGAGTCGTCCGGGGTCTCCTCGCCCGCGTCGCCGGCGTCGTCGTCCCCGGGCTCCGCTTCGGCGTCCGCCCCGGCCCGCTCGTCCGTCCCCGCGGAAGGCTCCTCGCCGGCCCCGGTCTCCCCGGCGGCGGAAGGTTCCTCCGGCTCGGCCCCGGAGTCCGCGGACTCCTCGGGCTCCTCGGGCGCCTCGGTGTCCTCCGCGTCCACCGCGTCCGCGGGCTCCTCCACGGGCGTCCCGCCGGCGGTGGGTTCCGCGGCGCCGTCCTCGGCGGCCGCGTCCTCGGTGCGGTCCTCCTCGGTCCGGCCCTCGGGGCCGTCCTCGGTGCCGGCTTCGGCCTCCGCCTCGTCCCCGCCCTCGTCCCCGGCCGCGTCCTCGCCTCCGTCCGTCCCGGATTCCTCCGCGCCCGCCTCCTCGGCGACTGCGTCGTCGGTACGGGATTCCGCATCGTCCCCCGCGCCGTCGGCCGGAGGGGCGTCCTCCGCGTCCGGCGTAGCGTCCTGCGGCTCGCCGTCCACGTCCGCTCCGTCATCCGGCGTAGCGGAAGCACTCCGATCCGGCTCCGGCACGCCCTCCGCTTCGGGCGGCTCCGGCGCGAACTCCGGGTCTCCGGTGGCCGGTTCCGATGCGCCCCGGGGCGCTCCCACGACCCCGCGGAAGACCGACAGCCTCGGATCCACCGCCCCGCCTCCGGTCGCCTCCCCCGACAACTCCTGCTGCTCCGCCCTGCCGGGGGACTCGCCCGCCACCGGACCTCCTCCACACTCGTGCGGTGCGCCGCCGCGGCGCCCCGCTCACCCTTACACCAGTTTCCAGGCCCCTGCTGTGAAGCCGCCGTGGGACCCGCCGTGGGACGCCGACGGCCCCCCGCGAGCCACCGCCGCCCTCGGTGCTAGACGAGAACGACATATGAGTCGGTTCCCGCACGAACGGGCAAGGCGCTCTCGACAGGCCGGTGTGAGAGGCGTCACCCTGTCATTCATCCACGCGGGGAGGCATGGATGGGCAGGAGCCGCAGAACACTTCCGGAGGAGCTACTGCTTCTCGCCTTGGACCCGGCCACGGGTACCACGGCGCAGCCGCAGTCGCTCGACCTCGGTCTTGCCGGGGCACAGCTAGTGGAGCTGGCCCTCGCAGGACGGATAGCCCCTGACGGGGATCGTATCGCCGTGGTGCACCCACGGCCGACAGGAGATCCGACCCTGGACTCCGCGCTCGAACTGCTGCGCCGTCGTGGCAGCCCCGTGCGCGCCGTCCACTGGATCGGCGGGCCCCGCCTGGGGCTGCGCCAGACGTATCTCACGCATCTGGAACGGTGCGGCATGGTGCACGCCGTGCCGGGGCAGATGTGCGGGGTGCTGCCGACCACGCGCTATCAGGCGACCGACAGCGAGGTCAGCCGGGAGATCAGGGCCCGGCTGGACAGTGCGATCCGCACCGGGGTGCCACCGGACCCGCGGACCGCCGCGCTCGCCGCGATCGCCCATGCCGTGGGGCTCGGCAAGCACCTGTACCCGGGCAACGAAGGCCGGTCGTCCCGATCGCGGCTCCGTGACCTGATCAGGTACGACCCCATGGGCGGCCTCGTCGCGCACGCCGTGATGGACGTGCAGAACGGTGCCGCCGCGCAGCCGAAGCGCGCCCCCGCCCAGGGGCGTCCGGCGGCGGCCAGGGCGACGGGCCACGGCATGGTCCGCGCCGGCGTCCGCTGACCCGGGGTGTCCGGCGGCAGGGCCCGGACACCGTGACGACCGCGATCCCATCGCAACCGCCGCGCGCGGGGCGGCGACCGGCACCGGCCGGCCGCCGCCCCGCGCGTTGCCGTTTGTCCGCTCTTTCGACGAGCGCAGCATATGACCAATTCCCAGCGGTGGGATGACCGATAGTGGCACTCTGCTGACCAGCAGTACATATCTGCAGAGAACACGGACCAGTCCGGAATCCGGAGGTGCACATCCCGTGGCCGCCAACGTCAATCCGACCGTCAGGCGACGCCGACTCGGCTCGGAACTGCGCAAGCTGCGCGAGCAGAAAGGGATGACCGCGGAGGAGGTCGCCGCACGGCTGCTGGTCTCCCAGTCGAAGATCAGCAGGCTGGAGAACGGACGCCGGAGCATCAGCCAGCGCGACGTGCGCGACCTGTGCAGCGTGTACGGGGTCGAGGACAGCCGCCTCGTCGACTCCCTGATGAACATGGCGCGCGAGTCCCGGCAGCAGGGCTGGTGGCACGCCTTCGGCGACGTCCCCTACAGCGTCTACATCGGCCTGGAGACCGAGGCCGAGTCCCTGCGCGTCTACGACTCCCTGGTGGTGCCGGGCCTGCTGCAGACCCGCAACTACGCCTCGGCCGTCATCGAGGGGACGCTCCCCGAGGCCACGCCCGAGCAGATCGAGAAGCGGATCGAGATCCGGCTGCGGCGCCAGGAGCGCGTCACCGACCCGGACTCGCCGCTGCGCTTCTGGGTGGTGATGGACGAGTCCGCGCTGCGCCGTGTCGTCGGCACCAAGGACGTGATGCGCGAACAGCTGGAGTACCTGGCCCAGATGAGCACCCAGGCGCACGTCACGGTCCAGGTCCTGCCGTACGACGCCGGGGCCCACCCCGGCATGTCCGGCAACTTCGCGATCCTGGAGTTCGCCGACGCCACCGACTCCAGCGTCGTCTACATCGAGGGCGTCACGAGCGACCTGTACCTGGAGAAGCCGACCGACGTGCACGGCTACAGCGTGATGTACGAGCACCTGCGGGCCCAGGCGCTCAGCGCGGAGCAGAGCCGGCAGTTCATCGCGGACGCCGCGAAGGAGTACGCACGCTGACCCCCCGGCGGGAATGCCGCAGAGTACACCTGCGTCCCGTGAGGCGGAAGACCTCCTGGAATATGCCACCCGTAGGGGGTAATAGCCGCTGTGGGCAGTGATGTTGGCGAGTAGCTTCGATCACGTCAGAGCTGCACAAAAAAGAAAGCTCGGAGCGATCATGGCTATTCAGCTCGGAAACACCAGGGCGTGGACCAAGTCCACCCGTTCCCAGGGAAATGGCGCCTGCGTCGAGGTGGCCTCCCGTACGACGTCGGCCGTCGACGTCCGCGACTCCAAGGACCCCGACGGCCCGACGCTCGCCTTCTCCCCCGAGGCCTGGGCGGCGTTCGTCGCGGACGTCGGCCACGGGACGTACGACCTCGACTGAGCACCGACGCAGTATCCGTACGGGCCCTCTCGACCGGCACGCCGTCCTGGCCGAGGGGGCTCACTGCCACCCCGGCGCCCTACCCCCGCAACCGGTCGACGTAGGTGTCGGTCCCGGGCACCGTGGGGACGAAGGGCGCGACGAGTTCGACCCGGCCGAGCCCCGTGCCGGCCACCTCGGCGTCCAGCCCCGTGAAGTGCTCCTCCCACACCTCGCGCGGGTCCCGCTGCAGGAACCACAGCAGGGTGAGCCGGGTGCCGACGCCCTCGACCTGCTTCACGTACGACATCCGCTCCAGCGGCAGCGGCGTGGGACGGAAGACGGTCACCATCGCGGAGGGCGAGCCGGCCAGCCGCCGCGGCAGGTGGCGGTCGCGCAGCAGGCCGAGCAGCGCGTCGCACTCCTGCGGGGTGTCGGTGTCGACCACCTCGACGACCAGCCCCGCGTAGGGGTGGTCGAGCGCGTGGAAGTCCCGGGGACCGGCGGGCCCGTCTCGGTAGACGGTGACGGCGTGGTCCTGGAAGGCGGTGAAGACGTGGGTGCGGTCGTGGTGGACACGGGCGTCGCGGTTGAGGCGCCGGTTGATGGCGACGGTCCACTTCATGTGGTCCGCGTAGCGCCCGGCCGTGATCCAGTACACGGTGACGTAGCAGCCCTCGGTGACGGGCCGGGCCACCGCGGACTTCTCCGGGTAGCGCAGTAACTGCAGGTCGCGGGTGGCCACCCAGCGGCGCCCGGCGTACATCCAGGGCATGGCCATGGCACCGGCGATGAAGTGGTCGTCCTCGTACCAGCGGTTGTAGGCGTACTCGTGGCCGGGGTGCGGCTCGACCATGGTGATGAGCGCGTGGCCGAGGCCGGGGCCGTACGGGCCGACGGAGGCCAGTTCGGCGTAGACCTCGCTGCGGGTGTCTTCTTCGGTCATGCATACGGTGTAGCTGACTGAGCGTCAGAAATGGAAGCCCGTGGCGACGCCCGACACATCTGTGTACGGTCCGCGAGATCACCCGCCCACAGCGAAGGAGCCCGTCATGCGTGCCGCCGTCCCCGGCCTCGCCACCCGCGCCACCTCCGTCGGCGGCTCGCCGGTACGGGAGATCCTCGCGCTGACCGCCCGCCCGGAGGTGATCTCCTTCGCCGGCGGGCTACCCGCCCCCGAGCTCTTCGACGCCGCGGCGATACGCGCCGCGTACGACCGCGTCCTCGCCGAGGCGCCCGAGCGGGTGCTGCAGTACTCCACCACCGAGGGGGACCCGGCGCTGCGCACGGCGGTCGCCGGCCGGCTCAGCCGGGCGGGACTGCCCACCGGCTCCGACGACCTGCTCGTCACCGGCGGCTCCCAGCAGGCCCTCACCCTGGTCTCCACCGCCCTGCTGGAACCCGGGGACGTCGTCCTCGTGGAGGACCCGGGCTACCTGGCGGCGCTGCAGTGCTTCGCCTTCGCGGGCGCCCGCGTGGTGCCCGTCCCCTCCGACGCGGACGGCATCGACCCGACGTCCCTGGAACTGGCCGTCGTCCGGGAGAAGGCCAAGCTGCTCTACCTGGTGCCGACCTTCCAGAACCCCACGGGCCGCACGACGACCGACGAGCGCCGGCAGGCGGTCGCCCTGATCGCCGAACGGCACGGGTTGTGGATCGCGGAGGACGACCCGTACGGCGAACTGCGCTACGACGGCGAGGCGGAGCCGTGGATCGCCTCCCACGAGGCGGCCGCCGACCGTACGGTCCTGCTCGGCAGCCTGTCCAAGATCATGGCCCCCGGGATGCGACTCGGCTGGCTGCGCGCCCCGGCCGCCCTGCGCCGGGCGTGCGTGGTCGCCAAGCAGTCCGCCGACCTGCACACCTCGACCGTGGACCAGGCCGCCGCCGCCCGCTACCTCGCCGACTCCGACCTCGACGCCCATCTGACCCGGGTCCGCGCCGCCTACCGGGAGCGGCGGGACGCCCTGCTGGCCGGGCTGCCCGGCGCGCTGCCCGAGGGCAGCACGTGGAACCGGCCCAAAGGCGGCATGTTCGTCTGGGCCCGGCTGCCCGCCGGTTACGACGCGACGGAGCTGCTGCCCCAGGTGGTGGCCCACGACGTGGCCTACGTGCCGGGGGCGCCCTTCTACGCGGGCGAGCCCGACCGTGCGGCGCTGCGGCTGTCCTTCGTGACGCACACCCCGGACGAGATCGGGGAGGGGCTGCGCCGGCTCGCCAAGGCCCTGGCCATCGCGGGCGGGTGAGCCTATTCTGACGATCCGTCAGTTCATCCGTCCGGGTGGAGGTGGTGGGCCGTGCTGCTGCGCGACAAGACCGTGGTGGTGTCCGGGGTCGGGGCCGGCCTCGGACAGCGCGTCGCCCAGGCCGTCGTCCGCGACGGCGGGAACGCGGTGCTCGGGGCCCGCACCGAGGCCCACCTCGCCAAGGCGGCGGACGAGATCGACCCCGGGGGCGCCCACGTCGCCTGGCGCTCCACTGACATCAAGGACGCCGCGCAGTGCGAGGCGCTGGCCGCCCTCGCGCAGGAGCGCTTCGGCGGGATCGACGCGGTCGTCCACGTCGCCGCCATGGACGGCCACTTCGGCGGTCTGGCCGATGCCGACTTCGAGACCTGGAAGACGGTACTGGACGTCAACCTGCTCGGCACGCTGCGGATGACCCGGGCCTGCCTGCCCGGTCTGCGCGGGCGCGGCGGCGGCTCGGTGGTCTTCATCGGGACCCAGTCCGCCGTGGCCGCGCCGTCTCAGGTGCGTCAGGCGGCGTACGCGTCCTCCAAGGGCGCGCTCACCTCGGCGATGTACTCGCTCGCCCGTGAACTCGGCCCGGAGCGGATCCGGGTCAACACCGTGCTGCCGGGCTGGATGTGGGGCCCGCCGGTCCAGGCCTACGTCGGCTTCACCGCGCACACCGAGGGCGTGCCCGAGGACGAGGTGCTGCACCGGCTCACCGACCGGATGGCGCTGCCGGAGCTGGCCACGGACGGCGACGTGGCGGAGGCCGCGGTCTTCCTGGCCTCCGACCGGGCGCGCGCGATCACCGGGCAGTCGCTGCTGGTGAACGCGGGCGAACTGATGCGCTGACAGGGACGGTCGGAGCCCCGGGCGGGCTCCGGTCGACGTGCGGTCGTTCCGGCGAAGTACCCGCTCATCGTGGGGCGCCGGGCAGGTTCACAACAACGTGAAGTAAGGTCAAGAACAAGTAAAATCGTTCTACTCGCTGATCGGTGTTCATGTCCTTGAACGCCGATGGTATTGACCAGTCCCTTTCCAGGCGGTTCAATCTGGGGCGCCGCCCCGCGACGGACGTACCGGCGAAGTGCGCTCCCGTTCACAAGGCGGACCCCTGGAAGGGGCAACAACGCATGAACAGTCTCGACTGGGCCGTACTCGTCGGCTACTTCGGCGTGATGGTCGCCATCGGCCTGTGGTCCCACAAACGCGTCGACGACGTCAGCGACTTCTTCACCGCGGGCGGTCGCATGCCCTGGTGGCTGTCCGGCATCTCGCACCACATGTCCGGCTACAGCGCGGTCATGTTCACCGGGTACGCCGGCATCGCCTACACCTACGGCGTCACCTCGTACGTCACCTGGTCCTTCCCCATCGCCATCGGCATCGCCATCGGGGCCAACCTCTTCGCGCCCCGGCTCAACCGGCTGCGCTCGCGGCTGCACGTGGCCTCGCCGCTGGAGTACCTGAAGACCCGCTACAACGTCCCGACCCAGCAGGCACTCGCCGTCTCCGGCGTGCTGCTCAAAATCGTGGACGTGGGCGCCAAGTGGGCGGCGATCGCCACCCTCCTGTCGGTCTTCACCGGTGTCTCCCTCAACCAGGGCATCCTCATCACCGGCGCCGTCACGGCCGTCTACTGCACCGTCGGCGGCCTGTGGGCGGACGCCCTCACCGAGCTGGGCCAGTTCGTCATCCAGCTGCTGGCCGGCCTCGCCATGCTGGTCGCGGTGCTGGGCGAGATCGGCGGTATCAGCGGGCTGTGGACGGTCTGGGACAAGCTGCCCGACAACCACACCGCCCCGACCGCCGGCCCGTACACCTTGACCTTCCTGCTGGCGTACCTGTTCATCAAGACGTTCGAGTACAACGGCGGCATGTGGAACCAGGCCCAGCGCTACATGGCCACGAGCAACGCCCGCGAGGCCACGCGCTCGGCGCGGCTGTCGTCCGTGCTGTGGTTCGTCTGGCCGCTGATCCTGTTCTTCCCGATGTGGGTCGCCCCGCTGCTGGTGAAGGCGCAGAAGCCGGACGCGTCCGACTCGTACGCCCTGCTGACCGAGCAACTGCTGCCGCACGGCCTGCTGGGCCTGGTGGTCGTCGGCTTCTTCTCGCACACCATGGCCATGTGCTCCTCGGACGCCAACGCCATCGCCGCCGTCTTCACCCGGGACATCGCCCCGGTGCTGTCCAAGGCGGCGCGCGGCTGGAACGCGCGGGCCGGACTGCTCGCGGCGCGGCTCACCACCGTGGCCTTCCTCGCCCTGTCGATGGCGGTGGCCACCCAGGTCAACTCGCCGACCTTCAAGGACATCATCACCGTCGTCATCAAGTGGGTGGCCGGCCTGATGGGCCCGATCGCGATCCCGTTCATGCTCGGCCTGCTGCGGACGTTCCGCAAGTCCGGCCCGACGGCGGCGCTGGTCTCCTGGGCGGCGGGCCTGTTCGCCTTCTGGCTCACCAACTACGGCCTGGACGGGGTGCAGCTGCAGATCCAGATCGTGACGCCGCTCGCCGTCAGCCTCGTGCTGTACGTGCTCATCGGCCTCGTCAAGCCCGAGGACACCCCGGAGCGCGACGCGGTCCTGGCGCGGATCAACTCCGACGGGGACGGGGACGACGCGGCCGCCGCCGCGACCCTGCCCGAGGAGCCCGCGAAGGCCTGACGGCCGGGTCCCGGGGCGGGCCTTCACCCGCCCCGGGACCCGCCCGGGCGCCCGCCCGCTCACAGGACGTCGGCGAGCTCCTGCAGCAGCCGCCGCTTGGGCCGCGCCCCCACCAGGGACTTCACCGGCTCCCCCGACCGGAAGACCATCAGGGTCGGCATCGACAGGACGCCGTACGCCGCCGTCGCCTGCGGGTTGTGGTCCACGTCGAGCTGGACGACCTTCAGCCGGCCCGCCTCCTCGTGGGCGACCTCCGCCAGGACCGGGGCGATCTGGCGGCACGGCGGGCACCAGTCGGCGGTGAACTCCACCAGGACCGGCCCCTCGGCCCCCAGAACCTCCTCGGCGAACGTCGCGTCGGTCACCTCGGTCAGGCCCTCGATGTGCGTCGTCATCGCGTACTCCCCTCGTCTGCCTCGCAGCTGAACTCACAGCGCGGTTCGGAGGTGCCCCCGGCCGAGGCCAGCTCCGCGCGGACGAGCTGCGAGCCGAGCCGCTCGCGGAGCTCCCCCAGACGGTCGATGCACTCGTCGAGCTCGGCCAGCTTGCGCCGGTAGACGTCGATCGAGGCGGCACAGGAGTCACCCTCCGGGTGGCCGGCCCGCAGGCAGTCCACGAACGGCCGGGTGTCCTCCAGTTCGAAGCCGAAGGCGCGCAGCGCCTGGATCTGCCGGAGCAGTCGCAGGTCCTGCTCGTCGTAGGCCCGGTAGCCGTTGCCCGTGCGCCGGGCCCGCAGCAAGCCGAGCGACTCGTAGTGGCGCAGGGCGCGGGTGGTGGTCCCGGCCCGTTCGGCGAGTTCTCCGATCCGCATGCCCCCGACGGTAGACCTTGACGCGGACGTCAAGGCCAGCCCGGATATTCCCCGTCGGGGCCCGGCGGCCCGGTGATCCTCCCGACACCGCCGACTGACGTACGCCGCGCCTATCCTCGGAGGATGACCCACACTCCGCCCACCACCAACAGCATGCGCCGTGCCCTGAGGCGCGCCCGTGACGGCGTCGCGCTCGACACCGCGGAGGCCGCGGTGCTGCTCCAGGCGCGGGGGGCGGACCTCGCCGCCCTGACGGAGAGCGCGGCCCGGGTGCGGGACGCGGGCCTGGAGGCGGCGGGACGGCCCGGGATCATCACCTACTCCAAGAGCGTCTTCATCCCGCTCACCCGCCTGTGCCGGGACAAATGCCACTACTGCACCTTCGTGACCGTCCCCGGCAAGCTGCGGCGGGCCGGGCACGGGATGTTCATGTCCCCGGACGAGGTGCTGGAGATCGCCCGGCGCGGTGCCGAACTGGGCTGCAAGGAAGCGCTGATCACCCTCGGGGACAAGCCGGAGGAGCGGTGGCCGGAGGCGCGGGAGTGGCTGGACGCGCACGGCTACGACGACACCATCGCGTACGTGCGGGCGATGTCCATCAGGATCCTGGAGGAGACGGGGCTGCTGCCGCACCTCAACCCCGGGGTCATGAGCTGGACGGACTTCCAGCGGCTGAAGCCGGTCGCCCCCTCGATGGGCATGATGCTGGAAACGACGGCGACCCGGCTGTGGAGCGAGCCCGGCGGCCCGCACTACGGCTCCCCCGACAAGGAACCGGCCGTACGGCTGCGGGTGCTGGAGGACGCGGGGCGCAGCTCCGTGCCGTTCACCAGCGGGCTGCTCATCGGCATCGGTGAGACCTACGAGGAGCGTGCCGAGTCGCTGTTCGCGCTGCGCCGCGTCGCGCGGTCGTACCACGGCATCCAGGAACTGATCATCCAGAACTTCCGCGCCAAGCCGGACACCGCGATGCGCGGCATGCCGGACGCGGAACTGGACGACCTGGTGGCCACGGTGGCGGTCGCCCGGCACATCATGGGGCCGTCGGCCTGCCTCCAGGCACCGCCGAACCTGGTGGACGCGGAGTACGCCCGGCTGATCGGGGCCGGCATCGACGACTGGGGCGGGGTGTCGCCGCTGACCCCGGACCACGTCAACCCCGAGCGGCCCTGGCCGCAGATCGAGGAGCTGGCGGCACGCTCGGCGGAGGTGGGCTTCCGCTTGCGCGAACGGCTCTGCGTGTACCCGGAGTTCGTCCGGCGCGGCGAGCCGTGGCTGGACCCGCGGCTGCTGCCGCACGTGCGGGCGCTGGCCGACCCGGCCACAGGTCTGGCGCGCGAGGACGCCGAGGTCACCGGCCGTCCGTGGCAGGAGCCGGAGGAGGTCTTCACCGCCGCCGGCCGCACCGACCTGCACCGCACCATCGACACCGAGGGACGCACCGGCGACCGCCGGGAGGACTTCGACGAGGTCTACGGGGACTGGGAGGCGCTGCGCGAGCAGGCCGCCCCCGGGCTGGTCCCGGACCGCATCGAGGCCGACGTGCGCACCGCGCTGTCCGTGGCCGCCGACGACCCCACGAAGCTGACCGACGCCGAGGCGCTCGCGCTGCTGCACGCCGACGGGGCGGCGCTGGACGCGCTGTGCCGGATCGCCGACGACGTCCGCCGCGACGCGGTGGGCGACGAGGTCACCTACGTCGTCACACGGAACATCAACTTCACCAACGTCTGCTACACCGGTTGCCGGTTCTGCGCCTTCGCCCAGCGCCGCACCGACGCCGACGCCTACACCCTGTCCCTGTCCCAGGTCGCCGACCGGGCGGAACAGGCCTGGCAGCTCGGCGCCACCGAAGTCTGCATGCAGGGCGGCATCCACCCCGACCTGCCCGGCACCGCCTACTTCGACATCGCCCGCGCGGTCAAGGAACGCGTACCCGGCATGCACGTGCACGCCTTCTCCCCCATGGAGGTCGTCAACGGCGCCACCCGCACCGGCATGTCCCTCCGCGAATGGCTGAGCGCCGCCAAGGAAGCCGGCCTGGACTCCGTCCCCGGCACCGCCGCCGAGATCCTCGACGACGAGGTCCGCTGGGTCCTGACCAAGGGCAAACTACCCGCCGCCACCTGGGTCGAGGTCATCACCACGGCACACGAACTGGGCCTGCCCTCCTCCTCCACCATGATGTACGGCCACGTCGACCAGCCCCACCACTGGCTCGCCCACCTGCGCCTGCTCGCCCGGATCCAGCAGGAGACCGGCGGCTTCACCGAATTCGTCACCCTGCCGTTCATCCACACCAACGCACCCGTCTACCTGGCCGGCATCGCCCGCCCCGGCCCCACCCTGCGCGACAACCGCGCGGTCACCGCCATGGCCCGCCTCCTGCTCCACCCCCACATCCGCAACATCCAGACCAGCTGGGTCAAGCTCGGCACCGACGGCGCCGCCGAGATGCTGCGCTCCGGCGCCAACGACCTCGGCGGCACCCTGATGGAGGAGACCATCTCCCGCATGGCGGGCTCCGGTTACGGCTCCTACCGCTCCATCCGCGACCTGGTCGCCATCGCCGACGCCGCCGGCCGCCCCGCCCGCCAGCGCACCACCACCTACGGCGAAGTACCCGCAGAACGCATCGCCGCAGGCCTGGCCTCCGACGGCCACCTGCCCGAACTGCTGCCCGTCCTCGAGGACTGAGCCGGGGCGCGGCCCCCGGCCGCGCCCCCCGGCAACCTCTGCAAAAGAGTCCGAGCAACTCTCCAAAAGCGTCACACAGGCTGCGCACCTCCTTCGGGAGGTGTCGTTAGCGTTGCTGGCCGTCCCGCCCTGCACGGTGAACGTGCGCGCGGACCTGCCGCCGACGTCCCCCGGCGGCGTTGTCAGCAGAGAAAGACTCGGAGATGGACTACTGCTCCTCTTGCCGTCGGCATCTCAACGGGGCTCTCGTGTGTCCGGGGTGCGGCGCGTACGCACCCGACATAGCACCGCCCATGTGGCAGGGCCCGGACCCGGCCGCCGAACGGGAGCGGCTCCGCGACGCGGACTCCCCGGACGACCCCGACGGAACCGAACAGGACGACGCCGACCCGTCGCTGCAGGGTCGTGCGGCCCGGCGACGGCAGCTGGAACGCTGGAAGAAGAACCGGCGGCGCGCCGCGGCGGCCACGGCCGTGGCACTCGTCGGCGGCGGCCTCACCGTCGCGGCGCTGCCGCACGGCGGCTCCAAGAGCCGGGCCGACACGGCGGCGGCCGCGGAGACCCTGACCCCGGCCACCGCCCGCACCCTGCCGCTGTCCTCGATCCCCGCGCAGCCCGGCGGCGACGCCACGCACCGGCCCGGTCAGCGCGCACACCCCGCCACCACCGCGCCGCGCGGCGACGCGCCCCGCTCCGCGCCGACCGGGACGCGCACGACCGCGCCGGCGCACACCGCCCCGCAGGGCGACACCGGTCCCCGGGCCGGCACGGTCGCGGCCGTCCCCGCGCCCACGGACACCGCCCCCCACACCACCGCGCCCTCGTCCGCCCCCCATTCCCCCGCGGACGTCCCGGCCACACCCCCCACGACGACGGCGGCCCCCACGCCGCCGGCAACGAAGTCACCGATGCAGCTGTGCCTCCTGGTCCTCTGCGTCGGCTGACCGGAAAGGAACCCCACGTGCCAAGCAGCTACGCCGACCACGACCGCCGCCGCGTCCACGCCTGGCGGTTGTGGGGCGTCGGAGCCCTGACCGCGGTGCTCGCCGGCCTGCTGGCCAAGGCGGGCATCCTGGTCGCGCAGAGATTCCTGCTGCTGCCGCTCTTCGCCCCGCAGGGCTACGGGCTGTGGCGCGACGCCGCCGCCACCGCCTACGTCCTCGGGGCAGCGCTCGTCGCGCTCGCCGCGACGCTCCTGCTGCGCGTCCTCCTCACCACGACGCCCCGCGCCACGCTGTTCTTCGGCTGGATCATGGCCGGGCTGACCCTCTTCGCCGTGGTGATCCCGCTGGCCCTGCACCGCTCCAACGAGATGCTCGCCACCTGCGTGGTGAACCTCTTCATCGGGCTGATCGTCACCTCCCTGCTCGCGGGCGCGGCCCGCTGGGCACGGACCCGCGGCATCCAGGCCCCCAGGCCCGCGTGGCAGGGCCGCAACTGGTGACCCCCGGGCCCCGGCCCCTCGAAGGCCCCCGTTGCCACGGCAGCGGGGGCCTTCGCCGATGCGTGACCGACCACATTCCGGTCGTGACCGGAAGCCGACCGATCTGGGTCGATTACAGTGCTTGGTCGGGTCGAGCAGAGAGGCGTCGGACATGGTCGGGGCCATATGGGGGCGTGCCGAGCAGCAGGACTTCCGCAGCCGGGTTCGCGGTTGTCTGCTCGGTGGTGCGATCGGCGACGCCCTCGGCGCCGGCGTCGAGTCTGACTCCCTGGCCGCCCTGCGGCAGGCGCACGGGAAGGACGGGGTCACCGACTACGTCCCGGCGTACGGGCGGCGGGGGGCCGTCACCGACGGCACCCAGATGACGCTGTTCACCGCCGAGGGCCTGATACGCGCCCAGGTGCGCCGCGACGCCGGGGCCTGGCACCCGCCCACCGACGTGCACCGGGCCCACCTGCGCTGGGCGGCCACCCAGAACGACTGGGGGCCCGACGAGCGCCGCAAGGACGCCGGCTGGCTGGCCCGCGAGGAGTGGCTGTACGCGCGCCGCGGCCCCGGGAAGGCCTGCCTGACCGGGCTCGGCGACGAGCGGATGGGCACCCTCGACGACCCCAAGAACCCGGACGCCAAGGGCTGCGGCGCGGTCGTACGGTCCGCGCCCTTCGGGCTGCTGGTCGGCTGGGAGCCGCAACTGGTGTTCCAGCTCGCCGTCGAGTGCGCCGCGCAGACGCACGGTCATCCCACCGGCGTCCTGGCCGCCGGGGCGTTCGCCGTCATCGTCCACGGCCTGGCCCGCGGCGAGGCCCTGGACGGCGCCGTGCAGCACACGCTGGCCCTGATCGCGGCGCGCCCCGGGCACGAGGAGACCTCCGTGGCACTGCAGGCCGCCCTCGGCGCCGTACGCCAGGGGCTGCCCGGCGCGGAGCGGGTGGAGTCCCTGGGCGCGGGCCGGACCGCCGAGGAGGCACTCGCCGTCGGCGTCTACTGCGCCCTGGTCGCCGAGGACGTCCGGCACGGACTGCTGCTGGCGGTCAACCACTCCGGGGACAGCGACTCCACCGGTTCGATCTGCGGCAACCTGCTGGGCGTGCAGCACGGCGAGACCGCCCTGCCCCCGGCCTGGACCGCGGAACTGGAGGGCCGGGGCACCGTCCTCCAGCTCGCCGACGACTTCGCCATGGAGATGACGCAGGGCCCCGCGCTGCACGGTCCCGGCGGCGCGTCCGCGGCGTGGCTGGAGCGCTACCCCGGCACCTGAGCGCCGGCCGAGGTCAGGTGTACTGCGCGTAGTCGTCGAGCGTGCGCAGCACGTCCGCCGTTCCCGCGGACGGCAGTTGCAGCACGACCTCCTCCAGACCCTGGTCCCGGTAGTACGCCAGCTTGCCCGGACTGGGGCGCACGGCGTACGGCACGACCTGGAGCGCCTTGGCGTCCCGGCCGGCGTCCTCCCACACCCGGCGCAGCCGCGGCACGCTCTCCGCCAGCCCGCCCCCGCCGATCGGCATCCAGCCGTCGGCGTACTCGGCGATGTGCGCGAACAGCGCGGGGCCCCCGGCGCCGCCGCACAGGATGCGGGGCCGCCCGCCCGACGCGGGCTTGGGCCAGGCGTGGCTGGCCGCGACCCGGCAGGACCCGCCCTCGTACGCGGTCGGTTCCGGCGCCCACAGGGCGTGCATGAGGGCCATCCGCTCCCGCACCAGTTCCCGGCGGCGCGGCCAGTCGACCCCGTGGTCGGCGGCCTCCTCGACGTTCCAGCCGAAGCCGACGCCGAGGGTGAACCGGCCGCCGGAGAGGAAGTCCAGGCTCGCGACCTGTTTGGCCAGCACGATCGGATCGTGCTGCGCGACCAGCGTGATCCCGGTGCCCAGCCGCAGCCGGTGGGTGACGGCTGCGGCGGCGGACAGGCCCACGAAGGGGTCGAGCGTGCGGCCGTACTCCGGCGGCAGCGGGCCGCCCATCGGCGCGGGGGTGCGGCGGCTGACCGGGATGTGCGTGTGCTCCGGGAGGTACAGGCCGTCGAAGCCGCGCTCCTCCAGTTCCCGGGCGAGCCGGACGGCGGGGACGGAGTGGTCGGTCAGGAAGATCGTCGTGGCGATCCGCATGGCGTCGTCGCACCTCCCGTGCTGTGGGCCAGTGTTATGCCCGTGCCGCGCGGCACGGACACCCGCGGCACGGCGTCCCGCCACGGGGGCGGCCCGGGGTCACACGCCCGTGGGGACCGTGCGGGTGTCCCGTCCGGAACGCAGGACCCGGCCGGGGACGGCCCCGGTGATCCCGTCGTCGCGGATCGTCTCCACGCCGCCCACCCGCACGCTGACCACGCCCCGGGCCCTGGAGTCCAGCCGCGGGCTGTCGCCCGGCAGGTCGTGCACGAGGGTGGCGGTGCCCGCGTCGATCCGCTCGGGGTCGAACAGCACCAGGTCGGCGTGGTACCCCTCCGCGACCCGGCCGCGCCCGCGGAGCCCGAACAGCCGCGCCGGGTCGTCGGTGAGCATCCGCACCGCCTTCTCCAGCGGGACCAGCCGGCGGCCGCGCAGGCAGTCGCCGAGGAACCGGGTGGTGTACGGCGCCCCGCACATGCGGTCCAGGTGGGCACCCGCGTCGGAGCCCCCGAGCAGCACGTCCTCGTGCTCCCAGGTGTTCCGGCGCAGCTCCCAGCTGTCCGGGTCGTTGTCGGTGGGCATGGGCCACAGCACCGTCCGCAACCCGTCGGCCGCGCAGATCTCGACGAGGGTGCGGAAGGGGTCCTGGCCCCGTTCGGCGGCGATGTCCCGCACGACCCGGCCGCTGACGCCGGCCCGCCGGTTCTCCTCGGAGTACGTGTCTCCGATGACGTACCGCCCGAAGTCGGCGAGCCGGCGGAAGACACCCGCCTCGGGGCTGCCGGCGCGCCGGAGCATCCCCGCGCGGACCTCGGGGTCGCGGAGCCGGGCGATGCGCTCGGGGACGGGCAGGGAGAGGATCTCGCCCCAGCCGGGGATGAGGTTGAGGGCGCAGAAGGTGCCGAGCGACATGTTCATCGGGGTCAGGATGGGCATCGTCAGCGCGACGACGCGGCCCCCGGCCTTGCGGGCCCGCTCGGAGGCCTGCAGCTGGCGGGGCACACGGTCCGGGACGGCCGCGTCGACGGTCAGCACGTTCCAGTTGAGCGGGCGGCCCGCGGCCACGGTCATGTCGACGAAGAGGTCGATCTCGTCGTCGGAGAAGGTGTCCAGGCAACCGGCGACGATCGCCTCGATCTGCGTGCCCTCGTGCTCCCCGACGGCCCGGGAGAGCGCGAGCAGTTCCGCGGGCCGGGCGTGCCGCGAGGCCACCGGGCGGCCGTCGCCGTCGGAGTGGGTGGCGGACTGGGTCGTCGACAGGCCCCAGCCGCCGGCCTCCATGGACTCGTGGAAGAGCCGCAGCATGCGGTCGAGCTGGTCCGGTGAGGGCTGCCCGCCGACGGCGTCGGGCCCCATGACGTAGCGGCGCAGCGCGCAGTGGCCCACCATGAAACCGGCGTTGACGGCGATCCGGCCCTCCAGGGCGTCCAGGTAGTCGCCGAAGCCGTGCCAGCTCCAGTCGACCCCGGACTCCAGGGCCTTCAGCGACATCCCCTCGACCTTGGACATCATCCGGCGGGTGTAGTCGGCGTCCTGCGGCTTGAGCGGCGCCAGGGTGAAACCGCAGTTGCCGCCGGCGACGGTGGTGACCCCGTGGTTCATGGAGGGGGTCGCGAAGGGGTCCCAGAACAGCTGGGCGTCGTAGTGGGTGTGCGGGTCGACGAAGCCCGGGGCGAGGACCAGCCCGGTCGCGTCCTCGGTGGTCCGTGCGGGCTCCTCGGTCCGGCCGGGCGGCGTGACCGTGACGACGCGGCCGTCCCGCAGGCCGACGTCGGCCGTACGGGCCGGGGCACCGGTGCCGTCGACGAGCGTCGCGCCGCGGATCAGGTGGTCGAGCATGCGTGGTCCCTCCTCCTGCTGGGGCCGCGGGCGGGCCGCCCGCCGCGCGGGTGTGGCCCCCGGCCGTCCCCGGGCGCGGCGGGCCGCCGCCGCGGTGCCGGTCCGGACGGGGGCCGGGCGGCGGTCCGGGAAGGCGCCGCCCTGTCGGTGGCCCGCGGCGTCACGCCGCCCGGCGGAAGCGGGTCGTCCGGTGCACCGGGTCCGTGTCGATCTTGGGGATGACGTGCTCCCCCACCAGCTTGATCGTGCGCATCGTGTCCTCGAAGGGGACGCCCACCGGCAGCCCGAACGACAGCTGGTCGGCCCCCGCGGACTCCCAGCGCTTGCACTGCTTGAGCGCGTCGTCCGGGTCGCCGCAGATCATCAGCTCCTCGTCGAGGAGCATCTCGATGAGCTCCTCGGTGTACGTCGGCAGCAGCTCCGGCCACTGCGGGATGTACTCCGGGCGCGGGAAGGTGTCGTGGTAGCGGAAGACCAGCGACTGCAGGTAGTTGAGGTTGCTGCTCGCGGCGACACGGATCGCTTCCTTGCGGGTCTCGGCGACGATCGCGGTGGTCGTCACCATGACGTTGTCGTTGACGAAGTCCCCGATGGGCTCGGCGTCGCGCACCGCGGTCTTGTACTGCTCCAGCACCCACTCCATGTCGGAGACCTTCTGGACGCTGAAGCCCAGCACGCCCAGGCCCTTGCGGGCGGCCATGGCGTAGGAGGGCGGCGAGCCCGCGGCGTACCACATGGCCGGGTGCGACGTCCCGTACGGCTTGGGGAACACCTTGCGGGGCGGCAGGGACCAGTGCTTGCCCTGGAAGCCCGGGTACTCCTCGTTGAGCCACATCTTGGGGAACTCGCCGACGGTCTCCTCCCAGATCTCCTTGGTGGCGTTCATGTCCGTGACGCCGGGGAGGAAGCCGAGGATCTCGTGGCTGCCGGCGCCGCGGCCGGTGCCGAACTCGAAGCGCCCGTCCGAGAGGTGGTCGAGCATGGCGACCTTCTCCGCGACCTTCACCGGGTGGTTGACCTGCGGGAGCGGGTTGAAGATGCCCGACCCGAGGTGGATCCGCTCGGTGGCGTGGGTGAGGTAGCCGATGTAGACGTCGTTGGCGGACAGGTGCGAGTACTCCTCGAGGAAGTGGTGCTCGCTGAACCAGGCGTACTTGAAGCCCGACCGGTCCGCCTGCACGACGTACTCGGTCTCCTCCATCAGCGCGTGGTGCTCGGCCTGCGGGTCGACCTCCGAGCGGAACTTGGGCACATATCCCTGTACGAAGATCCCGAATTCCAAGGGGTTCACCGTCCCTAGCTTTTCTGACGGATCGTCAGATTCCCGCTCCGACTCTTCCACCGGCGGCGGGGGAGGTCAATACCCGATCGCCGTCAGAAGAGCGAGACCCCGGCCAGCCAGCCGCCGTCGATGACGAACGGCTGCCCGGTGACGTACGAGGAGTCGTCACTGGTCAGGAAGAGCGCGAGCCGGGCGACCTCCTCCGGGCGCCCGATCCGGGCGAGCGGCACGAGATTGCCGTACAGCTGGTCCAGGGCCTCCGCGGGCACGCCCTCCCCGGGGTTGGACATGGGGGTGTCGATCGCACCCGGGCACATCGCGTTGACCCGGATGCCCTTGGGCGCCAGCTCCAAGGCGGCCACCCGCGTCATGCCGACGACGGCCGCCTTGGTCGCGGCGTACGAGGTCACCCCGGCCATGCCGGCCAGCGCCACGTAGGAGGCGGTGTTCACGATGGTGCCGCCGCCGGCCGCCGCGAGCAGCGGGGCCACGGTGCGCATCCCCAGGAAGGCACCGACTTGGTTGACCAGGACGACCTCCTGGAACTCCGCGAGCGGGGTGTCGACGAGTTCGTTGAAGCGCAGGATGCCGGCGTTGTTGACCAGCCCGTCCAGCCGCCCGAAGGCCTCGGTGGCGACGTCCAGGGCCGCGGCCCAGTCCGCCTCGCTCGTCACGTCCAGGTGGACGTAGCGCGCCCGGTCGCCGCCGATCCCCTCCGCCACGGCGGCACCCCGCTCGTCCAGCACGTCCCCGAGGACGACCCGCGCCCCCTCCGCCGCGAAGAGCAGCGCCTCCTGCTCGCCCTGCCCACGCGCCGCGCCGGTGATCAGCACGACCCGGCCGTCCAGCTTGCCCATGTCCGTCACTCCCTACGCGTCGAGGTGCGGCGCCACGCCGTCGGCGAACGCCTCCATCTGGTCGAGCAGTTCCGCCGCTCCCCGGACGCGGAACCTCACCTGGATCTGGTCCACCCCCATCGCGCCGTACTCCCGCAGCGACTCGGCCACCGCCTGCGGCTTCCCGGTCAGCGTGCGCCGCCCCACCGGCCACCCCGGCTCGCCGACGTACAACGGCTCCGCGATCACCCCGATGGTGATCGGCGTCCCGCCGCGCAGTTCCCGCAGCCGGGCGATCTGCGCTGGCATGGCCTTCCGGGAGTCCCCCTGGGGCAGCCAGCCGTCGCCCTTGAGCGCCGCGCGCCGCACCGCCGCGGGCGACGACCCCCCGACCCACACCGGGACCGGGCGCTGCACCGGCTCCGGCTTCTGCTCCCCCGCCGCGAAGTGCGCCCGCACCGCGTCGATCGCCTCGTCCAGCAGGGGCCCGCGCCGCTCGAAGTCCACCCCGAGGGCCTCGAACTCCTCCCGGACGTGCCCGGCCCCGACCCCGAGGATCAGCCGGCCGCCGCAGAGGTGGTCCAGCGTCGCGTACTGCTTGGCGGTCAACAGCGGATGCCGCAGTCCGATCACCGCGACGTGGCTCAGCAGCCGCACCCGCGTCGTCACGGCGGCCAGGAAGGCCAGCGTGGCGACCGGGTCGTACCAGGTGGGGCTCATCGCGGGGGCGAGCCGGGGCGGGATCGCCACGTGGTCGCAGCACCCGATGTACGCGAAGCCGAGCCGGTCCGCCGCCCGCGCGACGTCCACCAGGTCGCCCGGCGGCGCCGCGGCCTCCCACGGCTCCGCGTAGAGGGTGCTGAGCGATTGCACCGGCAGCTGCATGCCGTACGCGGTCTTGGTCATGCCGCCATGGTCGGACCTGACGGTCCGTCAGACAAGGGGTCGGGCCGGGCCGGCGCCGGCGCCGGTCAGCGCGCGGCGAACCCGTCGAAGGGCGCGCCGATGCCGAACGCCGACAGCCGCGGGCCGTCGGCGTCCTCCCGGATGACGGGAGAAGCCCACCAGGCGCCGCGCACCGTGCGCGACGCGGCCGCCGACAGCAGGCGGGACCTCCTCAGCCGGCGGCCCCGCCCTGCCCGGACCACAAACCTTCCAGGGTCAGCCCCAGCAGCTCGATCGCGTTGCCGCGTACGATCCGCTCGACGACGTCCGGGGCGAGGTGCCCCATCTGGGCCTCGCCGACCTCACGGGACTTGGGCCAGGTCGAGTCGGAGTGCGGGTAGTCGGTCTCGTACAGGACGTTGCCGACACCGATCGCGTCGATGTTGCGCAGGCCCACCGCGTCGTCGAAGAAGCACCCGTATATGTGCTCCCGGAACAGCTCCGAGGGCGGCCGCAGCACCTTGTCGGCCACGCCGCCCCAGCCCCGGTTCTCCTCCCAGACGACGTCGGCGCGCTCCAGGATGTACGGGATCCAGCCGATCTGGCCTTCCGCGTACATGATCCGCAAGGAGGGGAAGCGGTCGAAGATCCCCGACATCAGCCAGTCGACCATGGAGAAGCAGCAGTTGGCGAAGGTGATCGTGGAGCCGACCGCGGGCGGCGCGTCGGCGGAGGTGGACGGCATGCGCGAGGAGGAGCCGATGTGCATCGCGATGACGGTGCCGGTCTCGTCGCAGGCACGCAGGAAGGGGTCCCACGCGTCGGTGTGCACGGACGGCAGCCCCAGGTGCGGCGGGATCTCGGAGAAGCAGACCGCCCGCACCCCGCGCTCGGCGTTGCGGCGCACCTCCGCGGCGGCCAGATCCGCGTCCCACAACGGGATGAGGGTGAGCGGGATCAGCCGGCCCCCGGCCTGCGGGCCGCACCACTCCTCGACCATCCAGTCGTTGTAGGCGCGCACGCACAGCAACCCCAGTTCCCGGTCCTTGGCCTCGGTGAACGTCTGGCCGCAGAACCGCGGGAAGGTGGGGAAGCACAGGGCGGACTGCACGTGGTTGACGTCCATGTCCGCCAGCCGCTCGGGGACGCTGTAGGAACCGGGGCGCATCTGCTCGTAGGTGATCGCCTCCAGCCGCACCTCGTCCCTGCTGTACCCGACGGCGGTGTCCAGCCGGGTCAGGGGGCGCCGCAGGTCCTCGTAGACCCACCAGTCGGCGACGGGACCCTCGTCACCCGGCTCACCCATGCGCGGGGTGAACCTGCCCCCGACGAAGGTCATCGACCTCAGGGGCGCGCGCACGATGCGCGGCGCGCTGTCCCGGTACGCCGACGGGAGCCGGTCCCGCCAGACGCCGGGGGGCTCGACCGTGTGGTCGTCCACCGAAATGATCCTCGGGAAGGTCTCCATGGGCTCACGGTAGCGCGAATCTGACGGGTCGTCAGTAGGTCTGTGGGCGGCCCGTCTTTGTGTGCGGCGCCGTTGTGGTTGCGCTTTGGGGTTTCCCCCGCCGCCCGCCCTCCCCCAGCCTTCGGCCGGGGGGGACCCCCATCCGGCGCGGTCAGTGCGGGCCTGCGCTCTGTTGGGTTGGGGTCGGGGCCGCGCCGGGCAATCGGGCGGGAGGGCGGGGATGCCCGCCGCAGGCGCAACGCACCCGCACACACCCACCGGGCAGCCCGGCGCAGCCGGCCGCAGGCGCAAACAACCCGCACACGACAACCGCCCGCAACGGGACCCGCGGTCACGCCACCCCGCCGCCCGGCGCAAGCAGAAGCATGCGCCACACCGCGTCCTCCAACCCGTGCACGGAGGCGATCCACCCCAGGCTGTCCTCCGGGGTCCCCCGGCCCGCCGCGACCGCCAGCTCACCCACCGCGTCCGCGAGGTCGCCGTGCCGCAGCGCGGGTTCCATGCGGCCCCCGCCCAGCCCGTCGGCGACGTACCGCTCGTAGCCGGGCGCCGTGCGCAGGACGCCGACCGGGCGCCACTCCTGCGCCAGGCGGTCGACCGGCTCACCGCCCACCCGGCGCCCGTCGGCCTCCACGACCTGGGTGCGCGAGCGGTCCACCGAGAGCGCGGTCCACGCGTCGGCACCGGTGAGCACCATCGCGGGGCGGCAGCGGTCGACGGCCTCCGCGACCGTCCCCGCCCCGTCCGGGCCGCCGCCGACCAGCGGCACCGCCGCCATCCCGGCGTACAGGCAGCCGTAAAACGCCCCGGCGAGGTCCGCGCCCTGCGGATAGGCGAGCAGCACCCGGCTGCCCGGCGGCACCAGCCGTCCCAGCCGCGCCGCGACCGCGCGGGCACGGCGGTCCAGCGCGGCGTAGTCGCAGTCGTACGGCGCGTACGGTCGCCCCTCCGGATGCCGGACGGCCCGGCGGCGCAAGGCGGGACCGGGCAGCCGGTACACCGAGGGCGCCGGCGCACCGCCGCTGCGGCTCCGCGGTCCGCTCACGGCCTGCGGCACACAACGCGAGCACATGGGCGGCTCCCCACCTCCGCGGACGGAACACCCGTCAGACCGACGGCATATGCCCGCACTTCACATGAAACTGGACCGAACATTCCCCGCTACTCCCTGGAACGCCCCTCCCGAAAGCCACCCATAGGTGACCGCGTACAGGTTGAGGCGGCAAACTGGCACAAGCGGCGGAACCGATCGGGATGGTCCCGCCGTCCGTGAAGACTGTTCCGGCTCGTGATGAACGATCGATATACGCGCTCGTCGCGAAGGTACGGCGGCACCTGGGGGCAGGCATGGCAAGCGGTAAGGACCACGGCGGAGCGCTGCGCTTCGCGGTCCTCGGCCCGGTGCGGGCCTGGCGCGGCACGGAGCCGATCTCCGCCGGGTCGCCACAGCAGAAGGCGCTGCTCGGCGCGCTGCTGCTGCGTGGCGGCCGCACGGCCACCGCGCAGGAACTGCTGGACGCCGTCTGGGGCGAGGACCCACCGCCCACCGCGCTGGCGGCGCTGCGCAGTTACGCCTTCCGCCTCCGCAAGGCCCTCGGCGCCGACGCCCTGGCCACCGTCGACGGCGGCTACGTGCTGCACCCGGGCGACGGCTTCGACCTCGTCCTCGCCGAACGGCACCAGGCCGCGGCCGAGAAGGCCCGCGCGGCGGGCGACCTGGCCACCGCCCGCGAGGAACTGCGCGGCGCGCTGGCCCTCTTCGACGGCGAGCCCCTGGCCGGGCTCCCCGGCCCGTACGCCGAGACCCAGCGCACCCGCCTGCTGGAATGGCGGCTGCAGCTCACCGAGAGCTGCCTCGACCTGGACCTGCAGGCCGGCTGCCACGCCGAGGCCGTCTCCGAACTCACCGTCCTGTCGGCGGAGCACCCGCTGCGCGAACGACCGCGTGCCCTGCTGATGCTCGCGCTGTACCGCAGCGGGCGGCAGGCCGAGGCGCTGGGCGTCTACGCCGACACCCGCCGCCTCCTCGACGACGAGCTGGGCGTCGACCCGGGCGCCGAGCTCACCGAGCTGCACCAGCGCGTGCTGGAGGCCGACCCGTCGCTGCTGCCGCCGCCCGTCCCGCAGGCCGAGGCGGTCGCCGAGCCGGTGCGGCCGGCCCAGCTGCCCGCCACCGTGGCCGACTTCACCGGCCGGGACGCCTTCGTCCGCGAGCTCGCCGAACGCCTGGGCGCGGCCTCGGTGGACGGCGGGGTCATGTCGGTCTCCGCCGTCGCCGGCATCGGCGGCGTCGGCAAGACGACCCTCGCCGTCCACGTCGCCCACGCCGTCGCGGGCACCTTCCCCGACGGCCAGCTCTACGTGGACCTCCAGGGCACCGACGCCCGGCCCGCCGAACCGGAGACGGTGCTCGCCTCCTTCCTGCGCTCCCTCGGCGTCACCGACTCCGCGATACCCGAGTCCCTCGCCGACCGCGCCGCGCTCTACCGATCCACCCTCGCGGGCCGCCGGATCCTGGCCCTGCTGGACAACGCCCACGACGCCGCCCAGGTCCGCCACCTCCTGCCGGGCACTCCCGGCTGCGCCGCGCTGATCACCAGCCGGGTCCGCATGGTCGACCTGGCCGGGGCCCACCTGGTCGACCTCGACGTCATGAGCCCGGAAGAGGCCCTGCTGCTCTTCACCCGCATCGTCGGGGAGGAGCGCGTCGCCGCCGAACGTCAGGCCGCCCTCGACGTCGTCGCCGCCTGCGGCTTCCTGCCGCTCGCCATCCGCATCGCCGCCTCCCGCCTGGCCACCCGCCGCACCTGGACGGTCGCCTTCCTCGCCCGCAAGCTCAGCGACGAACGCCGCCGCCTGGACGAGCTCAAGGCCGGCGACCTCGCCGTCAAGGCCACCTTCGAACTCGGCTACGGCCAGCTCACCGCGCAGCAGGCCCGCGCCTTCCGCCTGCTGGCCCTCGCTGACGGCCCGGACATCTCCCTGGAGGCGGCGGCGGCCGTCCTCGACCTGGACGTCTACGACGCCGAGGAACTGCTGGAGACTCTGGTCGACATCAGCCTGATCGAGTCCGCCGCACCCGCCCGCTACCGCTACCACGACCTGGTCCGCCTGTACGCCCGCGACTGCGCCGAGCGCCACGAGGGGGAGGACGCCCGCTGCGCCGCCGTGTCCCGGCTGCTGGACTTCTACCTCGCGTCGGCAATGTGCGCCTACGAGCTGGAGAACCCCGGCGACCGCCTGCTCGCGCACCTCGCCCCCGTGGGCCGCGGGGGACTGCCGTTCGGCTCCCGCGAGGAGGGCCTGGACTGGCTGTTCACCGAGGCGCCCAGTCTCGTCGCCGCCGTCCGGCAGGCTGCCGCCGGGGGTTGCGAGGGCCCGATGCGGCGGGCCGTCGACCTGTTGCTCGTGAGCCAGGACCTGATGGAGTCCGGGATCTACGCGCGCCAATACGAGCAGGCGACGCGCGCCCTCGTCGCGACGGCCGACGCTTGCGGTGAACCGCTCGTGGAGGGCCGGGCCCGCGTGCTGCTGGGCCAGCAGTACATCCTGGCCGGACAGTTGGAGGAGGCCGACCGGGAGGCCGAACGCAGCCTCGTGCTGGGGCGGGCCGTGGGCGACGCTCTGACCAGTAGTTACGCCCCCAATCTGCGCGGGATGGTGGCCCTCGCGTGGCGGCGCTTCCAGGACTGCGCGGACCACCACTCCCAGGCACTGGAGGCCTTCGTGGCCGACGGCAACCGGCACGGCGGCGCCGCCGCGCTGAGCAACCTGTCCCGCGCGCAGATCGAACTCGGGGACGTCTCCGCCGCCGTGGCCTCGGCGGAGCGGGCCCTGTCGATCTACCGTGACCTGCGGGCCGGATTCCGCCTCGGCAACGGGCTGTACGCACTCGCCATCGCGCTGACGGCGGCCGGCCGCCGCGAGGAGGCCCTGGCGGCGCTCTCCGAGGCGCTCCCCGCTTTCAGGGCGGCCCGGCAGCGCTTCTGGGAGGCCATGTCCCTCTTCCGCATGGCGGAGGTGCACCTGTCCTCCGGCGCCCACCGCCAATCGGCGGCGCTGGCCGAGCAGTCGCTGAACGCGCTGCGCGACCTCGGGGGCGAGCTCTACCGCGCGAAGGTGCTCACCGTCCTCGGTCGCGCCCTCGCGGGGGCGGGCCAGGTGGACCGTGCCCGCGCCTGCTGGCGGGACGCCCTGGCGGCCTTCGTCACGCTGGGTTCCCCCGACGCCGACGAGGTACGGAGCCTGCTGCACGGTCCGGCCGCCCCGGCGATCGCCGTGTAGCGGTTCCGCACCACGCAACACCGCTGATACAGGACATCAACAGTTCCGTTTATCGGTTGATTATCGACGCCTGCCACGATTCCATCACTGCAAGAGCTGCCCGCCTGGTAGCGCACGGGGGTCGTTGCCAGGCGGGCTTCGTATCGGCCCAGTTCCACCCACAGGGGAGGCACCATGAGCGAGACGGCACCCGAGTCCGGCTCCACCGTCGAGGAAGAACCGGAAGTCGTCGAGACCGAAGAGACCGAGGAGCCCAAGGTCAAGGGCGACGACACCACGGTCAAGCCCGACAACTGGCACTCGCCCTGACCGGCGCCTGACACGGGGACGGCCGGCCCGAGGGGGGCACGGGGACAGCACGACGGGGGCACGGGGGACAGCACGGCCTGGGGGCGCGCCAAGGGGGGAGCGCCTCCGAGGGGGGAACGGCACGAAGGATCCACGGACCGACTGCGGCGCGGAGGGGGCGCCGCAGTCGGTCTTTGTCATGCCCCGGATCGCATCGAAGTCCACCGGCGCACGACACGTGCGGACCCGTGGGTCCGACACGGTAGGTTCCCGGCGCAGTCGACCCGGCACCCGGCTTCTCCTCCGGAGGTCGTCCATGAAGTTCGTACGCAAGGCCGCCGTCGTCCTCGCCGCCGTCGCGGCCGGGCTCCTCGCCGCCGCGCTCCCGGCCGCCGCCGCGGGCGGCGTGGACGACTGGCACCAGACGATCGTCTCGCCCGACAACTTCCACGCCCCCTGACAGCCGGGCACGCTCCTCATCGTCCCCGTCCCCGCAACCGCGTCTTGAGCACCTTCCCGCTCGCATTGCGCGGCAGTTCCGCCAGGAACTCGACCTCGCGCGGCACCTTGTAGTTGGCCATCTCCCGCCGGGACCAGGCGATCAGGTCGTCCGCGGTGACCACGGCCCCGTCCCGGCGCACGACGTACGCGCGGCCGACCTCGCCGAGCCGCGGGTCGGGGACGCCCACCACCGCCGCCTCCACCACGTCGGGGTGGCGGGCGAGCGCCTGCTCGATCTCCGCGGGGTACGCGTTGAACCCGCCGACGATGAACATGTCCTTGATGCGGTCGGTGATGCGCAGGTTGCCGTCGGCGTCCATCACGCCCACGTCCCCCGTGTGCAGCCAGCCGTCCGCGTCGACGGCCTCGGCCGTGGCCCCGGGGTCCTCCCAGTAGCCGGACATGACGTGGTAGCCGCGCACCAGGACCTCGCCGGGGCGGCCCGGCCCCTCGGAGAGCACCCGCACCTCCGTGTCGGGGATGGCCCGTCCGGAGGTCGCGGCCACCACCTCCGCGGGGTCGCCGCGCCGGCACATCGTCACAGTGCCGCTCGCCTCCGTCAGCCCGTAGGCGGTCAGCACCGTGGCGATCTTCAGCTCGCTGCGCAGCCGTTCCACCAGTTGCAGCGGGATCACGGACGCGCCCGTCACGACCAGCCGCAGCGAGCTCAGGTCGTGCTGGGCCCGTTCGGGGTGGTCGAGGACCGACTGGTGGAGGGTGGGCGGCCCCGGCAGCACGGTGACGCGTTCGGCGGCGATGTTGGCCAGGACGGTGCCCACGTCGAACACCGGCTGCGGGACCATCGTCGCGCCGCGCATCAGGCACGCGATGATCCCGGCCTTGTAGCCGAAGGTGTGGAAGAACGGGTTGACGATCAGGTAGCGGTCGCCCTCCTCCAGCCCGGCCAGGTCCGCCCAGACGTCGTAGACGCGCAGGGTCTGGGCGTGGGTGACCACCGCGCCCTTGGGGTGGCCGGTCGTCCCGGAGGTGAAGGTGATGTCCGAGGGCGCGGAGCCGTCGATCGCGTCGGAACGGGCCCGTACCGCCGCACCGGTGACGGGGGCGCCCGCGGCCAGGAAGTCCTTCCAGCGCCGGTAGCCGTGGCCTTCCGGCGCCGCGTCGGAGAGGACGACGACCTGTTCCAGGTCCGGCAGCGGGTGCTCCTGCGTCGCGCGCCGCAGCGAGGCGACGTAGGAGGTGCCGAGGAAGGTGCCCGTGACGAAGAGCAGCCGGGCGCGGGTGCGGCGCAGCACGTAGGCCGCCTCCGCGCCCTTGAAGCGGGTGTTGAGCGGGACGAGCACCCCGCCGGCGGTGACCGACCCCAGGGCGGCGGTGATCCAGTCGAGCGTGTTGGGGGCCCAGACGGCGACCCGGTCCCCCGGGGCGATCCCGGAGGCGACGGCCGCCGCGGCGGCGCGCTCGACCCGGGCACCGAGTTCCGCGTACGTGACGCGGGTCCGGCCGTCCACGACCGCCTCGCGCTCCCCCCAGCGTCGCGCGGCCTCCCGTACGAGCCGTGGGACGCTGCCCCACTCCAGGTCACCGCGCATGCGCCGAGCACCTCCCCATGAGCTGACTATGCGTCAGATTAGCGATAGCCTGATGGAATGTCAGCATTGAAGGACGCCACCGCGATCGTCGGCATAGGCGCGACCCCCTTCGCCAAGCACCTCCCCGAGTCGGAGAAGTCCCTCGCCTGCCGCGCCATCCTTGCGGCGCTCGACGACGCCGGGATCGAGCCGCGCGAGGTCGACGGCCTCGCGTCGTACACCATGGAGGAGACCGACGAGGTCGAGCTGGCGAAGGCCGTCGGCCTCGGCGACCTCACCTTCTTCTCCAAGGCAGGCTTCGGCGGCGGCGGTTCCTGCGCCACCGTCGCCCACCTCGCCGCCGCCGTCTCCACCGGCCAGGCCACCGTGGGCGTCGCCTGGCGGTCCCGCAAGCGCGGCAGCGGCCCGCGCCCGTGGACGAACACCACCGTCCAACTACCCACCCCCGCCCAGTGGACCCGGCCCTTCGGCCTGCTGCGGCCCGCCGACGAGATCGGCATGCTGACCCGCCGCTACCTGCACGAGTACGGCGCGACCCGCGACCACCTCTTCAACGTCGCCCTGGCCTGCCGTAACCGCGCCAACCAGAACCCGGCCGCGATCATGTACGAACGCCCGCTGACCCGCGAGATGTACATGACCTCGCGCTGGATCAGCGAGCCGCTCTGCCTCTACGACAACTGCCTGGAGACCGACGGCGCCCTGGCCTGCGTCGTGGTCTCCGCCGACCGCGCCCGCGACGCCCGGCAGCGCCCCGTCTACGTCCACTCCGTCGCCCAGGGCCTGCCGGCCCAGCACCACGGCATGGTCAACTACTGGACCGACGACCCCCTGACGGGCCCCGCCTGGACCGCCGCCCGCCACCTGTGGAAGCACGCCGACCTCACCCCGCAGGACATCGACGTCGCCCAGATCTACGACGCCTTCACCGCCCTGGTCCCGCTCTCCCTGGAGGGCTACGGCTTCTGCGCCCGCGGGGAGGGGGGCGCCTTCACCGAGGGCGGCGCCCTGGAGATCGGCGGCCGGCTGCCGCTGAACACCTCCGGGGGCGGGCTGAGCGAGGCGTACGTCCACGGCTTCAACCTCATCACCGAGGGCGTGCGGCAGTTGCGCGGCACCTCCACCGCCCAGGTGCCCGGCGCGCGGACCTGCCTGGTCACGGCGGGCGAGGGCGTCCCGACCTCCGCCCTGATCCTGAGGAGCTGACATGCTGAGCCCCGTCACCGACGACGACGGCGCCCCCTTCTGGGAGTACGCCCGCGCCGGCGAACTGCGCGTCCAGGCCTGCGCGGACTGCGGACGGCTGCGCTTCCCGCCCCGCCCGTGCTGCCCGTACTGCCACTCCTTCGCCTGCGAGTGGCGGCCGGTGAGCGGCCGCGGACGCGTCTGGTCGTACGTCGTCCCCCATCCCCCGCTGCTGTCCGGCTACGCCGAACAGGCCCCGTACAACGTGGTCCTCATCGAACTCGCCGAGGACCCCCGGATCCGGCTGGTGGGCAACCTGGTCACGGCACCGGACGCCCGGCTGGACTCCTTCGACCCCGCCCGCATCCGCATCGGTGCCCCCGTGAAGGCGGTCTTCCATGACGGCATCCCGCGCTGGCTTGCGCTGTGAGACGAAGGACGGCGTCGCCGTCGTCACCCTCGACCGGCCGGAACGGCACAACGCGCTCGACCTCGCCACGGCCGCCGGACTGAGCGCGCTCTGGCGGGAGTTCCGCGCCGGCGACGAGGTCCGCGCCGTCGTCCTCACCGGAGCAGGCGACCGTGCCTTCTGCACCGGCCTGGACCGCGCGGTGCAGGTCCCGCAGCCGCCCTCCCCCTACGCCCTCGACGACCCGCTGCTGACGGTCGGGCCCAAGGCCAACGACCTGTGGAAGCCCGTCATCGCCGCCGTCAACGGCATGGCCTGCGGCGGCGCCTTCTACCTGCTCGGCGAGTGCGAGTTCGTCATCGCCGCCGAGCACGCCACCTTCTTCGACCCGCATACCAGCTACGGCATGGTCAGCGCGTACGAGGCCATCGCCATGGCGCAGCGCATGCCCTACGGCGAGGTGATGCGCATGGCCCTGATGGGCACCGCGGAGCGGATCGGCGCCCGGCGGGCCCACGAGACCGGGCTGGTCTCGGAGGTCGTGCCCGGCCCGCTGCTGCTCGACGCGGCCCTGCGCGCGGCGGCGGTCGTGGCGGCCCACCCCACCGAGGCCGTGCAGGGCACCGTCCGCGCCGTCTGGTCGGCCCACGAGGCCGCGCGGGCCCAGGCCTTCGCGCACGCGCCGCACCTCATCGCCCTCGGCAACCTCCCGCCAGGCCACCAGGCCCGGCTGTTCGCGCACCGCACCCGGGAGCACCGGGTGCGGTGACGGTGTCCCGGGCCGCGGGCCGGTTCGGCGGACGCCGGGTGGCCGCGCGGTGCGGCCGGCGGTCATCGCGTTCCCGTGGCCGCCCTTGCTCCCGGACCCCGTCGGCGGCGCACCGTCACGTCGGAGGGCACGGGGGCGGGTCGTGGCGCGCGGTGGAGCCCACGTCGGCGCCGTCGCCGGAACGCGGTGAACGAGGGTCACCCCGACGCCCCTCGCGTGGCGCCGCGGCCCCCCGCCGCGTAAGTTGGCCGGCGGCGGCCGTCGTCAGCCCCTTCCGTGTGTGGCACGACGGCCGTCAGCCGGGTACGTCACGCGCGCCGGGTGGCCGCCTCGGTGCCCTTCACGGCGTTGAGGGCGTACACGCAGCGGTCCTTGCTGCTCGCGTAGACCACGCCTTCCGAGACGACCGGCGAACCGGTGATCTCCCCGCCGGTCTCCAGCTTCCAGCGCAACTGGCCGCCGCTCGCGTCGACCGTGTAGAGGCAGTGGTCCTTCGAGCCGAAGTGCACCCGCCCGTCGGCCACCACCGGGGAGCCGACGATCTCGCCCTGCGCGGCGAAGCGCCACTTCGGGGTGCCGGAGACCGCGTCGAGCGTGTACAGCGCGCCGCCCGCGCCCAGCATCACCGAGCCGCCCGCGACGAGCACCGGCTCCACGCTCTGCCGCTGCTCCGTCGCGACCCGCCAGCGGTCGCGCCCGTCCGCCGGGTCCAGGGCGTACACGGTGCCCAGGTAGTCGGCGACGTAGACGCCGCCGCCCGTGACACCCGGTCCCGGCACGTAGGCGGGCGGCGCGAACATCACCGCGGGGGCGTCGAAGCGCCACCGCTCGGCGCCGCTGCGGGCGTCCAGCGCCAGCACGCGGTTCCCCACGGTCACGTAGACCGCGCCGTCGGCGACGACCGGACGGGTCGGCATGGCGCCGCCCTCCCCGGTCGGGTACGACCAGTGCTCCGCGCCGCTCGTCGCGTCCAGGGCGTGCAGCCGGCCGCCGCCGTGGAAGTACACGACCCCGTCCACCACGCTCGGACCCGACTCGGGCGTCTCGAACTCCGTCTGCGCCCCGCCGCGTTCCCAGCGCAGCCGTCCGGCCGCGGCGTCCCAGACCTGCACGCCGCCGCCGCGGGTGCCGGTGACCACGGTCCCGGCGTCCGCACGGAGCGAGTAGATCCAGCCGTCCACACCGGTGCGCCAGTGCTCGGAGCCGTCCGCGGCGTCCAGCGCGTACAGGCTCGGCCCGTCGGAGCCGTGGATCCGGCCGCCCGAGACCGCCATCGTCCACGCCACGTCACGGGTCTTGAACTGCCGCCGCCCGGTGGCCACGTCCAGCGCGTGCACCTCGAAGGAGGTCACGTAGAGCCGTCCCGAGGACACGACCGGCGTGCCCCACACGTCGTTCGACATGCGGAACCGCCACGGCCGCCATTCACCCGGCGGGACCGCGGGCGCCTGCGGGGCGCCCTGGGCGTTGCCCTGGCCGGGCACCGCCGCCGGCGGACCCCCGGCCGCGCCGCCGCGGCCGGCCCAGCCG
>NZ_JARAVL010000052.1:0-47338 GCF_033792725.1 Streptomyces sp. PA03-5A | reverse complement strand
GCGCCGGCCGCCGCCCCGGTCCCAGTGCCCGTCCCGGTCCCGGTGCCCGCCCCGGCCCCGGTGGCCGCGGTCGCCGCGCCGGTCCGGCACGAGGGTCCCGTCGCCGTCATCTCCCCCCTGGTGCGGCGCAGGGCCCGTGAGCACGGCCTCGATCTGCGCGCGCTGACGGGCTCCGGTCCCGACGGGCTCATCCTGCGCTCGGACGTGGAACGGGCCATCACGACCGGGTCCGCGGCGCCGGTCACCGTGGCCGCCCCCGCGGCGCCCGCGGCCCCCGCCGCCGAGGGCACCCGCATCCCGCTGCGCGGCATCCGCGGCGCCGTGGCCGAGAAGCTCGGCCGCAGCAGGCGGGAGATCCCCGACGCCACCTGCTGGGTGGACGCCGACGCGACGGAGCTGCTCGCGGCACGGGCGGCGATGAACGCCGCCGGAGGTCCCAAGGTCTCGGTGCTCGCGCTGTTCGCGCGGATCTGCGCGGCGGCCCTGGCCCGCTACCCGGAGCTCAACTCCACGGTGGACACCGAGCGCGGCGAGATCGTCGTGCTGCCGGAGGTGCACATCGGCTTCGCGGCGCAGACCGATCGCGGTCTGGTCGTGCCGGTCGTCCGGGACTCCCACCGGCGCAGCACCGAGGAGCTGTCGGCGGAGATCGGCCGGCTCACCGAGGCGGCCCGCTCCGGCGGCCTGACCCCGGCCCAGCTGACCGGTGGCACCTTCACGCTCAACAACTACGGCGTGTTCGGTGTCGACGGATCCACGCCGATCATCAACCACCCCGAGGCCGCGATGCTCGGCGTCGGCCGGATCACCCCCAAGCCGTGGGTGCACCAGGGCGAGCTGGCGGTGCGTCAGGTGGTCCAGCTGTCGTTCACCTTCGACCACCGGGTGTGCGACGGC
Organism: Streptomyces sp. PA03-5A; assembly: GCF_033792725.1. Taxonomy (NCBI): domain Bacteria; kingdom Bacillati; phylum Actinomycetota; class Actinomycetes; order Kitasatosporales; family Streptomycetaceae; genus Streptomyces; species Streptomyces sp. PA03-5A. The sequence goes on along the minus strand of NZ_JARAVL010000052.1, from coordinate 46,441 downwards.
GGCACGGCGGGCGGCTTCCTCCGCTTCGTCGCGGACTGCGTGGAACAACCGGCGGTGCTGCTCCGGGCGGTGTGAACGCGTCACGGTGGGCGATACTCCGGGCATGACTCCGGAGCCAGGTGAGCCGCGTGACCACTCCTCGCCGCGTTCGCCGCACGAGCAGCCCTACGACGCGGTCGTCCTCGCCGGCGGCGCCGCCAGGCGCCTCGGCGGGGCCGACAAGCCGGGACTGCCGGTCGCCGGACGCGCGCTGATCGACCGTGTCCTGGACGCGTGCGCGGGCGCGGCCACCACGGTGGTCGTCGGCCCGCGCCGCCCCACCGTCCGCCCGGTGGCCTGGGCCCGCGAGGAACCACCGGGCGGGGGCCCGCTGCCCGCGCTCTCCGCCGGGCTGCGCGAGGTCACCGCGGACGTCGTGCTGGTGCTCGCCGCCGACCTGCCGTTCCTCTCCCGCACGACGGTGGGCGCGCTGCTCGCCTCGCTGCGCGGCGGGCAGGGCGAGGACGGGGTCGTGCTCACCGACCCCGACGGGCGTGACCAGACGCTGGCGGCCGCCTACCGCACGGAGGCGTTGCGCCAGCACCTGGCGCTGATCGCCGCCGAGCACGGGACCCTCGCCGGGCTGCCGTTGCGGCTGCTCACCGGTGAACTGGCCCTGCGGAGGCTGCCCGACCCCACCGGGCAGGCCTCCTTCGACTGCGACACCTGGGACGACCTCTCCACAGCCCGGGCCCGCATCAGGGAGCATGGGGGCGTGTTGGATGAATGGATCACCGCAGCCAAGGCCGAACTCGGCATCGACCTCGACGTCGACATCCGTATGCTCCTCGATCTCGCCCGGGACGCCGCGCACGGCGTCGACCGCCCTGCCGCGCCGCTGACCACCTTCCTGGTGGGCTACGCGGCAGCCACGGCGGGCGGCGGCGAACAGGCCGTCGCGGAGGCCGTCAGGCGCGCCGCCGCACTGGCCGAGCGGTGGGCGAAGGAAGCGGAGAGCGGGGACCCGGGCGCATGAACCTGCCGGGTGCGGCGGGCGGTGCCCGCGACACCGGTGCCGGGGACGCCGCCGACGACGAGTTGGCCGCGGCGCTCGCCCTGGCCAACGGGCGGGCCACCGGCCGGCACGACCCCGTGCAGCCACCCTCCGGCGGCACCGGCGCCGACGGCTCCCGGTCGTCCCTCCCCCGTCCCCACGGGACCCATGGCGGGACCCACGGCGGGACCCGGGCCGGCGCCCACGGCGGGCACCACGACCTGGCGTGGCCGCGGGCGCGGCACATCGCAGGCTCCGCCGCGGGACCGCTGGGACGGCTGTCCGTGCCGCTCGGCGCCGCGCTGGGGCACGCGCTGGCCGAGCCGTTGACCGCGCTCACGGACCTGCCCGCCTTCGACACCTCCGCGATGGACGGCTGGGCCGTCGCGGGCCCCGGCCCGTGGCGCACGGCAGGCAGCGTCCTGGCCGGGCAGCGTTCCGCGGCCCCGCTGCTCGACGGCCACGCGACCGTCATCGCCACCGGGGCCGCACTGCCCCCCGGCACGACGGCGGTGCTGCGCCGGGAACACGGACGCGTCACCGCCGACGGGCACCTGCACGCCACGCGGGGCGGCCCCGGGCCCGGGCAGGACGTGCGGCCCCGCGGCCAGGAGTGCCGTGGCGGCGACGAGTTGCTGACGGCCGGCGTGCTGGTCACGCCCGCGGTGCTCGGCCTGGCCGCGGCGGCGGGCTACGACGAACTGACCGTCACCGCGCGGCCCTCGGTGGAGGTCCTCGTCCTGGGCGACGAGTTGCTGGACGCCGGAGCCCCCGGCGGCGGCCGGGTGCGGGACGCGCTCGGACCGCTGCTGCCCGCATGGCTCACCGCGCTCGGGGCCGGCACGGTCCGTGCGCGGCGGTTGAAGGACGACGCCGGCCTGCTGCAGGACGCCGTCACCGCGTCCACCGCCGATCTCGTCGTCACCACCGGTGGCACGGCGGGCGGCCCGGTGGACTTCGTCCACCCCGTGCTGGAGCGCATCGGCGCGCGGTTGCTCGTCGACGGCGTCGCGGTCCGCCCCGGCCACCCCATGCTGCTGGCCGAACTGCCCGGTGGCGGCCGCCTGGTGGGCCTGCCGGGCAACCCGCTCGCGGCGGTCTCCGGGGTGCTGACCCTGGCCGTCCCCCTGCTGCGCACGCTCGCGGGCCGCCCGGCCCCGGTGGCGTACGAGGCGCGGCTCGGCGGCGACGTGCACGGTCACCCCACCGACACCCGCCTGGTGCCGGTGGTGCTCGACGAGGAGTCGCAGGCGGCCCCGCTGCACTTCAGCGGTCCTGCCATGCTCCGCGGCATCGCGACGGCCGACGGCATGGCCGTCATCCCGCCCGGCGGAGCCGTCAAGGGCGACCGCACGGCCGTCCTGGAGACGGGCTGGGGACGGCTGTGAGGGAGGCGGGCCGCGGACGCGCCACCTCGGGGGCGGACGGCGACGTCGTCCACCTGCCCCGCAAGAGCCCCCTCGGCCCGCTGCACCAGGTCGTCCGGCGGTTGCTGATGGCGCTGTTCGTCCTGGTGCTCACCGTGCTGATCGTGTACCTGGACCGGGGCGGCTACCACGACAACGCCGGCGGTTCGATGTCGCTGCTGGACTGCGTCTACTACGCCACCGTCACCCTCTCCACCACCGGCTACGGCGACGTCGTCCCGTACAGCCCGAGCGCCCGGCTGACCAATGTGCTCCTGGTGACGCCGCTTCGCGTGCTCTTCCTGATCATCCTCGTCGGCACCACTCTGGAGGTGCTCACCGAGCGCACCCGCGAGCAGTACCGGCAGCAGCGCTGGAGGTCCACCGTGCGCGACCACACCGTCATCGTCGGATACGGCACCAAGGGCCGTTCCGCGGCCAGGACGCTGACCGGGCACGGTGTGCCCGCCCAGCAGATCGTGGTGGTCGACCCCGACCCCAAGGCGGTGGAGTCCGCGGTCGCCGCCGGGTTCGCGGGCGTCACCGGGGACGCGACCCGCAACGCCGTCCTGCTGCGCGCGGAGATCCAGCGGGCCAAGGAGCTGATCATCGCCGCGCAACGGGACGACACCGCCGTCCTGGTGGCGCTCACGGCCCGCCAGTTGAGCAAGCGGATCAACATCGTCGCGTCCGTGCGTGAGGAGGAGAACGCCCCGCTGCTCCGCCAGTCCGGCGCCAACGCCGTCGTCACCAGCTCGGGCGCGGCGGGCCGGCTGCTCGGGATGTCGATGCTCAGCCCGAGCGCCGGCGAGGTGATGGAGGAGCTGATCACCTACGGCAGCGGGCTGGACCTGATCGAGCGTCCCGTCACCAAGGCCGAGGCCGGGCTCGATCCGCGGGAGGTCGCCGACCTGGTGGTGGTCGTCAAGCGCGGCCACCGGATGCTCGACCACGACAACCCAGAGGCGAGCCCCTTGCAGTTGACCGATCGGCTCATCGTCATCCACAGGACGAGTCAGGACGACCCGTCGCACGTCCCGCAGGGGTAGCGTCGGCCCCATGCATGCGATCACCATCCCCGAACCCGGCGGCCCGGACGCGCTCGTCTGGGCCGAGGTCCCCGATCCCGTACCCGCCGAGGGCGAGGTGCTGGTCGAGGTCGCCGCGACCGCCGTCAACCGTGCCGACCTGCTGCAGCGGCAGGGCTTCTACGACCCGCCACCCGGCGCGTCCCCCTACCCGGGCCTGGAGTGCTCGGGCCGCGTCGCCGCCCTCGGCCCGGGGGTGAGCGGCTGGAGCGTGGGCGAGGAGGTGTGCGCGCTGCTCGCGGGCGGCGGGTACGCCGGGAAGGTCGCGGTCCCCGCCGGGCAGCTGCTGCCGGTGCCCAAGGGCGTGGGGCTCGTGGAGGCCGCGGCCCTGCCCGAGGTCGTCTGCACCGTCTGGTCCAACGTCTTCATGGTCGCCCACCTGCGCCCCGGCGAGACGCTGCTGGTCCACGGCGGTTCCAGCGGCATCGGCACGATGGCGATCCAGCTGGCCAAGGCGGTCGGCGCCAAGGTCGCGGTCACCGCGGGCAGCGAGGACAAGCTCGCGAAGTGCCGCGAGCTGGGCGCGGACCTCGGGATCAACTACCGCGAGCAGGACTTCACGGCCGAGGTGCGGGAGGCGTTCGGCGGCGCCGACGTCATCCTCGACATCATGGGCGCGAAGTACCTGGGCCGGAACGTCGACGCCCTCGCGGTCAACGGCAGGCTGGCAATCATCGGGCTCCAGGGTGGCGTCAAGGGAGAGCTCGACCTCGGCAAGATGCTGGCCAAGCGGGCCGCGATCACCGCGACGTCGCTGCGCGGACGGCCGCTGGAGGAGAAGGCGGCCATCGTGGCGGCGGTGCGGGAGCACGTCTGGCCGCTGCTGGAGTCCGGCGTGGTGCGCCCGGTGGTGGACTGCGCCCTGCCGATGAGCGAGGCGGCACAGGCGCACCGGCTGGTCGAGGCCAGCACCCACGTCGGCAAGGTGCTGCTCACGGTCTGAGCCGCCGCCGGACGGCCGGTACGGGCCCGGTGGGCACGACTGGCCGCCCATGACGCTCCGTGTGACGCTGAAAGCATGGAGTTGCGGAAGGTGGTCGTGGCGGCGACGGTGACCGGGGTCGCCCTCCTGGTCACCGGCGCGGCGGCGCCGCCCCCGCCCCATCCGGCGGCGTCCTCCGGGCCGGCCGGCAGCGAGGCCGGCGAGGGGCGCAGGCACCCGGGTCGGGTGGAGCCGCCCGCGACCCCGGGCGACGGTGGCGGCCGGCCCTCCGCGCCGCTCCCCGTCCACGTCGAGGAACCGCAGGACCAGGGCCCGGCCGCCGTCCAGGCGCCCATGGGACGGGTGCTGGAGGTGCTGCCGCTCGGCGCGGGGCTGGTGCTGATCGGGCTGGGTCTGGGCTTCCTCGGCCTGCGGCTGCGCCGTGGCCGCTGACCTCGGACGCCCCGCCCCCGTACACGGGTCCCCGGCACGTCCACCCGCCGCGCACCGCGTCCGGGTCGCACACCGGGCCGGCCTGGCCGAGGCGGACGAGTGCCGCGCGGGAGGGGTAGCGCGGGGCGTCGGGGGGCACAAATCCCGGAGGGGCGACGGTGCGCGACAATGGCGGCATGGAGATGCCGATGAACGAACGGTCGCAGGAGAGCCCGCAGGTCCTGGTCGTCGGCCCGGACGGGATGGCCCTCGGCGGCGGCGGACACGCCAACCGCGCCGGAGAAGGCGACGAGCAGCGCGAGGTGCCCGTGACGGAGATGGTCGAACAGCCCGCGAAGGTCATGCGGATCGGCAGCATGATCAAGCAGCTCCTGGAAGAGGTCAAGGCGGCGCCGCTGGACGAGGCGAGCCGGGCGCGCCTGAAGGAGATCCACCACAGCTCCGTGAAGGAGCTGGAGGCGGGGCTCGCCCCCGAGCTCGTCGAGGAGCTGGAGCGGCTCTCGCTGCCCTTCGCCGAGGACGGCGTGCCGAGCGACGCCGAGCTGCGGATCGCCCAGGCGCAGCTGGTGGGATGGCTGGAGGGCCTCTTCCACGGCATCCAGACCGCCCTGTTCGCCCAGCAGATGGCCGCACGCGCCCAGCTGGAGCAGATGCGCCGCGCGCTGCCGCCCGGTGTGGGCCACGAGGGCGACGAGGAGGGGCACGCCCCGGGCGGGGCGCGCACCGGCCCCTATCTGTGAGCGGTCGGCATGGACGGTACGTACGCGTAGGTACAGACGGCGGGGACCCGTGGGGTCACCCGCCGTCCCTCGTTCCGTCCGTCGTCGCCGCAAGGGCACGCCCGGGGCGGGTCAGCCGCCCTGGCCGGTGGAGACCCACAGGGTGATCTTGTCCTTCTCCGGCTTGAACGCCGTGTAGGTCTTGGGCTTCTGGTCGACGACCGCGCCCTTCCCGTAGATCTGCTCGTTGCGGTACTTGACCTCATACTTCCAACCGGCCGCGTCCATGCAGGACTTGACGGAGTCGACGTACTTGGTGAAGAAGTCCGGCATCACCACGGCGTCCGGGTCGTCGCCCAGGTAGCTCTTGGTGGCCTCGGTGCAGCGCGAGGCGTCGATGGTGCGGGTCTGGTCGGCCTGGCTGACGCCCGGCGCGGGTTCGTCACCCGCCGGCTGCGAGGGGGTCTCCTCGCGGGCGGTGGCGGAGGCGCTGCCCCGGGAGTCGTAGGTGGGGGTGCCGCCGGTGTCCCCGGTGTCGTCCTTGCCGCCCATCGACATCGCGATGATGACGACCACGACCACCGCGATCACGGCGACCGTGGCGCCGATGGCGACGACCGCCGTCGAGGCGCCGCCGCCCCTGCGGCCGCCGCCCGCCGGGGTGCCCGGGCGCATCGTGTAGGGCGGGGTGGCGTGCTGCTGCACGGCCTGCGGGTGGGGCTGGTGGGGCGCGTGCGGGGCGTTCTGCGGGTAGCCGTAGGACGGTCCCGGGCCGGGCGGCGGGGTGTGCGCGGGACCGCCCTGACCTGCGGTGCCCCACCGCTGCTGAGGCTGCGGCTGAGGCTGGGGCTGGGGCCGCGGATAAGGAGCCGGGGCCGGGGCCTGGTACGGGGTCTGCACGTTCGGCGGCGGGGTGCGCAGGTCTCCCTGCACCGGCGGGAAGACCGCGGAGGAGACCTCCTCGCCGCGGCCGCGCGGGCGCGGTCCGCCGCCGATGATCAGCGGTGTGGTGCCGGCGCCGCGCGCCGGTGCGGCGACCCGCTCCGCCTCGTCGCGCATGGTGTCGGCGGTGGGGAAGCGCTCGGCGGGGTTCTTCTTCAGGGCCCGCGCGACGAGCGCGTCGACGCCCGGCTGCACCGCCCGGTTGAGCGCCGACGGGGCCGGCGGGAGCTCCTGGACGTGCTGGTAGGCGATGGACAGCGGGGAGTCGCCGTCGAAGGGCAGCCGTCCGGTGAGCAGCTCGAAGAGCAGACAGCCCACCGAGTACAGGTCGGAGCGCTCGTCCACGCCGCGTCCCAGTGCCTGTTCCGGCGACAGGTACTGCGGGGTGCCGACCACCATGCCGGTCTGCGTCATCGACGAGACGCCGGACTGCATCGCGCGGGCGATGCCGAAGTCCATCACCTTCACCACGCCGCGCTTGGTGAGCATCACGTTGCCCGGCTTGATGTCGCGGTGGACCAGGCCCATGCTGTGGCTCTCGGAGAGCGCCGCGAGCACGTCGGCGGTGATCTTCAGGGCCTTCTCGGTGGGCATGGCCCCGAACTGCGCGATGTCCTCGTCGAGCACGTCGCGCAGCGGCTTGCCCTCGACGTACTCCATGACGATGTACGGCACGAGCGCGCCGTCGACGGTGTCCTCGCCGGAGTCGAAGACCGAGACGATGTTGGTGTGGTTGAGCTTGGCGACGGCCTGCGCCTCGCGCCGGAACCGCTCACGGAACGACTGTTCCCTGCCGAGGTCGGTGTGGAGCGTCTTGACGGCCACCGGCCGGTCCAGCACCGTGTCGTGCGCCAGGTGCACGGCCGCCATGCCGCCCTGCCCCAGCAGGTCGCGGAGGACGTAGCGACCGTTACCGACCGAACGCCCCGAATGAGTGCCCCGCGTGCCGTCCCCGCTCATCCGTACCCGTCCCCTTGACGATCCCCCTGGGCGCACCGCGTGTACGCACAAGACAGTTGCCCCGATCCTGACCGCCCAGTCTGCCGGACGGCCTGGACAGGTCAAGTTCGTTGACCTGTTCGTCACCGGATGCGTATGAATCCCTTCATCGGGGGCACGGGTGCCACGGGAGCGCGTCCGTCCTGGAACGCGGTAGCGTGGTGCGCTGGAGGACCCTGTACGGCGACGATCGACGGCGAGGACTGATGGCACAGACGACAGCCGCCGGGGGCCCTGACGAGCCCTCTGCCGACGGCCGGGGAGTGCCCGACTCGCCCGAGCTGTGGGGCGCCGCAGGCCTGGTGGGCGACGGCCGCTACCGGCTGACCCGGCGCCTCGGACGCGGCGGCATGGCCGAGGTCTTCGCGGCGGAGGACGTGCGCCTGGGGCGGACGGTGGCCGTGAAGCTGCTCCGCTCCGACCTCGCCGAGGACCCGGTGTCCAAGGCCCGCTTCACGCGCGAGGCGCAGTCGGTCGCCGGGCTCAACCACCATGCGGTGGTGGCGGTGTACGACTCGGGCGAGGACGTCACGCCGGGCGGCACCGTGCCCTACATCGTGATGGAACTCGTGGAGGGCCGCACGATCCGTGACCTGCTGGTGGGGTCTGACGAGCCGCCGCCGGTCGACCAGGCGCTCATCATCGTCTCGGGCGTGCTGGAGGCGCTGGCCTACAGCCACGCGCACGGCATCGTCCACCGGGACATCAAGCCGGCGAACGTGATCATCACCAACACCGGCGCGGTGAAGGTGATGGACTTCGGCATCGCGCGGGCGCTGCACGGCGCCTCGACCACGATGACGCAGACCGGCATGGTCATGGGCACCCCGCAGTACCTGTCGCCGGAACAGGCCCTCGGCAAGACGGTCGACACCCGCTCCGACCTGTACGCGACGGGCTGCCTGCTCTACGAACTCCTCGCGCTGAGGCCGCCGTTCACCGGTGAGACCCCGCTGTCGGTGGTCTACCAGCACGTCCAGGACGAGCCGCGCCCGCCCTCCGAGCTCAGCGACCGGGTGCCGCCGGAGCTGGACGGGCTGGTGCTGCACGCGCTGGCCAAGCAACCGGACGACCGCTTCCAGACCGCCGAGGAGATGCGCGGCGTCGTCCAGTACGCGCTGGCCATGCTGAGCGAGCGCGGCGGTCACACCGGTACCTGGAACACCGGTTACGTGCCCGTGGCGAACGCCGCCCCGACCGCGCCGATGGGCGTCCCCCCGCAGTACGGGCAGCAGCACCCGCACACCACCGCGGAGTTGCAGCCGCCCCTGCTGCTCGGCCCGCCCGGTGGTGACGGCGGCGGCCACGGCCACGGCTACGACGACGGACGGCCCCCGCACGGCGGCGGGCGGTGGGTGAAGCCCGTGCTGTTCGTGATCGCCGCGGTGCTCGCGGTCGCGCTCGGCATCTACTTCGCGGTCTCCAAGACCGGCGACAAGACGCCCCCGGCGGAGAAGGTGACGCCCACTCGGTCGCAGCCGGAGAAGCCGACGTCGCAGCCGACCCAGGACGACTCGACGGGCGGTACGCAGGACAGCAGCGGCAGCGTCTCGGAGCAGCCCTCGTACACCCCGAGCCCCTCCTACACGCGGCCGACCTCGCAGGCCCCCGCGACCTCCCCGCCGCCGACGCAGAAGCCGAGCACCCCGGCCACCTCCGCGCCGCCCACGCCGACGCCGACCGCGTCCGAGACCGGCGGCACCGAGGGGACCTCGGGGGACGTGTCCGGCGGCACGGCCGGCACCGAGGGCGCCGCGGACGGCGGCGTCACGGGCGGCTGACCGGCCGCCGGCCGCCGGGTCAGCCCGTGAAGGCCTCCAGCACGGCCTCGTACGCCGCGGTCCACCAGACGACCAGGGCGGACGAGGCCGGGAAGAGGGGGTCGGTCCTGCGGTCGTCGAGGACGTAGCGCCAGCGCAGCATCCAGAAGTCGTTGAGCCGTTCCCACCACACCCGGTGCACGGCCGCGGCCAGTTCGTCCCCGGGCACGCCCGCGGCGGCGCGGTAGGCCCGGGCGTACGCGCGGATCTTGTCGAGGTCCAGGGCGCCGCCGGGCTGCACGAAGAAGATCACGGCGGCCCGTACCGCCTCCTCGGCGCGCGGCTGCACACCGAGCCGGTCCCAGTCGACGATGGCGACGGGTTCGTCCTCGCGGTAGAGCAGGTTGAGCGGGTGGAAGTCGCCGTGCACCCAGCCGGACACCGGGCCGGCCGCGTCGGGCGGGCGGCGGTGGGCGTGACGTTCCAGCAGGGCGCGGCGCTCCAGCAGCCGGTGCTCGGCCAGTTCGTCGAAGGTCTCGCGCGGGGCGCTGGCGCGCACCCGCCGCAGCAGCGCGGTGATCAGCGCGTAGGTCAGTTCGGGGTCGGCGCTGGCGTGCCGGCCCGGCTCGGGGGCGGGCTGCACCTGGGCCAGGGTGGTGTGGACGAGACCGAGCAGGGCGCCCAGGCGGCGGGAGTCGCCGGTGGTGAGTTCGCCGCCCTCGCGGTGCCGTCCCTCCACCCACGGGTAGAGCGCGAAGCAGCGGCCGCCGACCACGGCGACGGTGCGGCCGTCGGCGTCGGGCACCGGGGAGGCGACGGGCAGGCCCACCTCGTCCAGCCGCTGGGTCGCCCGGTGCTGGCGGGCGATGACGGCGGAGTCGGCGGTGGCACCGTCGACGTACAGCTTGAGGAAGTAGCGGCCGCTGGTGGTGGCCAGCCGGAATCCCCGGTTCAGTAAGCCCTGGGCAACGGGTTCGCAGGACAGCGGGGCGCCGGCGTCCGTGTATCGGCGCAGCAGGGTGTCCAGTGTCCCGGCGGAGGGCGGCGCCGTCGCCGAACTCCCGATCACCAGGCAGATGCTAGATCATTCCGGTGGTGGACTCGCGGGTCGAGACGTACGTACACATGGCCCGGCTCCCGGCTTGTATCGTTTTGACGATCTGTGCCGAAGAGCGCCCGCTGTGCCGTCGAGGGATGGAAGGCGCGTGCCGTCCCGAGGAACTGCACCGCCCAGCCCGCTTCGACGTCGTCCGCCTGGTAGGCCACGACCGTGCCGTCCACGCCCCATGAGCGGTCGGTGCGGATCAGCACGGAGCCGTCGGCGACGACGTGCCGGGCCACGGCGATGTACGGCAGGGCCCCCCGCGTCAGCGCCAGCCGCCCGTACCGGACCTTTCCCAGCAGCGCCAGCGCAGCGCGCCCCTCGAGTTCCATGGGAACCACCTTGCCGGGCCGGCCCCCCGGAGGCGCAGAGCACTCCGCCCCCACCTCCGGGGCCGATGGTCCCTGATGGGGCCATACCGCCTCAACCGGCCGAATCCGGCACCGGCAGGCCCAGCACGCGGTCGCGCAGCACCGGGAAGTCCGCCCGGGTCTTGGCCACCAGGCCGGGATCGAGGTCGGCGGTGATGACCTCCTCGCCCGGTCCGGCCTCGGCGAGGACGGCGCCCCAGGGGTCGACGACGAGGCTGTGCCCGGCCAGCTCCACCCCGGCGTGGGTGCCCGCGGTGCCGCAGGCCACCACGTAGGCCTGCGACTCGATCGCGCGGGCCCGGGCCAGCAGGGTCCAGTGCTCGCGGCGCCGCGCGGGCCAGCCGGCCGGGAGGAGGACGACGGTGGCGCCCGCGTCGACGAGCAGCCGGAACTGCTCGGGGAAGCGCAGGTCGTAGCAGGTGGCCAGGCCCACGGGGACGCCCTGGACGTCGGTGGTGACGACGCGGTCGCCGCCGTGCATGAGCACGGCCTCGCCCTGGTCGAAGCCGAAGCGGTGGATCTTGCGGTAGGTCTCGCGCAGTTCGCCGTCGGGGGAGAAGAGCAGCGAGGTGTTGTACAGAGCGCCGTCGGGGGCGCGCTCGACGATCGAGCCCGCGTGCAGCCACACGCCCGCGTCGAGCGCGGCGGCGCTCATCACCTGCGCGGTGGGGCCCTGGAGCGGCTCGGCCTCTGGCTGGAAAAGATCGGCGGCGAAGGCGCCGACCGGCCACAGTTCGGGCAGGACGACCAGGTCCGACCCGGACTGTCCGCGGACGAGCGACGCGACCCGTTCACGCCGGGCGTCCACCGCTTCGCCGGGGTCGACGTCGATCTGGAGCAGGGAAACGCGCACAGTACCACCGCCCATGAGTTCGGCATGTTCTTGCGGGCCTACGATCGTCACACGAAAGCACTCCCGTGGTGTCACTGCGCAGCGTAATTTAAGGCGCACACCACGACCGCGCCCGACCGTCGAGGGGTCCCGTGACCGGCACCGTCCACAGCCAGATCCAGCCGTACATCGACGCCTGGACCCACTCCATAGAATCCATAGCCGAGTTGGTCCGCCCCGTTCCGGCGGGCGCCTGGAACCGGCCGACCGAGTGCCCGTACTGGTCCGTGCGCGACATCGTGTCGCACGTGATCGGGTTCGAGTGCGAGCTGCTCGGCGATCCCCGGCCGATCCACACGCTCCCCAGCGACCTGCGGCACATGACCACGGAGCACGCCCGTTACGTGGAGGTGCCGGTCGACAAGCGGCGGCACCACACCGCGCCCGAGGTCGTCGGCGAGCTCGACTACACGATCATCCGCCGGTCCCGGCAGCTGCGGAACGAGACCCGTGGCGCGCAGGACACCGTCCGCGGCCCCATGGGCAAGGAGATGACCCTCGAGGAGCTGCTGAAGTGGCGGGTCTTCGACGTGTGGGTGCACGAGCAGGACCTGCGCCGGGCGCTGGGCGAGCCCGGCAACCTCGACTCCCCGGGCGCGGTCGTCGCCCGGGACCACATCCTCTCCGAACTGCCCAAGGTGGTCGCCGGGCGCGCGGGCGCCCCGGCGGGTTCCGCCGTGGTGTTCGACGTCCACGGCGAGCTGGAGTTCATGCGGACGGTCCGGGTCGACACCGACGGCCAGGGCACGATCGACGGCAGCGTCTCGCTCGGCCCCGCGGTCACGCTGACCCTGGACTGGGAGACCTTCGTCCGGCTGAGCTGCGGGCGCACGCGCGCGCACGCGGTGGAGGGCCGGCTGAAGACCGAGGGCGACCAGGCGCTGGCCGACGCGATCCTGGCGAACATCGCCGTCACACAGTGACGCCGGGGGGAGCGTTCATGTCCCCGCGGGGACGTGGACGCTCTCGACGCGGCTGACCGCGATGCGCTGCCGCTCCAGCCGCGCCGCCCGGCCGCGCAGCCGCAGGATCTGGACCAGGCCGAGCGCCTGCAGGACGAACACGCTGCTCCACGCCACCCGGTAGTCGTCGCCGCTGGCGTCCAGAAGGACGCCGATGGCCAGCAGCGCGGCCATCGAGGCGGTGAAGCCGCCGATGTTGACGATGCCGGAGGCCGTGCCGAAGCGCTCGGGCGGGTTCGCCGGGCGCGCGAAGTCGAAGCCGATCATCGACGCCGGGCCGCAGGTGCCCAGCACGACGCAGAGCAGCACGAGCAGCCACAGCGGGGCGTGGTCCGCGGGCCAGACCAGGACCACCGCCCACATCACCGCGGTCGCCCCGACGACGCCCAGGGTGAGCGGCATCCGGGCACCGTGGTGGCGGCCGATGATCTGCCCGAAGAGCATCCCGAAGACCATGTTGGCGATCACGACGACCGTCAGCAGGGTGCCGGCCGTCTCGCGGGACAGCCCCTGGGCCTCGACGAGGTACGGCAGGCCCCACAGCAGCAGGAAGACCATCCCGGAGAACTGGGTGGTGAAGTGCGTCCACATCCCCAGCCGGGTGCCGGGCTCCCGCCAGGCGGCGGCGATCTGCCGCTTCACGTAGCCGCGTCCGGGGTGCTCCACGGGCGCCGGTTCGAAACCCTCGGGGTGGTCCTTCATGAAGGCCAGCACCAGGACGAGGACGAGCGCGCCGCCCAGCGCCGTGCCGACGAAGGTGGGGGTCCAGCCCGCGGAGTGCAGCAGCCGCGCGAGCAGCACGGTGCTCAGCAGGTTGCCCGCCACGCCGAACAGCGCGGCACCCTGCGCGATCATCGGCCCGCGGCGGGCCGGGAACCAGCGCGAGCCCAGCCGCAGCACGCTCACGAAGGTCATGGCGTCGCCGCAGCCCAGCACCGCGCGGGCGGCCAGGGCCGTGCCGTAGGTGTGGGAGAGGGCGAAGCCGAGCTGGCCCAGGGTGAACAGGACGATGCCGATGCTCAGCACCCTCTTGGTGCCGAGGCGGTCGACCATCAGGCCCACGGGTATCTGCATGCCCGCGTAGACCAGCACCTGCAGGATGGAGAAGGTGGACAGCGCCGAGGCACCGATGTGGAAGCGCTCCGCGGCGTCGATCCCGGCGACGCCGAGGCTGGTGCGGTGCACGACCGCGACCGTGTAGACGAGGGTGCCGATGCTCCAGACCGCGACCGCCCTGGTGCCGCCGGGCGGTTCGCCGGCCGGGGTGGCGCTCGCTGCCATCACTCCCCCCTGGCCAGGTGGTTCACCCAGCTGACGTGCCGTTCGACCAGCGTGGCCGCCAGGGCGGCGTCCCCCGCGCGCAACGCGTGGAGGATCTCGGTGTGTTCGGCGACGTTCTTGGCGATCCGGCCCGGCTCCGCGTGCATCGTCGCCACCCCCATGCGCAGCTGACGGTCCCTCAACTGGTCGTACAGGTGCGCCAGGATGCGGTTGCCCGCGGCGCGCACGATCTCGGCGTGGAAGCAGCGGTCGGCCGCCGCGAAGGCGGCCAGGTCGCCCGTCGCGGCGTGCCCGCGCTGCTCGTCCAGCAGCTCCTCCAGGCGGGTCAGCAGCCGCTCCGGGGCGGGCACCACCTTCATCACCGCGTGGCGCTCCACGAGCAGCCGGGTCTCCACCACGTCCGCGATCTCCTGCGCGGAGACCGGCAGCACCAGGGCGCCCTTCTTCGGGTAGAGCTTCAGCAGGCCCTCGGCCTCCAGGCGCAGCAGCGCCTCGCGGACCGGGGTGCGCGAGACGCCCACGGCCTCGGCCAGCTCGCCCTCGCTCAGGAGGGTGCCGCCCTCGTAGCGGCGGTCGAGGACCGCCTGTTTGACGTGCGTGTAGACCCGCTCGGCGGCGGGCGGCTGCTTGGCGGCCGGCTCGGCGGTGGTGCCGGCGGTCGCGACGGGGCTCCGGGTCATGATGCGCACATCATAGATACAAGACGTATGCGCCAGCAGCCCACGTCCGGCATACGGACTGGTACGTGGGTCGCCGGTGCCGGGATCCGGACCGTCAGGATCCGGACGGACCCGGGCCCGTCCCCGCTCCCGTGTCCGGGCCCGACGAGCCGCCGCTGCGCAGCCGGGCGACGTAGGCGGCGGCCTGGGTGCGCCGCTGCATCCCGAGCTTGGCGAGCAGGGAGGAGACGTAGTTCTTGACCGTCTTCTCCGCGAGGTGCAGCCGGTCGCCGATCTGCCGGTTGGTGAGGCCCTCGCCGATGAGGTCGAGGATCCGCTTCTCCTGGTCGGTCAGGTCGGCGAGGCGGCCCTCCTGGCGTTCCCCGCCGCCGCGCAGGCGCTCCAGGACACGGGCGGTGGCGACCGGGTCCAGCAGTGACCGGCCGGCGGCGACGTCCCGCACGGCGCCGACCAGGTCGGTGGCGCGGATGTCCTTCAGCACGTAGCCCGACGCGCCCGCCATGATCGCGTCGAAGAGCGCCTCGTCGTCCGCGTAGGAGGTGAGCATCAGGCACGCGACGCCGGGCTGCGAGGAGCGGATCTCCCGGCACACCTCGACGCCGCTGCCGTCCGGCAGCCGGACGTCCAGCACCGCCACGTCGGGCCGCACGGCCGGTATCCGGGCCAGCGCCTCGGCGGCCGTGCCGGCCTCGCCGACGACCTCGATCCCGTCCTCGGCGGCGAGGAGCTCGTGCACCCCCCGCCGGACGACTTCGTGGTCGTCCAGTAGGAACACCATGATTACCGACTTTTCGGTCACAACTTCAGCGTTGCACACGCGACCCGCGCCGACCTCTTACGAAGAATCGATCCTCGGGATACCGTGCCGTTGTCCCGGTGGCCTGCGAGAACGCCCATTTACTAGGAAATCCAAACAAAACCGCAGGTAGAACACCCTTCGCGCGAAAGCGGGAGGTGTGGGTAACGTTCACTTCGCAGGGCTGCCTGCCGGGTCGACCAACACTCCCGGCTCGGCCGTGCCGCACACACCCCGTGCGCCGCGACGAGTCGGGCAGGAGCCGCACTGGCCGCCGGCGGATCCCGGGGGCCGGACAGACGGAGGAGCAAGCGTGAGCGTGAAAAGCACTGCCGCGAAGCCCCGTACGCCCCGTACGGGCACGCGCGGTGGAGCGAAGCGCCGTGAGGGCGAGCCGGAGCTGGTGCAGCTCCTGACCCCCGAGGGCGAGCGCGTCCAGCACAGTGAGTACTCCATCGACCTGAGCCCCGAAGAGCTGCGCGGTCTGTACCGGGACATGGTCCTGACCCGCCGGTTCGACGCGGAGGCCACCTCCCTGCAGCGCCAGGGCGAACTGGGTCTGTGGGCGTCGCTGCTGGGCCAGGAGGCCGCACAGATCGGCTCCGGGCGGGCCACCAGGCCGGACGACTACGTCTTTCCTACCTACCGCGAGCACGGCGTCGCCTGGTGCCGCGGGGTGGACCCGGTCAACCTGCTCGGCATGTTCCGCGGGGTGAACCACGGCGGCTGGGACCCGAACGAGAACAACTTCCACCTGTACACGATCGTGATCGGCTCCCAGACGCTGCACGCGACCGGCTACGCGATGGGCATCAGCAAGGACGGCGCGGACTCCGCCGTCATCGCCTACTTCGGCGACGGTGCCTCCAGCCAGGGCGACGTCGCGGAGGCCTTCACCTTCGCCGCCGTCTACAACGCCCCCGTGGTCTTCTTCTGCCAGAACAACCAGTGGGCGATCTCCGAGCCCACCGAGAAGCAGAGCCGCGTCCCGATCTACCAGCGCGCCGCCGGCTTCGGCTTCCCCGGCGTGCGGGTCGACGGCAACGACGTCCTCGCGGTCCTCGCGGTCACCCGTGCCGCCCTGGAGCACGCCCGTTCCGGCCAGGGCCCGATGCTCGTCGAGGCCTTCACCTACCGCATGGGCGCCCACACCACGTCCGACGACCCCACCCGCTACCGCCTCGACGAGGAGCGCGAGCAGTGGGAGCACAAGGACCCGATCCTGCGGCTGCGCAGCTACCTGGAGAAGGACGGCATCGCCGACGAGGCCTTCTTCGCCGGTGTCGAGGAGGAGAGCGAGGCGCTCGGCAAGCGGGTCCGCGAGGCCGTGCGCGCCATGCCCGACCCCGACCCCATGTCGATCTTCGAGAACATCTACGCCGACGGCCACGCCCTCGTCGACGAGGAGCGCGCCCAGTTCGCGGAGTACCAGGCGTCCTTCGCCGACAGCACGGAGGGTCACTGACCATGGCAACGATGACCATCGCCAAGGCCCTCAACGAGGCACTGCGCAAGTCCCTGGAGACCGACCCCAAGGTCGTCCTCATGGGTGAGGACATCGGCAAGCTCGGCGGTGTCTTCCGGATCACCGACGGCCTGCACAAGGACTTCGGCGAGCAGCGGGTGATCGACACCCCGCTCGCGGAGTCCGGCATCGTCGGCACCGCGATCGGCCTGGCCCTGCGCGGCTACCGCCCCGTCGTGGAGATCCAGTTCGACGGCTTCGTCTTCCCCGCGTACGACCAGATCGTCACCCAGCTCGCCAAGATGCACGCGCGCGCCCTGGGCAAGATCAAGCTCCCGGTCGTCATCCGCATCCCCTACGGCGGCGGCATCGGCGCCGTCGAGCACCACAGCGAGTCGCCCGAGGCGTACTTCGCGCACACCGCCGGGCTCAAGGTCGTCTCCCCGTCGACCCCGCAGGACGCCTACTGGATGCTGCAGCAGGCGATCGACTCCGACGATCCGGTGATCTTCCTCGAGCCCAAGCGCCGCTACTGGGACAAGGGCGAGGTCGACACCGACGGCATCCCCGCGCCGCTCCACAGGGCCCGTACCGCCCGGGAGGGCACCGACCTCACCCTGGCCGCGTACGGCCCCATGGTGAAGGTCTGCCTGGAGGCGGCCGCCGCGGCCGCCGAGGAGGGCCGTAGCCTGGAGGTCGTGGACCTGCGGTCGCTGTCCCCGCTCGACTTCGACGCCGTCCAGGCGTCGGTGGAGAAGACCCGCCGCCTGGTCGTCGTGCACGAGGCGCCGGTGCAGCTCGGCATGGGCGCGGAGATCGCGGCCCGCATCACCGAGCGGTGCTTCTACCACCTGGAGGCCCCGGTGCTGAGGGTCGGCGGCTTCCACGCCCCGTACCCGCCGGCCCGGGTGGAGGAGGAGTACCTGCCCGGCCTGGACCGGGTGCTGGACGCCGTCGACCGATCGCTGGCGTTCTGAGGAGAGGGTTGTGACGACAGTGGCAGCACCGCAGCGCTTCCGTGAGTTCAAGATGCCGGACGTCGGCGAGGGACTCACCGAGGCCGAGATCCTCAAGTGGTACGTCAAGCCCGGCGACACCGTCACCGACGGCCAGGTGGTCTGCGAGGTGGAGACCGCCAAGGCCGCGGTCGAGCTTCCGATCCCGTTCGACGGGGTGGTGCACGAGCTGCGCTTCCCCGAGGGGGAGACCGTCGACGTCGGCACCGTGATCATCGCCGTCGACACCGGTGAGGGCGAGGGCGGCGAACCGGCCGCCGGGACCGCACCGGAGCCGGCCGCCGCGCCGGCCCCCGCCGCGGAGCCGGCGCAGAAGCGCCAGCCCGTGCTGGTCGGCTACGGCGTCGCCGCCTCGTCGACCAAGCGCCGGGCGCGCAAGCAGCCCGCCGTGCCGGCGCAGACCGGGGCGCAGCAGGCCGTCCAGGGCGAGCTCAACGGCCACGCCCCGGCGCCGGCCGCCGCAGCCCCGGCCCCGGCGGCCCACGCCGGGTTCGCCCCCGCCGAGGTCCGCCCGCTGGCCAAGCCGCCGGTGCGCAAGCTCGCCAAGGACCTGGGCGTGGACCTGGCCGCGGTCACCCCGACCGGGCCGCAGGGCACGATCACCCGCGAGGACGTCCAGAAGGCGGCGGCCCCCACCGCCGCGCCGGTCGCCCCCGCGCAGGTCACCGCCGCCCCGGTGGCGGTACCGGCTCCCGCCGCCCTGGCACCCGCCGCGGGCGCGCTGGAGACCCGCGTCCCGATCAAGGGCGTCCGGAAGGCGACGGCCGCGGCCATGGTCGCCAGTGCCTTCACCGCGCCGCACGTGACCGAGTTCGTCACCTTCGACATCACCCGGACCATGCGGCTCGTGCAGGAGCTCAAGACCGACCCGGCCTTCGCCGGGCTCAAGGTCAGCCCGCTCCTGCTGGTCGCCAAGGCCCTGCTGGTCGCGATCCGCCGCAACCCGGAGGTCAACGCCGCCTGGGACGAGGCCAACCAGGAGATCGTCCACAAGGGCTACGTCAACCTGGGCATCGCCGCCGCAACCCCGCGCGGGCTGATCGTCCCCAACATCAAGGACGCCCAGGGCAAGACCCTGCCCGAACTGGCGTCCGCCCTCGGTGACCTGGTCGCCACGGCCCGTGAGGGCAAGACCTCGCCGGCCGACATGCAGGGCGGCACGGTCACCATCACCAACGTCGGCGTCTTCGGCATCGACACCGGCACGCCCATCCTCAACCCCGGGGAGTCCGCGATCCTCGCCTTCGGCGCGGTCAAGGAGCTGCCCTGGGTCCACAAGGGCAAGGTCAAGCCCCGCCAGGTCACCACGCTCGCGCTCTCCTTCGACCACCGCCTGGTCGACGGCGAGCTCGGCTCCAAGGTCCTCGCCGACGTCGCGGCGGTCCTGGAGTACCCCAAGCGCCTGATCACCTGGGCCTGATCGGCCCCTGGCACGGCAACGGGAAGGGCCCGGACATTTGTGCGTCCGGGCCCTTCCCGCGCGTGTCGCCCCCACCCGGGCGCCGATCTGTGACGTCATACGGCCATGGCGGTATCCATCTCCGTGGTCCTGCTCCTGATCGTGATCACGCTCATCCTGCTGCGGGCGAAGTCGCTGAAGGTCTCCCACGCGATCCTCTGCGTCCTCCTCGGCTTCTGCCTCGCCGGCTCCAGCCTCGCCCCCACCATCCACTCCGGCCTCGTCGCCACCACGGACGTCGTGAACGACCTGCGGCCCTGAGCCCCCCGCACCGCCGGACCTCCCGGCGGACTCCGCCGTCCGGCGCGGGCGGCACGGGGAAGGGCCCGGGCGAGCGGCTGCCCGGGCCCCTTCCGCCGTCGAACCCCGCCCCCGCTACTGCGGGAACGCGGCGAGCAGCGGGATCACCCGGGCGGAGGCCGCGGTGATGCCCTTGGTGCCGCCGGGCAGCAGCACGCCCGACGGGTCGTAGCTGCCCCCGGAGGCCAGGAGGTCGGCGTCGCCGTCCCGGTCGAGGTCGCGCAGACGGACGAACCAGCCGAACCCGGAGTACTCCGTGGCATCGCCGGGGACGCCCGCGGTCTGCAGGCTGAACCACTGGGAGCCGGTGCCGGTCAGACCCTTCTTGCCGCCGCGCAGGACGTGCACGCCGCCCGCGTGCTTGGCGGTGCCGATCTTCTCCCCGGGCACACCGACCGCGAGGTCCGGGTAGCCGTCGCGGTTCGTGTCACCCGCGGAGAGCGTGGTGCCGAACGCGTCGCCGCCGGTGGCGCCGGTGGCGACACCGGCGGTGGCCTGGGTGAGGCGGTAGCCGGTCGTGGGGCCGCCCGAGCCGCCGCGCAGCACGAAGACGGCCCCGGCGCCCTTGTTGTACGGGTGGTCGCCGACCGCGAGGTCGCCGTAGCCGTTCTTGTCGAAGTCCGCGATCACGCCCGAGGGGCCGTAGTTCGGGGACGAGGTGTTGTACGTGGTGAACTTGCCCGCCTTGACGGTGGAACCGCCGCGCAGGAACCAGGCGACCGAGGTGGCCTTGTCATTGCGGTAGCCCTGGCCGAGGACGTACAGGTCGGTGGCGGCGTCCTTGGTGACCTTCCCGGCGACGAGCCCGGCAGGTTCGAGCATGTTGTCCGCGCCCGGGGCCGGGGTGTGGCGGGTGACCTTGCCCGTGGTGCCGGACTTGGCGAAGCCGCCCCGGTAGATGTACACGGACTCGACGTCCGTGACGGCCAGATCGATCTTGCCGTCGCCGTTGAAGTCGCCGGTCGCGAGTGCGTAGCCGAACTCGTATCCGGCGTGGGGGGACTTGAGCGGTATGCGGGTGGCGGTGGACGACAGCCCCGACTTGGAGCCCCAGACGACGGTGACCGCGCCCGCGGCGGCGCGGCTGCCCACCTTCTCGGAGCCGTCGCCGACCGCGAGGTCGGCGTACCCGTCGCGGTTGAAGTCGGCGGCCGCCAGGGCGTCGCCGAACATGTCGGCGTATCCTCCGCTGTCGCCCGCGGTGCCGGGGATGCCGGCGCTGCTCTGGGTGAAGGTCTTGACCTTGGTTCCTGGGCCGTTCGCGGTCCCGTACGTGACGGTGACCGAACCGCTGCCGCCGGTGGCGAAGTCGCGGTAGCCGTCGCCGTTGAAGTCGTCGGCGTACTTGGCGGGTGCGGCGGCTGCGGTCCCCGCCGAGACGGTGAGCAGCCCTCCGGTCAGTGCGACGGCTGCGGCCGTCGCGGCGACCAGGCGGAGGTTCTTGCGCGTGGGCATGCGAGCTCCTGCTGCGTGCGGGGGCCTTTCGGCGGCCCGCGCCGGTCTGGATCGCCCGTCCGGACGGGGGAGCACGACGCGGCGGAACGCTGCGGTGCCCCTGGTCGTGCCGTGGCACGAGGGACGGTCGGTACAGGAGAGACGGTCCACGACGGGCAAAGGTTGTACCGGGCCCACGGCTGCGATCGCCCCTCGCGCGGGGTGGCACCCTTGCAGCATGAACGATTCCGCCTCCGCCTCCTCCCCCAAGCCCCGCCGTGCCCGTGTCCGTGCCCCCGAGCTGGTCGGGAAGGGCGGCTGGCTCAACACCGGCGGCAAGCAGCTGGATCTTTCCGACCTGCGGGGATCGATCGTGATCCTCGATTTCTGGACCTTCTGCTGCATCAACTGCCTGCACGTCCTAGACGAGCTGCGCGAGCTGGAGGAGAAGCACCGCGACACCGTGGTGATCGTCGGCGTCCACTCGCCGAAGTTCGTGCACGAGGCGGAGCACCGGTCGGTCGTGGACGCCGTGGAGCGCTACGGGGTGCACCACCCGGTGCTGGACGATCCGGAGCTGGCCACCTGGAAGCAGTACGCCGTGCGGGCATGGCCGACGCTGACCGTGATCGACCCGGAGGGCTACGTCGTGGCCCAGCACTCCGGGGAGGGGCACGCCCACGCGCTGGAGGCGCTGGTCACCGAGCTGGAGGCGGAGCACGCGGCGAAGGGGACGCTGCGCCGCGGCGACGGGCCGTACGTGCCGCCGGAGCCGGTGGCGACGGACCTGCGGTTCCCGGGGAAGGCGCTGCGGCTGCCGTCGGGGAACCTGCTGGTGTCGGACTCGACCCGGCACCAGCTGGTGGAGATGGAGCCGGACGGGGAGACCGTCGTGCGGCGGATCGGCGGGCCGGGGGACTTCAACGAGCCGCAGGGGCTGGCGCTGCTGCCGGACGGCACCGTGGTCGTCGCGGACACCGTGAACCACCGGCTGCGGACGTTCGACCCGGCGGGCGGGGCCCTGGAGACGGTGGCCGGCACCGGACGGCAGTGGTGGCAGGGGTCGGCGACCTCGGGCCCGGCGCTGGGGACCGACCTGTCCTCGCCGTGGGACGTGGCGTGGTGGGACGGCAAGGTGTGGATCGCCATGGCGGGCGTCCACCAGCTGTGGACGTACGACCCGGCGGACGGGACGGTCGCCGTGGCGGCCGGGACGACGAACGAGGGGCTGGTCGACGGGCCGGCGGAGCAGGCGTGGTTCGCGCAGCCGTCGGGACTGGCGGCGGCCGGCGAGCGGCTGTGGGTCGCGGACTCCGAGACGAGCGCGCTGCGCTGGGTGGAGCGGGCCGGTGACGGCGCGGGGTACGGGGTGCGCACCGCCGTCGGCACGGGGCTGTTCGACTTCGGTCACCGTGACGGTGCCGCGGAGCAGGCGCTGCTGCAGCATCCGCTGGGGGTGACCGCGCTGCCGGACGGGTCGGTCGCGGTCAGCGACACGTACAACCACGCGCTGCGCCGCTTCGATCCGGCGACCGGTGAGGTCGGCACGCTCGCGACGGACCTGCGGGAGCCGTCGGGCGCGGTGGTGGACGGCGCGGAGATCGTGGTGGTGGAGTCCGCCCGTCACCGGCTGACGCGGCTGCGCCTGCCGGAGGAGGCGGCGCGGGTCGAGGGTGCGGCGCACCGTACGCAGCGGCCCGCGACGGACGTGGCGCCGGGGCCGCTGCGGCTGGACGTGGTGTTCTCCGCCCCGGCCGGCCAGAAGCTCGACGAGCGCTACGGCCCCTCGACGCGGCTGCTGGTCAGCGCGACACCGCCGGAGCTGCTGCTGGAGGGGGCCGGCAAGGGCACGGACCTCTTCCGGGACGTCGTCCTGAACGGGGACGTCGGCGAGGGGGTGCTGCACGTGTCGGCGATGGCCGCGTCGTGCGACGACGACCCCGACAACGAGTTCCCGGCCTGCCATGTGCACCAGCAGGACTGGGGTGTCCCCGTCCGGCTGACCGCCGAGGGGGACACCCGGCTCGCCCTGGTGCTCGCGGGGATGGACGCCTGACGCCCCCGCACGTCCGTCACACGTGCGGGTAGTTGCGGGCGCGCTCGTCCATCACCGGCATCGGCTCCACGACCCGGCGCTTCTTGAAGATGCTGACGTACGCGGCCAGACCGATGACGCCGACCGCCATCATGATCAGTCCGACCAGGTCAAGGTTGACCCCGGCCATGTGCCAGTCGGTCGCGAAGGTGAGGATGGCCCCCACCGCGATCAGACCGATGCAACCGCCGATGCCCATGATGTCCGCCTCCGAACTGGGTTGGCACTACGGACTCGTAGAACCCGTGTACCCCGGGGCGGGCATCTCATGACCGGTCCCCGCCGGTGAAGTCCGCTCCCGGCGGGCGGACTTCACCGGCGGGGCCGCGGATCAGCCCTCCAGGAACGCCTTCAGGGCGCTGGCCAGCAGGTACGGGTCGTCGGCGCCGCACAGTTCGCGCGCGGAGTGCATCGAGAGGATCGGCACGCCGACGTCCACGGTCGTGATGCCGTGCCGGGCGGCGGTGATGGGGCCGATGGTGGTGCCGCAGGGCATGGCGTTGTTGGAGACGAAGGCCTGCCAGGGCACGCCGGCCCGCTCGCAGGCGGCGGCGAAGATGCCGCGGCCGGTGCCGTCGGTGGCGTAGCGCTGGCTGACGTTGACCTTGAGGATCGGGCCGCCGTTGGGCATCGGGCGGTGCGTCGGGTCGTGCTTCTCCGCGTAGTTGGGGTGGACGGCGTGGCCGGTGTCGGAGGAGGCGCATACGGTGCCGGCGAAGGCGCGGGCGCGGTCCTCGTAGCTGCCGCCGCGGGCGAAGACGGAGCGCTCCAGGACGTTGCCGAGCAGCGGGCCGACGGCGCCGGTGTCGGACTCGCTGCCGGTCTCCTCGTGGTCGAAGGCGGCCAGTACGGGGACGTACGGCAGGTCGGCCCCGGCGACGGCCGCCAGGGCGGCGGTGCCGGCGTGCACGGAGAGCAGGTTGTCGAGCCGGCCCGCGGCCAGGAACTCGCGGTCGCGGCCGAGGTAGGCGGGCGGCTGGACGTCGTGGGTCATCAGGTCCCAGCCGACGACGTCGGCGGCGGCCACGCCGCTCTCCTCCGCGAGGAACGCGATCAGGGCGCCCTCGTCGACCTCGCCGAGGCCCCAGACGGGCTGCATGTGGCGCTGCTTGTCGAGCTTGAGGCCGTCGGTGTTGACGGCGCGGTCGAGGTGGACGGCGAGCTGCGGCACCCGCAGCAGCGGCCGGTCGACGTGGACCAGCGTCGTCGTGCCGTCGCGCAGCACCAGCCGGCCGGACAGGCCCAGGTCGCGGTCGAGCCAGGTGTTGAGGAGGGCGCCGCCGTAGATCTCGACGGCGATCTGGCGCCACCCGAAGGAGCCCGAGTCGGGACGCGGCTTGACGCGCAGGTTGGTGGAGTCGGTGTGGGCGCCGACCACCCGGAAGGGGGTGGCGGGTCCGGCGCCCTCGGGCACGTACCAGGCGATGATCGCGCCACCCCGCAGCACGTACTTGCCGCCCGCCCCGGCGCCCCACGCCTCGGTCTCGGCCACCTGCT
The DNA here is from genome assembly GCF_033792725.1 of Streptomyces sp. PA03-5A. NCBI lineage: Bacteria > Bacillati > Actinomycetota > Actinomycetes > Kitasatosporales > Streptomycetaceae > Streptomyces > Streptomyces sp. PA03-5A. The sequence goes on along the minus strand of NZ_JARAVL010000052.1, from coordinate 21,769 downwards.
GGAATCCGGCCTTCTCCAGGCGCTCGGCGGCGCTCGCGACCGCGTGGTACTGAGACGGGCTGGCGGTGAGGAAGGCTGCGAGGTCGTCGGTGTGGCCGCGGCCGAAGTGGGGCTGAGGGTTCATGCTTCAAGCATAAGGACGCGCGACGGCCCGCTCCTCGTGGGAGGAGCGGGCCGTCGTTGCCGTATCGGTCCCGGCCGGAACCGGTCAGGGCCGGGTCAGAACGCCTCTTCCGGCAGGTCCATGACGTCGAGGGTGACGCCGTCGGCGACGGACCGCGCGACGGAGACCTGCGGCAGGACCTCGGCGGCGAAGTGCTTCGCGGCGGCGATCTTGCCGGTGTAGAAGGCGGTGTCCTTGGCGGAGGCGCCGGCGGCCAGCTTCCCGGCGGCGACGGCGGCGCCCTTGAGCAGCAGGTAGCCGACGACGACGTCGCCGGAGGCGAGCAGCAGGCGGGTGGTGTTCAGGCCCACCTTGTAGATGGACTTCACGTCCTGCTCGGTGGCGGCGAGGTCGGTGAGCATCTTGCCGACGATGGCCTCCAGGTCCACGGCGGCCTTGGCGAGCTGCTCGCGGGCGGCGGCCAGCTCGTCGCCACCGGTGGCCTCGGCGAGGAACTTCTTGATCTCCTCGGAGAGGGTGGTCAGCGCGGCGCCCTGGTTGCGGACGATCTTCCGGAAGAAGTAGTCCTGGCCCTGGATCGCCGTGGTGCCCTCGTAGAGGGTGTCGATCTTGGCGTCGCGGATGTACTGCTCGATCGGGTACTCCTGCAGGAAGCCGGAGCCGCCGAAGATCTGCAGGGACTGGGCGAGCTGCTCGTAGCCCTTCTCGGAGCCGTAGCCCTTGACGATCGGCAGGAGCAGGTCGTTGAGCGCCTCGAGGGCCTTGGCCTCCTCGCCGGCCGCCTCGGCGACGGCGATCGCGTCCTGGACGGAGGCGGTGTGGAGGACCAGCGCGCGCATGCCCTCGGCGTAGGCCTTCTGCGTCAGCAGGGAGCGGCGCACGTCGGGGTGGTGGGTGATGGTGACCTTGGGTGCGCTCTTGTCCATGAACTGCGCGAGGTCCGGGCCCTGCACGCGCTCCTTGGCGTACTCCAGCGCGTTGAGGTAGCCGGTGGAGAGGGTGGAGATCGCCTTCGTGCCGACCATCATGCGGGCGAACTCGATGATGCGGAACATCTGGCGGATGCCGTCGTGCTTGTCACCGATGAGCCAGCCCTTGGCGGGGTGCTTGTCGCCGAAGGTCATCTCGCAGGTGTTGGAGGCCTTCAGGCCCATCTTGTGCTCGACGTTCGTGGCGTAGACGCCGTTGCGCTCGCCCAGCTCGCCGGTCTCGAAGTCGAAGAGGTACTTCGGGACGAGGAAGAGGGACAGGCCCTTGGTGCCGGGGCCGGCGCCCTCGGGGCGGGCGAGGACGTAGTGGAGGATGTTCTCCTCCATGTCGTGCTCGCCGGAGGTGATGAAGCGCTTCACGCCCTCGATGTGCCAGGAGCCGTCCTCCTGCTCGACGGCCTTCGCGCGGCCGGCGCCCACGTCCGAGCCGGCGTCCGGCTCGGTGAGGACCATCGTGGAGCCCCAGGTCTTCTCGACCGCGATCCCGGCGATCTTCTTCTGGACCTCGTTGCCCTCCTCGAAGAGGATGCGGGCGAAGGCCGGGCCGGAGGAGTACATCCATATCGCCGGGTTGGAGCCGAGGATCAGCTCCGCGTACGACCAGATCAGGGACGGCGGGGCGGTGGTGCCGCCGATGCCCTCCGGCAGGCCCAGGCGCCAGTACTCGGAGTCCATGAAGGTCTTGTAGCTCTTCTTGAAGGAGTCCGGCACGGGGGCGGTGTTGGTCTCCGGGTCGAAGACCGGCGGGTGGCGGTCGGCGTCGGCGAAGGAGTCGGCGAGCTCGTTCTCCGCGAGGCGTGCGACCTCGGACAGGATGTCCTTGGCGGTCTCGACGTCCATCTCGGCGAACGGGCCGGTCCCGTACAGCTTGTCGCGTCCGAGGACCTCGAAGAGGTTGAACTCGATGTCGCGAAGGTTTGACTTGTAGTGGCCCATGGCGACGGCTCCGTCGGGGTCGGTCGGACGGCGGGAAGGGTTCGCAGTCCTCGCAGCTTTATCACTTACCAGGCGGTAATGATGCTACCCGCGGGTAATAAAAACAACCCCTATCCGGCCGGATGTGACGGAGGGCCTTCGACTTCTGGAGGAACGTCCGGCTCGTGGCGCCGGAGTTCGTCCAGGGCCCCGAAGGCGGCGGCCGCGATCGGCACCGCCAGCAGCATCCCGAGGATGCCCGCCAGGCTCGCCCCCGCGGTGATCGCCAGCAGCACCAGAGCGGGGTGCATGTGCACCGTACGGCTCTGCACCATCGGCTGCAGTACGTGCCCCTCCAGCACCTGCACCGCCAGCACCACACCCAGGGCCCACACGCCGATCACCCACCCGCGGTCGGCGAGGGCGACGAGCACCGCCACCGCGCCGGAGATGAACGCCCCCAGGTACGGGATGTAGGCGCCGATGAAGACCAGCGCGGCCAGGCCCGGCGCCCCCGGCACCCGCAGGATCAGCAGGCCGATGCCGATGAGCGTGGCGTCGATCAGCGCGATCACCGTCGTGCCCCGCATGAAGCCCTGGACCGCGGCGAAGGCGCGGTGGGCGATCCGCTCCAGCAGGGGACCGGTGCCGTGCGGGGCGGCCTCGCGCAGCAGTGCGGGGAACCGGGCGCCGTCGCGCAGGAAGAAGAAGGTCAGCAGCAGCGCCAGCACGGCGGTCGCGATGAGCTGTCCCACGATGCTGATGCCGGACACCACCCCGGAGGCGGCGCGGGCGCCGTACTTGGTGGCGAAGGACTTGAGGCTGTCGATGGTGTCGTTCAGCGAGGTCCCCGACGCGCCCAGGCGTGGCAGCAGTTTCCGGGCCGCGTCCTTGAGCGAGGCCACGATCTCGTCCCCGGTCTCCAGCAGGCTGTGGACGACCACGAACCCCGCGGCCGCGACGAAGACCACCAGGGCCACGCAGGTCAGCGCCGCCGCCGCCGACCGCTGCACCTTGACGGCCCGCAGCCGCCGGTACAGCGGGCCCAGCAGGGCGCTGCCCAGCAGGGCCAGCAGGACGGGGGTGACGACCGACGCGAAGGTGACGACCAGCCAGACGACGAGCGCGCCCACACCGGCCACCAGCAGCACGACGCCGCACCACGCGGCCGTCCGTCGCGCGGAGGCCGGCAGAAGGGGCGCGTCCACCCGGCCAGCCGATCACGGCCCCGGCCGTGTCCGCATGCCGGAAAGGGCGAACGGGTGGACCTTCCCGGTCGGATACGATATTGACGGTCCGTAGAGGAAATCCTCACCCACAGTAGCGACTTGGGAGCAGCCGGCAATGGCTCGACACCTCATCACCAGCGCCCTTCCGTACATCAACGGGATCAAGCACCTGGGCAACATGGTGGGGTCCATGCTCCCGGCCGACGTCTACTCCCGGTACCTGCGCCAGCGCGGCCACGAAGTGCTGTACATCTGCGCCACCGACGAGCACGGCACTCCGGCCGAGCTCGCCGCGCAGGAGGCCGGCCTGCCGGTCGACGCGTTCTGCGCGCAGCAGCACGACGCGCAGAAGGCGGTCTACGACGGCTTCGCGCTCTCCTTCGACTACTTCGGCCGCAGTTCCTCGCAGCAGAACCGCGAGATCACCCAGGCCATCGCGCGGGAGCTGAAGGAGAACGGCTTCATCGAGGAGCGCGCCATCCGCCAGGTCTACTCCCTGGACGACGAGCGCTTCCTGCCCGACCGCTACATCGTCGGCACCTGCCCGCACTGCGGCTACGACAAGGCGCGCGGCGACCAGTGCGAGAACTGCACCCGTGTGCTGGACCCGACCGACCTGATCGAGCCGCGCTCCGCGATCAGCGGCAGCAGCCGGCTGGAGGTCCGCGAGACCAAGCACCTCTTCCTGCTGCAGTCCAAGCTCTCCCACGAGGTCGAGGCCTGGGTCGACGAGCACGGCAAGGACTGGCCGACGCTCGCCTCCTCCATCGCCCGCAAGTGGCTGACCGAGGGCCTGCAGGACCGCGCCATCACCCGCGACCTCGACTGGGGCGTGCCGGTGCCGGCCGACACCTGGCCGGACCTGGCGGCCGAGGGCAAGGTCTTCTACGTCTGGTTCGACGCGCCGATCGAGTACATCGGCGCCACCAAGGAGTGGTCGGACGCCGCGGGCGACGGCGAGACCCGCGACTGGCGCTCCTGGTGGTACGACGTCGACACCGACGTGCGCTACACCGAGTTCATGGCCAAGGACAACGTCCCCTTCCACACGGTGATGTTCCCGGCGACCCTGCTGGGCACCCGTGACAAGTGGAAGAAGGTCGACTACGTCAAGGCCTTCAACTGGCTGACCTACTACGGCGGCAAGTTCTCCACCTCGCAGCGGCGCGGCATCTTCACCGACGCCGCCCTGGAGATCCTGCCCGCCGACTACTGGCGCTACTTCCTGATCGCGAACGCGCCGGAGTCCGACGACACCTCCTTCACCTGGGAGCACTTCGCGGCCTCGGTCAACAAGGACCTCGCCGACACCCTCGGCAACTTCGTCAACCGCGTGCTGTCCTTCTCCCGCAAGCGCTTCGGCGACGAGGTGCCCGCGGGCAGGGAGGCCGGGGAGGCCGAGGAGCGCCTGGGCGCGCAGATCGCCGAGCTCCTCGCCGAGTACGAGCGGCACATGGAGGACCTGCAGTTCCGCAAGGCCGCGCAGGCGCTGCGCGCCCTGTGGAGCGCCGGAAACTCCTACCTGGAGGAGAAGGCCCCCTGGCTGGAGATCAAGACGGACGCCGACGGCGCCGCCCTGACCCTGCGCACCGCCATGAACCTGATCCACCTCTACGCGGTCGTCTCCGAGCCCTTCATCCCGGCCACGGCCGCCGCCATGCGCGGGGCCTTCGCCCTGACGGACGACACCGCGGCCTGGGTCACCCCCGAGGAGGCCCGCGCGCTGGCCGCCGTCCCGGCCGGGACGCCCTTCACCGTCCCGCCGGTGCTCTTCGCGAAGATCACCGAGGAGGGCCTGGACGCCTACCGCGAGCGCTTCGGCGGGGAGCCGGAGGCGGTCTGATGCCGACCACGGTCAGGGACAGGTCCCCGCTGGTGCTGATCCTGGCGGTGGGCCTGACCCTGGTGCTGGTGGTGGCCGGGGTGATCCTCGCAGTCTCGCTGACCGGCTCGGACGACCGCCGCTCCGGTGCCGCCCCGGACCGGGACGGGGCGTGCCGCGGCAGCAACGTCACGCTGGCGGAGGCCGCCGGGCGCTTCGGCCTGCGACTGCCCGACGACCCGCAGGACGTGCACTACCTCGCGCAGGGCGGCGGGCTGTCCGGCGAGCACGACCTCGAACTGAGCTTCCGCACCACCGCCGCAGGCCTGGAGCGGTTCCTGTCCGCCTCCGGCTTCGGCGCGCTCGGCCCAGACGTGCAGGCCCTGCGGGTCGGCGAGCCCCCCGCCGACCCCTGCCGCCGCGCCGCCGGTGGCCTCACGCACGCCCGCTACGCCGGCGACCACGTGCCCGCCGGCGCGGACCACGGCGCCTACAGCCGCGGTGTCGCCGTCGACGACAGCGACCCTGCCCACCCGGTGGTCGCCCTCGTCGCCCTGGACGGCTGAGCGTCCGGCCGGGCGTCGCCACCGGGCAGGAGGCTCAAGGGCCTGTACCGAACCGCGTACGCCGAAGGGCCCGGAACCGTACGGTTCCGGGCCCTTCGGCGTACGCGGCGTGGTGCGGGCCGTCAGGCCTTCTTCTCCGGCGGCAGCCGCAGCGCGAGGTGGAGCTCCTTCAGCCGCGCCTCGTCGACCGTGCTCGGAGCGCCCATCAGGAGGTCCTGGGCGTTCTGGTTGAGCGGGAAGGCGATGGTCTCGCGGATGTTGGGCTCGTCCGCGAGCAGCATGACCATGCGGTCGACACCGGGGGCGATGCCGCCGTGCGGCGGGGCGCCGAAGTGGAAGGCGCGGAGCATGCCGCCGAACTCGTGCTCGACGGTGTCGCGGTCGTAGCCGGCGATCTCGAAGGCCTTGTACATGATCGCGGGCTCGTGGTTCCGGATGGCGCCGGAGGACAGCTCGACACCGTTGCAGACGATGTCGTACTGCCAGGCGAGGATGTCCAGCGGGTCCTTGGTCTCCAGCGCCTCCAGGCCGCCCTGCGGCATGGAGAAGGGGTTGTGGGAGAACTCGATCTGCCCGGTGTCCTCGTTCTTCTCGAACATCGGGAAGTCGACGATCCAGCAGAAGCGGAAGACGTCCTCCTCGAACTGGCCGGCCCGCTTCGCGGCCTCGACCCGGACGGCGCCCATGATCTTGGAGACCTCGTCGAACTCGCCCGCGCCGAAGAAGACCGCGTGGCCGGGCTTGGCGTCGACGGCGGCGAGCAGCGCCTTGACGTCGTCCTCGGTGAGGAACTTGGCGATCGGGCCGGTGAGGGTGAGGTCGTCGCCGACCCGGACCCAGGCCAGGCCCTTGGCGCCCTGCTCGACGGCGTAGTCGCCGAGGTTGTCGAAGAACTTGCGCGGCTGCTCGGCGGTGTCCGGCACCGGCAGGGCGCGGACGTGCTTGCCGGCGAAGGCCTTGAAGCCGGAGTCCGCGAACACCGACGAGACGTCGACCAGCTCCAGGCGGGCGCGCAGGTCGGGCTTGTCGTTGCCGTACTTGACCATCGACTCGCGGAACGGGATCCGCGGGAACGGCGAGGTCACGTGGCGGCCGCCGCCGAACTCCTCGAAGAGGTCGGTCATGACCTTCTCGATGACCCCGAAGACGTCCTCCTGCTCGACGAAGCTCATCTCGACGTCGAGCTGGTAGAACTCGCCGGGCGAGCGGTCGGCACGGCTGTCCTCGTCGCGGAAGCAGGGCGCGATCTGGAAGTAGCGGTCGAAGCCCGCGATCATCAGCAGCTGCTTGAACTGCTGCGGGGCCTGCGGCAGCGCGTAGAACGTGCCGGGGTGCACGCGGGAGGGCACCAGGAAGTCGCGGGCGCCCTCGGGCGAGGTCGCGGAGAGGATGGGGGTGGCCAGCTCGTTGAAGCCCAACGCCGTCATCTCGCGGCGCAGGAAGCTGATCACCTGGGTGCGCAGCATGATGTTGCGGTGCATGCGGGCGCGGCGCAGGTCGAGGAAGCGGTTGGTGAGCCGCATCTCCTCGTTCGCGTTGTCCTCCGGGAAGACCGGGAAGGGCAGCTGGTCGGCGGCGCCGAGCACCTCCAGCTCGGTGACCTCGACCTCGACCTCGCCGGTGGGCAGGTCGGGGTTGACGTTCTCCCCCGAACGGGCGACGACGCGTCCGTCGACGCGGAGCACCGACTCCTTGGACTGGTGGCTCAGGGCCTCGTACGCGGGCGAGCCCGGACGGGCGACGAGCTGGACCACCCCGTAGTGGTCCCGGAGATCGACGAACAGGATGCCGCCCAGATCCCGGCGATTGTGCAGCCAACCACTCAGGCGCACTTCCGCGTCTACGTCGGTGGCGCGCAGCTCACCGCAGGTGTGGGACCGGTACCGATGCATCGTTCATCCAAGTCGTCTGATTTCGGGGATGAGGCCTCCCCAGTCTACGGGGGTACGTGCGCCCGACCCCATTCGTATGAAAGCCGCGGAAAACCATAAACTATGCGAATGCGCATCGAGGACGTGCTGGCCGCGCTGGGCACGGGCGTCTGGCGCTGGGACAGCGCCACCGACACGGTGGAGCTCGACGCCGTGAGCGCCGGGCTGATAGGGCTTCCGCCCCAGCCACAGAAGGTCCATTCGGGGGTGACCCGGGCCCGTTACCACGCCTCCGACTACGTGGACATGGCGGCGGCGGTCGTCCTGGCGATAGCCGAGGGCACCGCGTCGGAGTCGCTGCTGCGCGTGGTCCGGGAGGACGGACGGGTCGTCCGCACGGTGGTGATGCGCACCTTCGGGCTCCCCTCCGCGGGCGGCCGGCCGGAGGAGGTCGTCGGCACGCTGCAGGAGGCCCCCGCGGTGCACGGTCTTCCGGGCGCGGGCACCGGCACCCGCCCCACCGCGGCGGCACCCGCCGCCCCCGCGGACTGGCGGCGGTCCCGCGAGGCCTTCCTGCTGGACGCGGGCCGGGCGCTGGCGGAGGCGGACAGCACCGAGGAGGTGCTCCGCGTGGCCGCCCACCTGTCCATGCCGGGGTTCTCCCCCGACCGCCTCGCCGTCTTCGGGGTCCAGGGCGACCGGCTCCGCGCCATCGGGTTCCACGGGCACCGGCCGGGCGACGAGGTGCCCTTCCTGGACATGCCGCTCCGCACGGAGTACCCGGCGGCGGTCGTGGTGCGCACCGGCCGTGCGGTCTACCTGCCGAGCCCGCAGGCGTACGAGGAACGCTTCCCGGCCACGTGGCCGCTGGTGCGGGACTTCGGGCGGTCGTCCTGGGCGTACCTGCCGCTGGTCGCCGCGGGCCGCACGATCGGCGCGTGGATGGCCGCCTTCAGGGAACGCGTCGCCTTCACCCCGGACGAGCGGTCGGTGCTGACCACCGTCGCCCGGATGCTCGCCCAGGCGCTGTCCCGGGCGCATCTGCACGAGTCGGAGCGGGAGCTCTCCGACGGGCTGCAGCGCGCGATGCTGCCGGGGCGGCGGCCGCAGGTCGAGGGGATGAGGCTGACCGCGCGCTACGTGCCGACCGGCGGCGGGCTGCAGGTGGGCGGCGACTGGTACGACGTGATCGACCTGCCGTCGGGGCGCACCGCCCTGGTCGTCGGCGACGTGCAGGGCCACGACGTCCGCGCGGCGGGGGTGATGGGGCAACTGCGCATCGCGCTGCGCGCGTACGCCGCCGAGGGGCACCGCCCGGACGCGGTGATGTCCCGGACCTCCCGCTTCCTGGCCGGCCTCACCCAGTGTTCCGCCGACGGGGAGGACGGCCGCTTCGCCACGTGCCTCTACCTGGAGGTCGATCCGGTCAGCGGCACCCTGGACGTCGTACGGGCGGGGCACCTGGACCCGGTCGTCCGGCTCGCGGACGGCACGACGATGATCCGGCGCACGGCCGGAGGCCTCCCCCTGGGGATCGCCCCCGACTCCGACTACCCGACCACGCGGCTCACCCTGGAGCCGGGCGAGACGATGCTCATCTGCACGGACGGGCTGGTCGAGACCGGCGGCCACGACCTGGGCACGGGGTGGCGGCGGCTGCGCTCGGTGCTGGAGGACGCGGTCGACGACGGGCTGGAGGCGCTCGCCGACACCCTGGTCGAAGCGGTGCACGGCCCGGCCTCGCACCATCTGACCGGCCCGTTCGCCGACCGCCGGGAGGACGACATCGCGCTGCTGCTGGTGCGCCGCGACCCCGCCGGGACGCTCCGTGACGTCCCGGTGCGGCGCAGCGTGCTCACCGTCGGCCAGACCGACCCCCGGCAGCTGCGGGCGGCCCGGGAGGAGGTCCGCGCGCTGCTGCACGACTGGACGTGCGGGGACCAGGTCGACGCGGCCGTGCTGCTGGTGTCGGAGCTGGTCACCAATGTGCTGCTGCACACGGACGACGACGCGGTGCTGGGCGCGCAGCTGCTCGGCGTGCCGGGTGTCCGGCGGCTGCGGGTCGACGTGACCGACCGCAGCGACGACATGCCGCACCGCCGCACCCCGGGCGAGATGGCCGCCTCCGGACGCGGGCTGCTGCTCCTGCAGGAGATGGCGGACGCCTGGGGCGTGGATCCGCTCGGCGACGGCAAGGCGATCTGGTTCGAACTCCACGAGGCTCCCGTGCCGGGCTAGCGGCCCGATACGCTGTGTGCCGTGTACGGCTACGACCAGAACGGGATGGCAGGGGCGGCGCCGCCGATGGGCGGGGCGCCGATGGGCGCGGGCTACCCCGAGCCGTCACCGCCCTCGCTGGCGGACGCGGTGCGCGCGTTCACGACGGGCTCGATGTCGGCGGAGGACTTCCAGGCGGTCTTCGCCACGTCCAAGGTCTACTGCCCGCGCGGCGACAACCCCGGTTTCCTGGCGCTGCACGACACGCAGCAGCCGGTGATCCCCATGTTCTCCTCGCTGAAGCAGCTGCGCCGCTACGCCGGCAAGGAGTCCAAGTACTTCGTGATCACGGGTGCCGAGGTGCTGGACCTGCTGCCGACCGGCTACGGCTTCGTGCTGGACATGGAGGGCGAGCACCGGATGGTGTTCGACGCGAAGGCGGTCGAGCAGATGGTGGAGTTCACCATGCGGCGGATGTACGGCTGATCCGGCCCTCACCCCACGTAAACCGGACAAAGGCCGGGGAACGGTTGCGGGAAGTTCAGCGTTCAACTATGTTGAACGTTGAACAATCCGAGGAGGATCCTGGCCATGCCTGCAGTGACCGTCGAGAACCCGTTGACCCTGCCGCGCGTCCACGCCCCCGCCGACGCGGTGCAGCGGCGTGCGCTGCAGGTGACCACCGCCCCGAGCGGCTTCGAGGGGGAGGGCTTCCCCGTCCGCCGTGCCTTCGCGGGCATCGACTACAAGAACCTCGACCCGTTCATCATGATGGACCAGATGGGTGAGGTGGAGTACGCGCCCGGCGAGCCCAAGGGCACGCCCTGGCACCCGCACCGCGGCTTCGAGACCGTCACCTACATCATGGACGGCGCGTTCATCCACCAGGACTCCCACGGTGGCGGCGGCACCATCACCGACGGTGACACGCAGTGGATGACGGCCGGCAGCGGCCTGCTCCACATCGAGACGCCGCCGGAGGAACTGGTCATGACCGGCGGCCTGTTCCACGGCCTGCAGCTGTGGGTCAACCTGCCCGCCCGGGACAAGATGATCGCGCCGAAGTACCAGGACATCCGCGGCGGCAACGTCAAGCTGCTGGCGTCCGAGGACGGCGGCGCGCTCATCCGGATCATCGCCGGCGACATCGACGGCCACCAGGGCCCGGGCGCCACGCACACCCCGATCACCATGCTGCACGTCTCGGTGAACCCGGGCGCCCAGCTCACGCTGCCCTGGCGCGCGGACTTCAACGCCCTGGCGTACGGCCTGGCCGGCCGCGGCACCGCGGGCCCGGAGAACCGGCCCTTCCGCATGGGGCAGGCGGTGGTCTTCGGGCGCGGCGATTCCCTCACGATCCGCGCCGACGAGTCCCAGGAATCGCGCAGCCCCAACTTCGAGGTCGTCCTTCTGGGCGGGCTGCCGATTCGTGAGCCGATGATGCAGTACGGCCCGTTCGTGATGAACACCCACGCCGAACTCGCCCAGGCCTTCGACGACTTCAAGGCCGGCAAGCTCGGCACCGTTCCCGCCGGTCAGGAGTGACGGCAGCGGCTCAGGTGCCTCCGGCATTAAACGGCCCCGCCCGGGAATCCGATTCCCGGGCGGGGCCGTCGCATACGGTGGGAGCAATTCCGGCGGGCGGTTCGTTGGCCCTTCATTGGCCGCTACATTCACCCTGAGTGACTGCACGTGCACCTGCACGTGCAGATGCACGTGACACCGTCTCTGGCTATCATCTCCCCTGTCCTGCACGGCACTTACCTGGAGAGAAGCATGCGCCACACGTACAACGGCATGGCAGCGTCCGATCTCCACGGACTGGTGTGGCAGAAGAGCCGGCACAGCAATGCGAACGGTCAGTGCGTGGAGCTGGCCGCGCTTCCGGACGGGGACGTGGCCGTGCGCAATTCACGTTTTCCGGACGGACCGGCGCTGATATATACGAAGGAAGAGATTGAATCCCTCATCGTGGGGATGAAGAACGGGGAGTTCGATCACTTCGTGGCGAGCTGACCGCGGTCGTCCCCGGTACGGCTCAATGTGACGGACCGTCGTCCTGTCCGGGCATACGGAAGAGCGCCCAGACGACTTTCCCCATGCCGGTGAGGGGGTGCCAGCCCCAGGTATCGCTGAAGGACTCCACCAGATGCAGCCCGCGCCCGGACTCGGCGACGAAGTCCGGGGCCTTGGCGACGGGTCCGTGGCTGCTGGGGTCGCGCACCGCGCACACTACGCGCGTTGACCACCTGACCAGGCTGAGCCGGACGCACCCGTGGGCCGCGTCCTCGGGGACCGCGTAGCGCAGGGCGTTGGTCACCAGTTCCGAGGCGACCAGTTCGATGCCGTCCTGGAGTTCTTCCAAGTGCCAGGCGTGCAGGGTCGTCCGCGCGAATCTTCGTGCGTCGCCGACCGCCTCGTAACGCGGCGGCAGTGGGCAGGAGGTGGCACTCGACGACGAAAGGCGCTCCGGAACCAGCCCGTCCCATAAAGGCTGCACCCCGGCCGAGCTCTCAGTCCACATGCGCACCACCCGGTATCGGCACGTACGCAATCGTCCCGTACGGCCTGCGGCCGATGCAAGGGGCGGATGCACGTGCATTTGCATGGCACGAGGCAGATGGGCCGGGAGTGACGATCGAGAGTGACCGATCGAGTACTGAACGCAGCGCGAAGGTGGCAGACTGCTGGATGCCACGGGGAGAAGGTAGGCGCAAATGACCACAGTGCAGTCAGGAAGCGGATCGATGGTGCGCCGCATCCTCCTGGGCTCGCAGCTGCGCAGGCTGCGCGAAGCGCAGGGCATCACCCGTGAGGCCGCGGGCTACTCGATCCGCGCGTCCGAGTCGAAGATCAGCCGCATGGAGCTCGGGCGCGTGAGCTTCAAGGAGCGCGACGTGGCCGACCTGCTCACCCTCTACGGCATCACGGACGACGGCGAGCGCACGGCCCTGCTCGGCCTGGTGCGCGAGGCGAACGTCGCCGGCTGGTGGCACGGCTTCGGCGATGTCCTGCCGGCGTGGTTCCAGACGTACGTGGGTCTGGAGGAGTCCGCCTCGGTCATCCGCTCCTTCGAGACGCAGTTCGTGCACGGGCTGCTCCAGGCCGACGACTACAGCCGCGCCGTCATCGAACTGGGCCACCCGGACGCCCCCGCCGACGAGGTGGAGCGCCGGCTGGACCTGCGGCACAAGCGGCAGAAGCTGCTGACCTCGGAGCTCGCCCCGCAGATCGTGGCCGTGATGGACGAGTCCGTGGTGCTCCGCAGGTTCGGCGGGCGGGAGGTGATGCGGGCCCAGCTCGTGCACCTCATCGAGGCCTCGCAGCAGCCGAACGTGACGGTGCAGCTGCTGCCGCTGGAGTTCACGGGGTACTCCGCGGGCGCCAGCGGGACCTTCACCCAGCTGACCTTCCCGGAGTCCGACGTCCCGGACGTCGTGTACGTGGAGCAGCTCACCGGGGCGATGTACATCGACAAGCGCGAGGAGGTCGACCAGTACCGCGTCGTCATGGCGAAGCTGCGCGCCGACAGCCTCTCGCCGGACGCCACCCGGGACCGGCTGAACGCCGTCCTCCGCGCCGTCTGAGCGCACCCGGCGGCGACGCCGGGTACCGCTCTCCTCCCCTGTGAACAGGGGTTTTGCAGCTTTTCACAGGTCTCACTCGATCGAGTGAAGTGGACCTTGACGCATTGGTCGGCTCATCGGCCCGGTGATCTTATGCTCCGGTGAGCCCGTACCTGCGTACCCGCACGATCGACGGGTGCGTCGTGGTGGAACTCAGCGGGGAGATCGACATCGTCGCGGCGATGGAGATCATTCCGCTGCTCGACGCGCTGACCCGCGCCCCTGGCCCCGGTCTCGTCGTCGACCTGGGCCCCGTCGACTTCATCGACTGCTCCGGACTCGCGGTCCTGTGCCGGCTGCGGAGCCGGGTCCGCGGCCACGGCGGGCAGGTGCAGTTCGTCTGCGCCCGCCCCCCGACCCTGAGGATCCTGCGCGCCACCGGGCTGATGAGGGCCTTCCGCCCGGTGCCGAGCGTGGACGAGGCGCTCGCCCGGATCGGGCGGACGTGACCGCCCCGTCCACATGGCCCCGGTCAGTCCGAGCAGACGGCCGTGACGAACTCGGCGACCCGTTCCTGCGGCAGGTGGCGGGCCACGTCGGCCTCGCTGATCATGCCGATGAGACGGTGCGCGGGATGGTCGATCACCGGCAGCCGGCGCACCCGGTACTCCTCCATCAGTTCCAGCACCCGGTCGATCTGCTCGTCCCCCTCGATGATCTGCGGCCGGCCCATGGCCAGCTCGCCGCAGGAGACCTCGGACGGGTCGCGTCCCTCGGCGACGCACTTCAGCACGATGTCCCGGTCGGTGACGATGCCGACCAGCACGTCGTCGTCCCCGCAGATCGGCAGCGCGCCGATGTCCTGCTCACGCATGATCCGGGCCGCGTCGGCGAGGCTCTCCCGCTCCCCGACGCACATGGCGCCGGGATGCATGATGTCCAGTGCGGTGGTCATGACGGCGCCTCCTCGTGGCAGGGACCGATTTCCTTTTGCTCCATCGTCACCCTGGTGGAGTAGTTCCGCGATAGGGAGCACGCTGGAAGGAGACACCGGGACCGGGACCGCTGGAGGTGTTCCGTCATGCAGACCCTCGTCGGATGGCACATCGAGATGGACTTCCGGGAGGACGGCGCGAGGACGAAGGCCGCCGCGCTGCTCCGCCTTCCGGACGGCACGGAGGTCAGGTCGCACGGCCACGCCAACCGGCACCCCTCCGACCCGGACCAGGAACGGGTCGGCGAGGAACTCGCGGCGGCCAGGGCGCTCAACGACCTCGCGCGTCAGCTCCTCGGCAAGGCCGCGCACGAGATCGAGGAGGTCACGCACGTGCCCGCGCATCCCAGGATCTGAGCCCGCGGGGCCCTCACAGCCAGCCGCGCCGTTTGAAGACCAGGTAGAGGCTGACGCAGACCACGCCCATGAGCAGGATCGCGAAGGGGTACCCGAGCAGCCAGTGCAGTTCGGGCATGTGGTCGAAGTTCATGCCGTAGATGGTTCCGACGAGCGTGGGCGCGAAGAGGATGGCGGCCCAGGCGGAGATCTTCTTGATCTCCTCGTTCTGCTCGAAGCCGGCCTCCGCCAGCGCCCGCATCTCGGCGTTCTGCTGCTGCGCGACCAGGGTCGCGTTGAGGGTGAGCAGGTCGCCGAGCGCCTGCCGGAAGCCGTCCACGCGCTCGATGGTGTGCGTGACGTGGTCGGCGACGTCGCGCAGGTAGCGCTGCAACTCCTCGTCCGTCCCGTACTTCACGAAGCCCGCCTGCAGCCCGTCCAGCATGGGGATGAGCGGACGGGTGGCGCGCTGGAACTCCAGCACCTCCTGGGAGAGCTCATAGATCCGGCGGGAGACCTGGGGGTCGCCGCCGAAGACCTGGATCTCGCTCTCCTCCATGTCCTTCTCGACCCCTGCGACGACCGGTGCGTAGCCGTCGACGACCGTGTCGAGTATCGCGTAGAGCACCGCCTCCGGTCCGAGCGTCAGCAGCTCGGGGTTGCTCTCCATGCGGCGCCGCACGGCGGACAGGTCGGGGGCCGCACCGTGGCGGACGGTCAGGACGAAGCCGGGGCCGACGAAGATGTGCAGCTCGGCGAAGTCGACCTCCTCCGGGGCGTCCAGGTAGCGGGCGGCGCGGAGCACGACGAAGAGGGTCTCCCCGTACCGCTCCAGCTTGGGGCGCTGGTGGGCCTGGATGGCGTCCTCCAGGGCCAGCGGGTGCAGGTCGAACTCCTTCGCCAGCGAGACCAGCTCGGCCTCGCTCGGCCGGTAGAGCCCGATCCAGGCCATCGCGCCGGGCTCGGCGCGCAGCTGTGTGTACGCCTCGGCGAGGGAGGAGGGCGTCGCGATGCGCCGGCCGTCCCGGTACAGGGCCGCGTCCATCACGCTGCTCACGGCGGCGGCCGCGGGGCCCGCGATCCGCGGCTCCAGGGGGCCCTCCCCCTCGCCGGCCGGCGGTGCGGAGGCCTGGGCGGGACGGGCCGACCTCGCCGTCCTGGCCTTCTCCTTCGCCGAGTTCCTCAGTGCGCGCAGGGCACGCAGTCGACGCCCGGACACCGGCAGCACCCCCTCTTTCGGGCCTTCCGAGCAGGGTAGCCCGAGCCCGCCGGGGAAACGGCCGCACCGCACCCGGTCCCCGGCACACCCGCGGTCAGGCGTCCCGGCCCCGGTCCTCCTCCCCGCCGCCGCGTCCGTACGTCGGCCGCCGCCAGCCGCGGGCTCTTCGGCGGACCGGCAGTGCCGGCGACCAGCCCACCGAGGCCGCGAACGGATGAGCCATGGGCCACGCCGCCCGCGGGGCGTCGGCGATCCGGGCGGCTCGCGGTCTTCGTCCCCTCGGCGATACGGCGGTACGCACGCGGGGGCGCTGACCGGGGCCGACGAGTAATCTGATTTCGCGGGGGACACGGGGGCCGTACTCCGGAGGTCTTGATGGACGTCCCGGTGCTCTTCGGCCGGTCTCTCCCCGCGCCGCCCGTTCCCGCGGGGGCCGCCGGCCGCCCCGAGGACCCGTCCCCGCCGGGCACGTTCCTGAGGCCGCCCACCCTCCCCTCCCGCTCCGGCCACGAGCCCGGGCGGGCAGCGGACGGCCCGCTCTCCTTCTTCCCGTGACGCCGTGAGCGGCGTTCGCCGAGTGGGAAGAACAAGAACGGTGAGCGGAGCGTAACGTTGCGGGCGGATACGGAGTGGCTGGCCATGGGGACTCCCGAGGAACGCGTGGACGCGGGCGTGGCGGACGCCGTCACGTTGCTGCTCGACGCCGAGGGGCGGCTGCTGAGCTGGCCGCCCGCCGCCGAGCGGCTGCTCGGCCGGCGGGCAGCGGACGTCATCGACACCCCCGCGGTGGACCTGCTTGCCCCGGAGGACGCGGCGCGGCCGCCGGAGATCGCCGAGCGCTGCCGCACCGAGGGCGGCTGGACGGGTGTGCTGCGGCTCCGCCGTGACGACGGCATGAGGGTCACGCTGGGCGTACGGGTGGCCGGGCTCCCGGAGGGGATCGGCGGCACGTCCGTCCGCTGGATGGTCCTGGCGGCGGAGTCCCGCAGCACCGCCCGCTCCGTGGCGTCCGGGATGACCCCGGTGATGCTGGAGCGGATCGTGGGCCAGACGCCGATCGGGCTGGCCGTGGTCGACACCGAACTGCGCTGCGTGTGGTCGAACGCGGCACTGGAGCGCTTCGGTGGTGGCCCCTCCCAGGAGCGGATGGGGCGCCGGCTCGGGGAGATCCAGCCGGGCCTGAACGCCACGGTCCTGGAGGCGCAGATGCGGCAGGTCCTGGAGACGGGCGTGCCGGTGATCGACTACGAGCACGTCGGGCGGTTCCGCACCGATCCACGCCGCGAGAAGGCGCATGCGATGTCCTTCGTACGGCTGGAGGACGAGCGCGGCGTACCGGTAGGCGTCTGCTACTCCGTGGTCGACATCAGCGACCGCTGGCGGGCCCGGCAGCGGCTGTCACTACTGGACCGGGCCAGCGAGCACATCGGCCGCACCCTGGACGTGATGCACACCGCGCAGGACCTGGCGGACGTGGTCGTGCCCGACCTCGCCGACTACGTCGCCGTGGAGTTGCTGGAGTCGGTCATCAAGGGCGCGGAGCCGCAGCCCGGCCCGCTGGGCGACGCCGTCACCGTGCCGCTGCGCCGCGCCGGGATGCGGGCGGCGCGGCAGGGCGAGCCCGAGCCGGCGTTCGGCATCGGGGCGGTCTCCGCCTACCTGGAGGACACCCCGCCCATCCGGTGCCTGACCGACGGCACCTCCTGGCTCAGCTCCCGGCTGGACCCGCTGGAGCTGGAGTGGGCCGCAGGACCGGCCGGCGACCGCGCGCTCCACTTCGGCGAACTCGGGCTCCACACGGCGATGGTGGTGCCGATCCGCGCCCGCGGGGTCACCCTCGGCGTGACCCTCTTCTTCCGGGTGCGCCGCGCCGACCCCTTCGACGGGGAGGACCTGCGCCTGGCGGAGGAGGTGGTGGCCAGGGCCGCGGTCTGCCTGGACAACGCGCGCCGCTACACCCGCGAGCGGGACGCCGCCCTCGTGCTGCAGCGCAGCCTGCTGCCGCACACCTTCCCGCCGCAGGAAGCGGTGGAGGTCGCCACCTACTACCGGCCGGCCGACGAGCTGTCGGGCGTGGGCGGCGACTGGTTCGACGTCATCCCGCTGTCCGGGGCCCGGGTCGCGCTCGTGGTGGGCGAGGTGGTGGGTCACGGCATCGAGGCGGCCGCGACCATGGGCCAGTTGCGCACGGCGGTACGGACCCTGGCCGACCTCGACCTGCCGCCCGAGGAACTGCTGGCGCACCTGGACGACCTGGTCGTCCAGGTCTCCCGGGAGGCCGGGGAGTCCGCGACCGTCGGGGTGGGCGGCAGCGCGCTCGGGTCGAGCTGCCTGTACGTGACGTACGACCCGGTCAGCAGGCACTGCGTCATGGCCAGCGCCGGGCACCTGCCGCCCGCGGTGCTCCGGCCCGCCGGCGAGCGGTGCGGGGCCGAGGGCGGGGAGGCCGTCCGCTTCCCCCGGCTGCCCATCGGGCCCGCGCTGGGCCTGGGCGGACTGCCCTTCGAGGCGGCCGAGTTGACGATGGAGGAGGGCAGCGTCCTCGCGCTGTACACGGACGGCCTGGTCGCGCCGGCGGACGGCGCGGGCGACGTGCCGGACAGCGGGCGGAGCCGGCTGCGGACCGCCCTGGAAGCCGAGGACCTGCCGCTGGACGCGTTGTGCCGCAGCGTCGTCGACGAACTGGCCCCCGCCCGCCCGCACGACGACGTGGCGCTGCTGCTGGCCAGGACCCGCAGCCTGGACATCGGCCGGGTCGCCTCCTGGGACCTGCCCACCGACCCCGCGGTCGTGGCCCGGGCCCGCGAGTTGTCCACCCGGCAGCTGGAGGACTGGGGCCTGGGCGACCTCGCCTTCACCACCGAACTGGTCGTCAGCGAGCTGGTCACCAACGCGATCCGGCACGGCTCCGGTCCGATCCGCCTGCGGCTGATCTTGGAGCGGGCGCTGACCTGCGAGGTCTCCGACGCCAGCAGCACCTCCCCGCACCTGCGGCACCCCCGCACCACCGACGAGGGCGGTCGCGGGCTGTTCCTGATCTCGCAGTTCGCCCAGCGGTGGGGCACCCGTTACACCGACGACGGGAAGATCATCTGGGCCGAGCAGTTCCTCGACGGGCACGGCCCCGACGTCGGCATCGGCATCGGCATCGACACGGTCACCGTGCGCGAACCGGCCTGACGCCGGACGCCGCCCCCGCGCGCTCCTTCGTTCGCCCGTACGCCCCGGCGAGGTCGCCGGGGCGTCGTGCTCCAGGCCGAGGGGTCGAGATGGTCCAGACCTATTGCCATCTGGTCCAGACCTTTCTACTCTGCCAGGGAACTGTGGTGGGCATGACATGGAGTCAATCGCCCACCAGGCGGCACTGGTTTCCCCGTCGGCCCCCACTCGAGGAGCACCCCTTGAGCACTGGAGACACCCCACGCACTCCACGCACCAGACGCATCAGGACCACAGCCGCCGCGGGGCTCACCGCGCTGCTGCTCCCGTTCGCCGCGCTCGTCGGTCTGGCCACGCCGGCCCATGCCGCGGGTACCACCGCCACGTACACCAAGACCCAGGACTGGGGCACGGGGTTCGAGGGCAAGTGGACGATCACCAACAGCGGCACCTCGTCCATCAGCAGCTGGACCGTCGAGTGGGACTTCCCCGCCGGCACGTCGGTGACCTCGGCGTGGGACGCCGACGTGACCGCCTCCGGCACCCACTGGACCGGCAAGAACAAGAGCTGGAACGGCACGCTGGCCCCGGGCGCCAGCATCAGCTTCGGCTTCAACGGCACCGGTAGCGGCAGCCCGAGCGGCTGCAAGCTCAACGGCGGTTCCTGCACCGGCGGTGGCGGCGGCGACCCGACGCCCACGCCGACCCCGACGCCCACCCCGACCCCGACCCCGACGCCCACGCCGACCCCGACGCCGACCCCCACCGGCCCCGCGGGGAACAAGATCCGCCTCGGCTACTTCGCCGAGTGGGGCGTCTACGGCCGCAACTACCACGTCAAGAACCTGGTGACCTCCGGCTCGGCGAGCAAGCTGACCCACATCAACTACGCCTTCGGCAACGTCACCAACGGCCAGTGCGCGATCGGCGACTCCTACGCCGACTACGACAAGGCCTACACCGCCGACCAGAGCGTCGACGGCGTCGCCGACACCTGGGACACCGGCGCCCTGCGCGGCAGCTTCAACCAGCTGCGCAAGCTGAAGAAGCAGTACCCGAACATCAAGATCCTCTGGTCCTTCGGCGGCTGGACCTGGTCCGGCGGCTTCGGCCAGGCGGCCGCCAACCCGACCGCCTTCGCCAACTCCTGCTACAACCTGGTCGAGGACCCGCGCTGGGCCGACGTCTTCGACGGCATCGACATCGACTGGGAGTACCCCAACGCCTGCGGTCTGTCCTGCGACACCAGCGGGGCCTCGTCCTTCAAGACGCTGATGTCCGCGCTGCGCACCAGGTTCGGCTCCAACAACCTGGTCACCGCGGCCATCACCGCCGACGGCACCAACGGCGGCAAGATCGACGCGGCCGACTACGCGGGCGCCGCGCAGTACGTGAACTACTACAACGTGATGACGTACGACTACTTCGGCGCCTTCGACGCGGACGGCCCGACCGCCCCGCACTCCCCGCTCACCTCCTACAGCGGCATCCCGATCGCCGGCTTCTACTCCGACGCGGCGATCCAGAAGCTGAAGAGCAAGGGCATCGCGTCGAACAAGCTCAACCTGGGCATCGGCTTCTACGGCCGCGGCTGGACCGGCGTCACGCAGTCGGCGCCGGGCGGTTCGGCGACCGGCGCCGCTCCCGGTACGTACGAGGCGGGCAACGAGGACTACAAGGTCCTCAAGAACACCTGCCCGGCCACCGGCACCGTCGCGGGCACCGCGTACGCCCACTGCGGCAACAACTGGTGGAGCTACGACACCCCGTCGACCATCGCGGGCAAGATGGCCTACGTGAAGAACCAGGGCCTCGGCGGCGCGTTCTTCTGGGAGTTCAGCGGCGACACCGGCAACGGTGAGCTGATCACCGCGATCAACAACGGTCTGAGCTAGTCCTCGGGAGCGGGCCGTACGGGCCGGAGGGGCGGAATCGTGACCGCCCCTCCGGCCCGGTCGCGTTGGGCGCGGCGGGGTTCGTCAGCCGGTGGCGCAGGACGCGCCGTCGAGGGTGAAGCCGGTGGGCGGGGCGGAGACGCCCGGCCGGGTGCCGACCAGGCCGAAGCTGACCGAACCGCCCGCGCGCACCGACCGGTTGTAGCCCTTGGCCCGGGCGGTGACCGATCCGCCGCGCTGGGCGAAGTCGGCGTCCCACATCTGCGTGACGCGCCGGCCGTCGGAGTACCTCCAGCCGACCCTCCAGTCGTCGAGGTCCTTGCGGGTCGTCAGGGTGACCGTGGCCTGGAAGCCGTCGTACCACTGCTCGTTCACCTCGTAGGTGATCGTGCAGGACGGCGCCGGCTCCTTCGGGGCCTCGTGCGCGGGCGGCGCGGCGGAGGACGGTGCGCGATCGGCGGCGGGGATGGTGTGCTCGGCTGCGGAGGGCCCGATCTCCTCGGGGAACGGCGCGCTCTCGGCGGGCTCCGGCGCCCCGGAGGCGCCGGACGCGCCCGGTGACGGCAGCGGGGGGAAACCGGGACCGTCCGGGGCGGTGCCGTCCTTGCCGCCCTGGGCCGTCGGAAGGGCCCGGGCGGACCGGGGGGCGGAGTCGTCGGTGGTGACCAGGGCCGTCAGGCAGATCACGGCGGCCAGCACCGCGACCGCCCCGGCCACGGCGGCCCTGCCCCCGGGGACGCGGGTCCTCGCCCGTGCGGCACGGGCGGCGCGCGGCTGGCGGGCGGCGGGGCCGGCGGCCCCGCCGCCGACGCCGCCGCCGGCGCGGGCGACGCCCCGGAGGCGCCCCGCCTCACCGACCGCGAGACC